>JASHOT010000178.1 GCA_030040965.1 Candidatus Sulfotelmatobacter sp. | reverse complement strand
TGGCTACCGAGGAGTTTGTCGTACCGAGGTCGATGCCGCAAAACCACCGCGCGTCGGTTCTCTTCGCGGCGTTGTGCGGAAGAGCCAAAACAGGCAGTTCGTTCACCCTTTCCTCCTCCCGCGATCTCTCTAGCTCCCGTGATGCGCTGCTTCAGGGGTGCTCGCCTCTGTACTGGAAATGGAGGAAGGCTGCTTGCGAGAGGCTTCGATTTTTTTCAGAGCACGTCGCGCCGCGTTCTCCACTTCCAGGCTCTCACTTCCGAAGGCTTTCTCGATTACCGGTCTGGCGGATTCGTCGGCAATCGCTCCCAGGGCTTCGATGGCGGCGATGCGGACAACCATGGCATGGTCGTTCACGGCCTCGATTAAGTGAACAACGGCCGCTCTGTGCCCACGCAACCCGAGAATCCTGCAAACTTCCGCGCGGTGCTCTGGTTGCGAGTTTTTGAGAGCCCAGAATAGGAGCCGCTCATAGGAATGCGACTCGGAATCAACGATCGCTCCACAGCAAGGGCACCGTTCGCTTTCCGATTCCAATTCATGCCAGCAGTTAATGCACACGGCGAGCATACCTGCCTCCTGATGCACACTGGGAAAAATCCAGAATCGTCTTCCGGCGTGTGCTTCGTTGAATGAGGGGCTTGCCGCGTAGTCTGGCTCCCGAGACAAGATCCCTCTTGTCAGGAGTCATCAGCCGTCCCAGAAAAGGAAGGACAGCAGTTCGGGTGGTACTCCTTCACCCTCCTGCAGTTGCTACACCATTATAGATGCTCTTCAAGTCCGAGGCGATCTTTGAGATTTCAGCTGCCTCAGCCCTTCCTTTTATCGCTATCCCATCCTCCGCGAAAACAGCCCGTCGAAGAAATGGCGCACGCTAGAAAACGACACGAGACTTGAGCTTCCGGTAAACTGGAGACCTCTTTACGGTGAGGGAGTTCGCCGTTAACCGCTGTCCTATCGCATAAGCCACGGCAGCTGATGACTCCTGAGGGGAAGTTTTTTGTCTCAGGAGAAACCGCTGGCTCGACTCCGCCGACAAGTTTCCTTCAAAACGTCGACTTCTCGAAGCGCCAGATTGACTCCAATCGTCTTTCTGCTGAGAACTCGTGGCGATGATCGACGTGGAGTGCCGCGAAGACAATGACAAAACTGGAATCCCCTCAAGACCGTTCCAAGGGAGCGCTCGCTCCTTCTGCACCGATGAACCATTTCCGCGACAGCACTGCGAATCCTCGTTTTCGGTGCTCCCTCTGGGTACGCCTGACGGCCACATTTTTTGGCACTGGACTGATCTATCCAGGTCCCGGATCTTGGGCGGCAGGCGCGACTGTGCTCCTCTGTTGGCAAGCAGGACGATGGATTCGTCCGGAATGGCAGATCCCCGTAATTATTTTTGGCGCCTCGTTGGCGGTGTTGAGCGGCATTCCTGCAGCTTCATCCATGGCGCGCGCATATCGATCGAAGGACCCTGAATTTGTCGTTATCGATGAGGTGGCGGGTCAATTGGTTTCTCTGATCGGAGTACGCCTCTCGGGTGCTTCCGTGCTGGCGGCTTTCGTGCTCTTCCGAGCATTCGACATTGTGAAACCTCCGCCACTACGGCAGTTGGAACGGCTGCCCGCGGGTTTTGGCATTATGTGCGACGACTTGGCGGCGGGTCTGTACGCGGCAGCTGTGCTCCAACTCGCTCGCCACTTTCATGTCTTGGTGGACTAGTCTGAGCTTCGATCGTGCTCACTCGATTTTCTTTAGAAGGACGAATCGCGGTACGCATATGGCCACACCTCTTCTAGCCAGCAAAGATATGGCGGACATCCCTGATGAGGAAAAAGCAATGGCAGAATTGATCGCAATCGACAAGGAACGAATGAAGAGCAGAGCTCTCAAGTTTGTGCTCCTGATCGGAGTAGTTAGCTTCTTTGCCGACTTTACCTACGAAGGCGCCCGCAGCATTAATGGCCCTTTCCTCGCCGTTCTGGGGGCGAGTGCAACCTTGGTCGGGTTTATCGCCGGCCTGGGAGAACTCTTGGGATATGGCCTGCGGCTCGTATCCGGTCGGCTCAGTGAGCGTACCGGTGAATTCTGGCCGATCACCATTTTCGGATACGTGATCCAGATGAGCGCCGTTCCCTTGCTCACCTTCGCGCCCAATTGGCAGGTCGCCGGATTGCTCATCGTTTTGGAACGCATCGGGAAAGCGATTCGTAATCCTCCCCGCGACGTCATGCTTTCCCACGCCGCAAAACGAATGGGATATGGATGGGGATTCGGGGTGCATGAAGCGCTTGACCAGTTTGGGGCCCTGGTTGGCCCCCTGGTGGCAGCAGTAGTCATCGCGCGCCACGGAGGCTATCGCGCCGCCTTCGCCGCGCTGCTGATTCCTGCGCTCATTACGCTGATGATGCTACTGATTGCGCGATTGTTATATCCTCGGCCGAACGACTTGGAGCCCGATGTTCCCAACATTCATGCGGCGGGCTTGCCACGCGTGTTTTGGATTTATCTGGCCGGCGCCACGCTGGTCACTGCCGGGTTTACTGATTTCACCCTGATCGCGTTTCATTTTGAAAAGGCCAACGTGATTCCAAACACTTGGGTCCCGGTGTTCTACTCGGTGGCCATGGCGGCAAGCGGACTCGGTTCGCTCTTGTTTGGACGCCTTTTCGATCGAACCGGGCTTCGGATCCTGATTCCCTTAACCGTAGTTGCTACGGCTTCGTCACCCCTCGTTTTTCTCGGAGGCTTCTGGCTGGCTCTGATTGGTTCTGCCCTCTGGGGAGTGGGCATGGGAGTCCACGAGTCGATCATCCCGGCGGCTGTGGCAACGATGGTTCCGCAACAGCGCCGGCCGTCGGCTTACGGAATTTTCACCGCCGGGTACGGAGTGTTTTGGTTCATCGGCAGCGTGATCATTGGGAAGCTGTACGATGTTTCCGTTTCGGGTTTGATTGTCTTCTCGGTCGCCGCGCAGCTTTGCGCAATTCCGTTCTTCCTAAATGTCCAAAAAAGACGGGTAGGAAGCGATACAGCCGCGAGCTGAAATTTTGAACTCAAACAGTCGCAGCCTCAGATCTCCCGAATTGTGAAGACGGCATTCACGCTCCGGTGCCCCGTCAACAATTGCAGTCCCAAGAGCGGAGCGTCGTTTTCCTCCTGGCTTACCAGATGTCGGCGCAGCGCGTCGTGTTTAATGGCGTACCGCTGCATATCTTCGGCAGTTCGCTCCAAGACTGCTGCTTCACGAAGAAGCAGGCTTTGGCTTATAGATTCGTCGTCCACATGGGCGAGCACTAACTGAAGATGCAGCAAACATAGCGAAAACACCCCTGCGGATTCAGGGTTCTTCTCGACTTTCTGAACAATCGAGCGAACCAATCTGTCTTCCGTATTCCACCTCACGGTGCACGCGGGACACGACGGATGCATAAGACGGCTGGCATCCAACTTTATAGAGCCGTTCGCCGCTATGGCCCGAAGGTTCTCCGCCGTGTGCTTCAGCAGTCGCGGATACGCTGTGCAAACGCCGCGCGGAGAAGCAACCTGTTCGTAGTGCCAGGTGTGCAAGGGGCAAAAACCTCCATTACGAGCATGCTCCTCCTGCGTCTCCGGGCGGACAGCGAGGTCATACTGGTACTGACGAAAGAAATCGAGGAGTTGATGCAGGACGCCACGGCACATTTCACACGGCGTCACGCCGCGCGCATCGAGGCGAGCCCTTTGCGGCTGACGGACCACCGCGCCCGAGATAGTGCTTTCGCTTTCTGCATCACTCTGTTCACGTAACTTCCGGAGCTCTTCCGTTAGGCGCTCTCCGTCCCCTTCAGGTAGGAGCGTGCACGCATTCGAGACGCGATCAAACATCGCGGTAAGGAAGAGTCGTGAACGCTCGGTGGTCAGGAAACGGATCAGCTCCTCCTCGAAAGCCAAAACGCCGCTGGTTTTCAACGCTTCCATATCATTGGCCTGTTTTGCCGCTAAACCGTCCCTCGCAGAGACAGAAAACGGTTTCACCGTTCCACCATCCAGCACCCCTCGCGCGGTTTTGGCGACATAGTCGAGAATCTCCTGGCGTATGTCGGGATTTGCAGTGTCATGTTTGTTAACAACCACAAACACGGCACGAACGGAGTGACTAGCCTGTCTGAGAAAGCGGATCTCGTCCTCTGTCAGCGGGCTCTCATAGCTCGTGACTAGAATCAGAACATCGATTTCGGGAATGAATTGTTCCGTGGTCTGCGAGTTTTCGAATATCGCCGAGCCCAGACCTGGGGTATCAACGAAGTAGAACCCGCGGCGAAGAATCTCGGCTGGCAGTTGAATTTCGGCCACCCTTATTCGCTGTACGTTGCCGGGATTTCCCTTTTCCGTAACAAGTTGCGGAAGGTCTTCAAGCTTCGCCTCTCCGCGAAGCCGACTGCCGTAGTAGT
>JASHOT010000177.1 GCA_030040965.1 Candidatus Sulfotelmatobacter sp. | reverse complement strand
TTTCCGTCTCGTTTTCCGACCAGGGCGCAGGCGGGAGCTTCAGCGCGAATCCTGTCATTACGAACAGCGCCGGTGAAGCAAGCGTAACCTACACCGCTGGAAACACGCCCGGCGCGATAAAAGTGATCACTTCCGTCTCCGGACTTACCAGTGTGCCATTCAGCGAAACTATCGAAGCAGATCCAGCACACTAGCCGCGCTCAAGCAGCCATCAAAGCCTGGCTTAAAAGCCGGCTCTTTACAAACCAACGGGGTCTCGCCGGTCTGCTGATCCGATGATGTTTAGTGCGGTGGAAGTGCCCGATTTCGGCCGACGGTCATTGCGGATTTCTAGTACGCTCATTATACATGGCTCAAGCGCCGGAGACTTATTATCGGATATCACCTTCTGATGCGCCACCTCTCCGAATCGGGCTGCTTTTGGACTCGCGCGAGCAGCTACCCGCGTATGTTAAAGAAATTATCGGAGATATAAGAGCCAGCAACTTTGCCCGCATCCAATTGCTGATTGTGAGAAGAAGTCCTGCCCCGGCCCTTCCTCAAGAATATTCCACTCTGTTCCGACTCTATCTCCGAGCGGACGCGCGGATGAAGCCGCAAAATGATCCCCTTGCGAGTGTGGATTGCGGGGAATTACTGTCGGGAATCGAACCGATCGAGGTAGAGCCAGTGCTGAAAAACGGGAAACAGCATTTCCCGGAAGCAATCGTAGACAAGGTTCGGACCGCGGAACTCGACATTCTCGCGGGCTTCGGATTTGATAGCCTCACAGGCGACATACTGCATGCAGCGCGCTACGGAGTCTGGTCTGTTGAAAGCGGGTATGCGGGGTTTTGCACAAGATGGCCGCCCCAGTTCTGGGAACTCGTTGAACGCTCGAGTGTGTCCGGAGTGACACTGCGGGTTATCGCTGATGACGGTGAAGGCGGGTTGGTGTTGGCAAAATCATTGTTTGCCAGCGAACGGACGCTCAGCGTCTCGCGAAATCGATTCATCCCTTATTGGGGATCCACGAATCTCATCCTGCGAAAATTGAATGAACTGCACAGGTTTGGTTGGAATCACATACGGGAAAAGGCGATGTTGCTCGCCCCTGACGGGGGAAAACGTGGCGCGAACGAGAGTCCGACGAACATGCAAATGCTGCGCTGGCTCGCGCCGGCCCTGCTGAAGAAAGCGGCTCGTTACCCGTTTCGCCAGCCAAAAGTTCCGCACTGGCAAATTGGCATTCGCATGAGTTCGAAGCCGCTCTACGAATGGCAAACCGAATCCGATTTGACCGGTTTCCGCTGGATCGAAGCTCCGCAGGGGCATTGTTGGGCCGATCCCTTCGGGTTCGAGGATGAACATAGATTGTGGGTATTTTTCGAAAACTATTCCTACGAGAAAAAACGCGCAGGCATAGCCTGCGCAGAAGTCTCAGAACACGGCGAGGCCGGTCCGGCAATTGCCTGTCTTGAACATTCCAAGTACCACTATTCGTATCCGCATCTATTGCGAGAGGGACCAGAGATCTTCATGATCCCTGAGTCGTTCGACTCCGGATCGGTAGATCTTTACCGCTGCAAAGGGTTTCCCAACGAATGGGTTCATGAAAAACGATTGCTCGAGGGCAAGTTTGTGGACACGACGGTATGGAAGCACAATGGGCTGTGGTGGCTTGCAACTACCAGCGCGGCACCGGTCCCTGGGGCTGGATCTCTTCTCCTTTTTTATTCCGATTCTCTAAAGGGAAAGTGGGAGTTTCATCCTGAAAATCCGATCTCGACCGATATCCGAATGAATCGCGGCGCCGGACATGTGTTTCGGAGCGGACAATCTCTGATCCGGCCGAGCCAGAGTGGAGCGCCTCTCTACGGTTACAGCATCACATTCAACGAAATTACCGATCTTTCCACGCAACACTATTCAGAACGAGCTGTGAAAACCGTTACTCCTGAACATTGGAAGAAACTCGGAAAGACACTCGTGGGCGTTCACACATATAACCGGGCGGGCGGTTTCGAGTTTATCGATGGACAGACTCTGCTTCCGCTCAGGCTAGCGACTTCGTTCAGCAGATAGCGCCGCAAACCGTGCAAAAGATGATGGCTCATAAGCTGAAGCACGAATCAAATCGATGCCTTGGTGCGACGTGTCTTGAAGCCAACAGTGCAACTCACTAATCAGGTTTTTGTAGTAGAAACTGGTGCTTGTCAATCATGCACCTGTGATTACCTGTGATACAGACCATTGCTAGCCGCCTCGTCTACCGCTCGCGTCCTCCGTCTCTGGTCCCTTGATACACGCCGATCTCGGAGCAAACCGTGTGTTGCGCAATGCGTGTGAGAAGCCATTCACGGTCATCCTTCTCTTCAAAGAAATGAGCTATCCGACGTTCTAGAAGAGGGAACATCTTAGACAGGTTTTATGGCCGACAGCCACCATAATTGCAACGCGAATTCGAGGAAAGACCACACCAAACATAAGCGCGAAGAAAACTGGAACGAGCCTAACCTCAGGCCCCGCAGGCCTCGTGATTTCGGCCAGTAAAGCCATGTACTTCTGTGTCTTAAAGGTCACTGATCTTTGGGTATCTAGAACGCTCTGCTTTTCGCCCCTAGATTGGTTTTGCGGACTGCAAGCCCTTGGTCCCCCAAAACTATTCATTTCCGAGGGATATTCATGGCGCCTAATTGTCGAGTTTTCGCCGCCCCGAAGGATTCCAACCGGGCTGCAAGACTGGCATTAACTCTTGTTTTAGTGACCTGTAGTTTGCTGTGGGAAGCATGTTCAGCGGTCCAGAACGGTCAGAATAGCTCCAATTCGTCATCCCCATCACAATCGACCCACACGATTGTATTGCCCGCGGCGACGGTCGGAATGAGCTATCTGCAGACCTTGACGGTAGGTACACAGATTCTACCGGCTGTAATAGTTGGGCAATTGCCCCCCGGGCTCACGCTGAATCCGAAAAATGCGACCGTAGCCGGCGTGCCCACGCAAGCTGGGACCTTTACGTTTACAGTTAAGAACTTCGAAAACGCCGGCACGATGGATACGGTCGTCCAAAAATCAACGGTATCGAATTACGCCATTACTGTAGGTTCGCCGGCCAGCGAGGTGAGCGTGCAAGTATCGGCACCCGAGTTGTCGGTCGCTCCCGGTGGAAAGCTGCAATTCACCGCAATCGTGAAGAATACCAGCAACACCGGAGTGACGTGGTCTGCAAGTACCGGCAGTATCTCGGCGACTGGTTTGTTGACGGCGCCCACTGTCAGCGGCATCAAATCGGTCACGGTTACCGCAACCAGCACGGCCGAGGCGGCGGCGCACTCAAGCCTAGCGGTCACGATCACCAGCCAAACATTCAGGATCGCGACGACGAGTTTGCCTTCGGGTATGCAGTCAACGCCCTATTCCGTATCGCTGACAGGCAGTGGTGGCCAGACGCCGTACCAGTGGAGCATCATCTCGGGCTCTCTGCCTGCGGGCCTGCAGCTCAACCAGAGCACGGGTATGCTTTCAGGAACGACGGCGATCGCCGGGACCTTTACCATCGCCATTCAGAGCGAGGATGCTGCGGGGCAAGTCGCTGAGGATAGTTTTTCGCTTGTGATTCAAAGTTCGGGGCAATCTTCCTGTGGCCCGCCATCGTATCCTTGCTCCCGGACTGACAGCGCTATCGTTCAGATTCCTCACACGCTTCCGAACGTTGGCAATCTGACAGGCGCCAATACGATCGTTACGGATCCGGATTTCGGGAACCGTATCGTCCGCGTTACGGACTGGAACACCGACCCATCGCAGGAGTCGTCTAACCGTTCTTATGTCTCGGCCGCAAGCGGAAGCGCCGACGAAAATCTGTGGAACACAAACTCCACCATGTTCGTGCTTCAAAATCTCGGCGCCGCATCGTACACGTACACGTTCGACCCCAACACGATGCAGGCGCAACGTATGTATGTAAGCAGTGATTCAGCGCGGGCTGGGTTCACGTTCTCCGGAGACGGAATGTGGAGTCGAGTTTCTCCGACCTTGCTGTATACGGCTGGCGAACCTGCTCCCACGATCAGTTCCTATGATTTCTCCGACGCAAGCACGCCGCCGACGCCGCAACTGGTTTACAACTTCACCAGCAGCCCGAATTGCCTGCCCGCCAACTTCGCGGCCATATGGAAGAGCAAGGGTGGCGTAAGCGCGGGTGACACGACGTTTGGCATGGGTTACTCCAATACTGGAAACCAAGGCACGGGAGTCTATGCAGTAGCGTACAGAGTAGGCAGCGGTTGCACGGTGCTGAATACAAAGACGGGCCAGGTATGGGGAGACTGGGGTGCGAAGGGTACGATCAATATTCCCGACCGCTGGTCGATTCACAACGTAAAGATTTCGAAAGATGGAAACTGGCTGATTATCGCGAAGACGACCTGCTTCAGTTCGAGTTGCTCCGCTGGGCCGTATTTTTGGCAGGTTGGCACGACGAATGTGAGTTCCTGCGGAGATGGCCTGTCCGGCGGCCAAGCATGCAGCGGTCACTGGACCGAGGGCTACACCCACTGGATGAACAACTACGACGCCGGAAAATTCACGACGCGGCCCCTGGCAGAACCGACTTCTATTTTCTACGTGACGCCAAATCCGCCTGCCGGAGTTCAAAATCCGCTGGATCAGCATGCATCCTGGAACAATGCCGATCCTGAAGATAGTTATCCGTTTTTCCTGACGTTCTGGAGTCCAACTTTCCCCTTCCCCGGTCCCTGGTATGACGAAATTACGGGCGTCTCGCCGGACGGCAGCAAGGTTTGGCGTTTTGCCCACAGTTTCATCACCACAAAATCGCAAGTCTTTAGCACCGAGTACGGCATTGGCAGCGTGTCGCAAGACGGGCGATTCTTCGTTTTCTCTTCCGATTGGATGGGGACGCTCGGTGGACAGTCTGGGACGGCTAGCTGCACGGTCGGCAGCGATTGCCGTGGCGACGTTTTCGTCCTGCAATTAAATTAGTGGCCGACGTGGCCAGGTAACGGGTTATGCGATGGGGAGGCCAGGGGTTCTCGCCACCCCTTCCCCACATCCCGCTACACTAATTTGGTTCGTTGTTTCTCGCTCGTCTTGACATCGCCCCGTAAATGCAGCACAGTTAGGTAGATTCTGCGGGCCGTTCCCATCCTCTTCCTTTGCTATTCGATACGCCAATCTATTTTCTGTTTCTGGTCCTGGTCGTTTCCATTTATTGGCGGCTTAGCTGGCGCCGTCAGAATGTCTTTCTTCTATGCGCCAGCTATTTTTTCTACGGCTGGTGGGATTGGCGATTCCTGCTGTTGATGATCTTCTCCACGATCGTCGACTATTTCATTGCGCAAGGAATAGCCGATGAAGAGTCGGCTTCGCGGCGGCGGACGCTGCTGATTATTTCCCTATGCATTAACTTCGGTTTGTTGGGATTTTTCAAGTACTGCAACTTTTTTCTGGGTTCCTTCGCGGCGATGTTGAACACTTTTGGCATTCACAACCTGCCGCTCGTTTTTCTGAAGATCATCCTGCCGCCGGGAATCTCCTTTTACACGTTTCAGGAAGTCGCGTATGTGGTGGATGTTTATAAGGGCGAACTCAAACCCTCACGATCGTTCATCGATTACGGTTTGTTCATTACACTCTTTCCGCATTTGATTGCCGGCCCGATTCAGCGCCCCTCGCATCTTCTGCCGCAAGTGCAACATCCGCGCTCTTTTCGGGAGAGAGCATTTCTAGATGGCTGCATGTTGATCGTCTCCGGCCTTTTTCGCAAGACCGTAATTGCAGATAACTGCGCGAATTTGGCAAATCTTGCCTTCGACGGCCGACTGGGCTTTAATTTTTGGGCTACCTTCATTGGGGTCTATGCTTTTGCCTGGCAA
>JASHOT010000176.1 GCA_030040965.1 Candidatus Sulfotelmatobacter sp. | reverse complement strand
TGACGAACGCGGCGGGCGAATCCCCAGCGCCGACGCCCTGAAACGCGCGCAAATCAGGCCGCTGGTGCTCGAGTCGAAGGAAACGATCTCCCTGATCAACGGGACACAGGCCATGCTGGCCGTGGGATCACTTGCACTGCTCGCGGCGGAAACTTTGGTCGACTCAGCCGACGTGCTCGGCGGCCTTTCTTGCGATGCGCTCAAAGGAACCGATGCCGCCTTTGACGAGCGCATTCACAAGGCACGTCCACATATCGGGCAGATGCAATCGGCAGCCAATTTGCGGCATATGCTTGCCGGCAGCCAGATCCGCGAATCGCATCGCACTTGCGGCCGCGTGCAGGACGCATATTCCCTGCGCTGCATTCCGCAAGTTCACGGAGCCGTACGCGATACGATTGCGCACTGCCGCGCAATTTTCGAGACCGAGGCAAATTCCGCAGTCGATAATCCTCTGGTTTTTGTGACGGATCACAACAACGCTGTGGGCGACGTCATTTCTGGCGGCAATTTCCACGGCGAGCCGCTGGCCTTCGCGCTCGATTTTCTCGCCATCGCGTTGAGTGCGCTGGCGGGCATCAGCGAGCGGCGGATCGAGCGACTCGTAAATCCTGCGTTGAGTGAAGGCCTGCCGCCATTCCTCGCGCCGGGCGCCGGATTGAACTCCGGCTTCATGATGCCGCAGGTCACTGCAGCCGCGTTGGTCAGCGAAAATAAGGTGCTCGCGCATCCCGCGTCGGTCGATTCAATCACGACTTCGGGCAATAAAGAAGATTACGTTTCCATGGGAATGACCGCAGCAATGAAATTGAAGCGCATTGTCGAGAACACACGGAATGTGCTGGCCATCGAAGCCATGGCGGTGGCCCAGGCGGTCGATTTTCTCGCGCCGCTCCGGCCGTCAAAACCAGGCCAGGCCGCGCATGACAGGATTCGCTCAGTTTGCCCGAAGATGGAGAAAGATCGTGCGATGTATGCGGATCTGGCGCGTATCGCTGAAGTGATCGCGAGCGGCAAGTTGACGCAGGTGCTGCGATAGACGTACACCGATCTTGAATAGCATCCATGAAAACGCTAACCGAATATCTTAAGTTTCACACCAAAGCCCACCGGGCGTATGTTCACATCACGCCGCAGATTGAGGACATTGTTCGCAAAAGTAATGTGAAGGAAGGAATGGCCCTGGTTTCAGCCATGCACATCACCGCAGGCGTGTACGTGAATGACAACGAGAGCGGCCTGATCGAAGACATCGACGAGTGGCTGGAGCACCTGGCGCCGTTTCGCAAGGAGTACAGACATCACGAGACGGGCGAGGACAACGGAGATTCGCACCTCAAAGCGTTGCTCATTCACCATGAGGTAATCGTGCCAATCACCGGTGGGAAACTCGACTTAGGCACGTGGCAGCGGATTTTTTACGCGGAGTTCGATGGGCAGCGGGATAAGCGGGTGATCGTCAAAGTGATGGGAGAATGATCGGATGTCAGAAGAGTTGACCGAATTGCAGGAGCACGCGGAACACGCGAAGGAAAACCCGGCGCTGGCGCCAGTGTCGGTAACAATGGCGATTTTGGCCGTGCTGGTTGCGGTCGTTTCTTTGCTGGGCCATCGCGCGCATACAGAAGAAGTAGTGCTGCAGGCGAAATCATCGGATCAATGGGCCTATTATCAGGCGAAGAATATTCGGGAGCACATCGACACGCTCTTCCTGGATGCGAGTTCGGTTCAGCCTACCACCGACGCCGCGAATCTTGCCAAGTTGCGCGATAAGTATTCCCAAGAGGCTTCGCGTTACAAGGACGAGCAAAAGAAGATCTCAGACACCGCTCACGAACTGGAGGCCGAGGTTGCCGTGGAGCGGGATCGCGCAAATCGATTCGATTTAGCTGAAGTCTTTCTTGAGGTGGGACTGGTGATCACATCGATCACGCTCCTTTCCGGACGCAGGCTGTTCTGGTTGCTCGGAATGGCGCTGGGAATAATTGGTGTGGCCATATCAGTCACGGGCTTCATCGTGCATTGAGCCCGGGAGCGAATCTTCTGTTGCGCAAATATCTCATGCTTCGTGCTGATTCTCCACGCGTGAAGCCGTCAACTGCTCGGCCTTAGCTCCCGATTTCATCGCCACGAATGGGCCGATGGCAAGCACATCCATGCGCGTACGGAGAAAACAATCGATTGCCTCCTCCGGCGTGCACACAATCGGCTCATTCTCATTGAAGCTGGTGTTGAGGATCACGGGAATTCCAGTCTTTCGATGGAAGGCCGAGATCAAGTCGTAGTACAGCGGATTTTCGTCGCGCGTCACCGTTTGTAGGCGGCCGGTGTCGTCTACATGATTGACCGCGCATAACAACTTCCGTTTCTCAGCCCGGATCTTATAGACGTGGAGCATGAAAGGCGAAGGATGATCGTGCTCGAAGTACTCATGCTGATACTCCGCCAGAATTGAAGGAGCGAATGGACGGAACCACTCCCGGTGCTTGATGCGTGCGTTCAGAACATCTTTCATGTTGGGCAATCCCGGATGCGCGACAATCGATCGATTGCCCAGCGCGCGCGGTCCCCACTCCATGCGCCCCTGGAACCAGCCGATCACATTGCCGGCTGCGATTTGTTCGGCCACTTCCTCGAGCAACGCGGCGCGATCCAACCTGCGATATTCCACACCCGCATTTTGCAACGCTGCCTGGATATAAGTCTCAGAGAATTCCGGCCCGAGATACGACCGCTTCAGTTCGTGTCGACGAGACTGCTTCAGCACGGAATGATACGCGTGCAGCGCGGCGCCAATGGCCAATCCCTCATCTCCCGCCGCGGGCTGAATGTAAGTGCGGCGGAAAGGAGTCGCGTCAAAGAGTTTTCCATTCGCCACGCTGTTCAAGGCGCATCCGCCAGCCATCGCGAGATCCTCAATCGGCGCGCGTTGATGCAGGCCGGTCAGAAGACGAAAGAAAATCTCCTCGAAGCGCTGCTGCATGGCGAATGCCAGGTCCATATCGCGCTGCGTGATCTCAGAATGAGGACGCCGCGGCTCGCCGAAAAGATTTTCCACGCGCTCGGAAAAATGTCGCGCCAACTCCACCGTGCCATCCGGCAAGACCTGCATTCCCTGATTGCTGCCGAGCGGCTTGAAACAACTGAGATCGAGCTGAAACCCGCTCGCCGCCGGGAAAACAATCTTGCTGATCACATCGCGATAGGTATCTTTTCCGTACGGCGCAAGGCCCATCACCTTGCCTTCATCGCCGTATTTCGAGTAGCCAATGAATTCACAGATCATCGTATAAAAGCTGCCCAGCGAGTGAGGGAGGAAGACACGGTCGAGAATTTCGATTTCGTTGCCATCGCACCGAGCCATCATGGTTGAGACGAAATCTCCCGAACCGTCGTAGCTGAACCCCGCGGCCTTCTCCCACGGCGAGCAATAGTACGCGCTGGCAATATGCGCAATGTGGTGTTCGAGATGATGTTCGCGAAAACCGAGCTGCGAACGATCGACGTCAAGCGCCTTGGCAAGTAGTGAGCGCACATCGCGCATGGCTTCCTTCCGCTGGCGTAGACGAATGAAGTTCAGAACTTTGGCGGGATTCGCAAGCGCGTACTTTACTTTCTTGGCGAGATTCGCGTTGCTGTCCTGTCCGACCGCGACGTGTTCGACATCCGAGAGTTTCGCGCCGATTGCATCCAGGCATGCCTTTACTGCCAGCGCCGGAAATCCACCGAAATGCTTGCGGCGATTGAGCCGCTCTTCGGCCACAGCAAATTTCACTTCGCCATCGACAACGATGGCGGCGGAAGCGTCCGCGTGAAACATGTTGAGCCCCAAAATCAGCATGAACCTGAATTGATCTCCTGTAAAAACTCGCTGTGCAATTGGCTCATTCGTTCAGGCAGGCTACCGGGTGGCATCTTTCAGGATTGTATCCAGAAAGGCATCGGCATCGATGCGCAGCGACTTTGCGATCGCGAGTGACCTGTCGGCACGCAAAGTGGCGAGCGTTGAGCAGACGATGTCTCTCAAGGGAATGGGCGCTTCCGCTCCTCTTTGAATCGAGTCCGCAAACGCCGCCCACTCAGCCTTGTGCCCTTTATCCTGCCGCCAGCGCGAATGGATGGTCCGTTTCTGGCCGTGACGAACCAATTCCAGGCGGCGAAAATCCTCCAGAACGGCGACACTGCCTCCGCCGAACACCTCAAGCCGCTCCTTCGAAAACGATCGATCGCCGTTGGCGAGATACTGAATCGTTCCCATCGATCCGTTGGCAAAGCGAATCGAAACTAAAATGTTGTCGCCGCTATAGCGGCCAGAATCGCTGAGAGATCTCGCCTCAATCTCCACAATCGGCGAGTCGGCAACAAATATCAGAAGGTCGATGAAGTGACAAACCTCGCCGAGAATGCGACCTCCGCCCTGTTCTCGATCGTTCATCCAATGGTCCGCGGGCAGGTATCCGGCGTTGATGCGATAGTACATTGCCAACGGCTCGCTGATCGAAGCAAGAAATGATTTCATCTCCCGAACCATCGGCGCGAAGCGGCGATTGAAACCGACCATAAGGTTGACTCGTCTCGGGGACTCGCTGCCGGAATAGGCGCGCACGATTTCGCTTAACTCATCTTCGGAAAGGCATAGCGGCTTCTCACAGAAAACATGTTTCCCCGCGTGGATTGCAGCCACAACCTGGCCAGAGTGCAGATGATTCCGCGTCGCGATTACAACCGTATTGATGTCGGGATTCGCGATCAGTTGGGTCGCATCCGTAGTACATTCGCGGAAACCGAACCGCTTTGCGGCGTGCTGTGCATGCGATCCGGTAGCAGCACAAACTGAGACCAGGGTCGTCTTGGTTGACGACTTGATCGCAGGAATCAGGGTGTTGATAGCAAAGACTCCTGCGCCGAGCAGACCGACACAGGCCTCGGCTGAAGCCGGCGCATTTTTCGAATCTGGAGAGCGAGACACCAGAGCAAGCGATTGTGATTCATCAACCGTCTCAGAATACTGAATCGCCACGCCGAGATATTTTTCCCGCGATCCGCCGCTGATCAAGCTGTAGGCGTTTGCCGCGCGTTCAATCGGAAAGCGGTGAGTAATCAACGGGCGAAGATCGATTTTTTTCTGTGCCAGCAATCGCAAGAATGCTTCCATGTTGCGCGTTTCGGTCCAACGCACATACCCAATCGGATAGTCGCGGCCCTTCTGCTCGTAGGCCGTGTCGTAACGCCCTGGGCCGTACGAACGCGAAATGCGGAAGTCGATCTCTTTCTCGTAATAGGCTTTTCGCTCGATTTCGATTCCCACCGTGCCTACAGCCACGACAATCGCACGGTCGCGCGCGATGGTTCCGGCAAGATTCACCGGCTCGCTGCTGGCCGTTTCCGCGGTGATAAGAACGGAATCCACGCCTGCGCCGCTGGAAAAGTGTCCGCAAATATCCTGAAATGCTGCTGCGGAAGTGGCAACCGCGTCAGCGCCCATCTGGCGAGCGATTTCGGCACGTGCGCCATCGATGTCCATCCCCAGCACGCGACAGCCAGCGGCTTTCAACAATTGTGTTGTAAGTTGACCGAGCAGTCCCAGGCCGATCACCGCGACAAGATCGCCGAGCTTCACTTCGGCGGTCCGAAGACCGTGCAAAGCGACTGCGCCCAGCGTGGCGAATGCGGACTCCTCAAATGGGACTTCCTGATCGGGAATGCGCGCCACCAACAGGCGCGGAATGCACGCGATCTCAGCATGAAGGGCAAATCCGGCGCCTGCGCAAGCCACGCGATCGCCCACCTGAAGATCGGTCACGCCTTCCCCAATGCCAATTACTGTTCCGGCGCTGCTGTATCCGGGACTTTGTGGCTGATCGAGCCGGCTGCGTACCGCTTGAAGCGTCGAGAGAATTCCATCGCGCTGCACTTTGTGAATGACTTCGCGCACAAGATCGGGGCGCGAGCGAGCCTTTTCCAGCAGATTCTTTCGGGCGAATTCCGCCGAAGCGCGTTCGGTTCCCGCAGAAACAATCGACGCGGCCACGCGCACCAGCACGCAGCCCGCTAGCAACTGCGGCGCGGGGACTTCCTCGATTCTGACAGCCCCCGTGCGCGCGTCTTGAAGCACTTGCCTCATCCTATGCATTCACCTGCTTCGTCATCTGACTCTCATCGGAAGCTTTCAAACGAGAAAGAACTGCGCGAAACTTCCCGTTCGACTCCCGCTCGATCTCGGGCACATACTCGAACTGCACTCCCAGGGTCGGGCTGATCCAGCGCTTGATTTCGCGACGTATTGTCGTTTCGTCGTTCATGCCATAAGCCGAGCGACGCACAACTCGAACCGTGATCTCGCCTAACTGGTCCTGAACGATCTGCACCTCTTTTGCGCTGAGCAGATCCTTGAACGCGTAGTCGAAACGCATGACCCGCGTGCCTTCGGGAGTAATCACGTAGTCATCGCGGCGCCCCTCGATCCGCAGCAAGACTCCGGATCTACGGCCGCAGGGACATTGTTTAGAACTGTCCTGCCACACAGCCGCATCGCCCACTTCATAGCGTATGAACGGAAACTCGTGTGACGCAAAGCCAGTACAGAGAATCGATTTCGCGGGATTGCCCGGCTGCAATTCCACTCCCTCGACAATACCAAACTCGAAATCCTCATGGTAAACAAACTCGAGGCATTGCGACGCATTGCCGCAGCCTTCGGAGCATCCGTACTGGTCGGTCAAAACGGCCCCGGTGAATTTTTCGATGTCGCGCCGCTGGAAGTCGAGCATGTTCTCCGCCCCGGTGAACAGCGCGCGTGGAGGCGCACTGAGCACCAACCCCGCTTCCATGGCATGAAGAGCCAGCATGTGAATAATCGACGGGTATCCCGAATAGAACTCGAAGGGATAAGAGTTGAGGAACTCGACCACGCTGCCAATTTTCGCCGGCGTCAGATGATGCATGGTCACGAGAGCCTGGTGCATCGGGCGGTTCCACCGCCAGTAGGGTGGAGCGTTCTGCGCGAGAGGAACGACTCTCTTTCCGGTGAAGTTCGCGTGCCATGCCCCCGGACTCACACCAAAGCGCAATCGATGACGCCACCAAACCGCCCACTGAAAGGCAATCGCGGCGCTCGTCACATAGAAGTGCAGGGCTTTGCCGGTCGTTCCGCTCGTGTGGCGAAAAACCAGCTTCGAACGATCGGCCGATTGCGAAACCATGCGGTCGAAATTCGCTCGCACATCTTCTTTGGTGAGTATCGGAAGTTTGGCAAGATCTTCGCGGCATCGAATGTCTTCCGGCGTGAGTTTCAGACTCTTCCAGCGCTCGCGATAGTACGGGACATTTTCATACGCGTAGCGGATGAGTGCCTGGAGTTTCTCATTCTGGAACGCTTCGATTTCTCCCGCGCTCCAGCGTTCCGAGCTCATCAAGTCGCGCAAATGCGCGTCAAACGCGCTTCCAAAACGAATCCGCGACTCTTTTTTCCCGTAGTACCAGCACGCCGTGTTTTGAAGGAAGATCGGCAGGTGTGGGTAGAGATGCTCCGCCAGAACGGATTCGCTCATGGACGCTCGGCCGCCCCGACCAAAGGGTCTGAGGAGTTTTCGAGAGCAGGACTCTGCTCGAGGTGTCCCTTCCACCCGAAGTGGGGCTCAAATTGAAATGTGTCGATGGAACGAATCCGAGCCAAATCCCGATCCCACGCCGCATGATTGCTGCTCACGCGGACCTCGCGCCACGAGTGGTTGGAAAGCGGAAAAGTTCGGCTGTGGAACGAGCGTGCGACAACCGGGATTTTGTCGGGATCAAACCCCATCAGGCAGGCACACGCAGCATCCACACTGGCGGGATCGATTCCAAACAGCACAACGCCTGCGGGCAAAGGGTCAGGATTCAGAGGACCGCGTCCTTGCCCAGCGACGATCCCATCGACGAGAACGTAGTGTCGCTTGCGATTTGTGGTGACCGGCTCGCGCAGAGTACCGTCCGGATTGCCATAAGCGACAATTTTGTTCAGATCAAGACACATGCGCCAAACCGTGTCATTGCCGAACCAGTTTCCGCTGCGAATCGTGGTTTCGGTATCGCCGAACACCTGCTTGCCCGCGCTGCGGGCGACGCGATGCACCCACGGCCCCACCACGGGCGCGCTGCTTGAGAGGTCACGCACCAGCGAAACCAGCCTGCGCTCGGCTCGATGCTTGAGATCTGGATTTGGGTGCTCATCTCCGCCGGCCGTGGGATTCCCCTCCGTGTGATGAGGCAGCCAATTCTTGTCGGCATTCACCCCGACCAGATTCTTAAGACTGGCCGTGATGCCAGCCTTCTTGTGCGTCTTCCATTTCGGCAGGCTGAAGACAACATCGCACTTGATGGCGCACCCGGCAATCAGATATTCGTGACGTCCGCCGCTATGATGGCGATTTACGACTCCGGCGTCGTAGTCGGCGCCGTAGTAATGTCCCGCACCCCGGTGGTCGAAGAATTCGCTCGCATCACCGAGATCGAACGCGATCGAGCCGTAAGGATTGCCAGGAAGTTGGCGCCGCTCGACGATTACGTCGCCCCGTGTTGTCCACTCTTCCTGGCGCAGGTCGATGATGTCAAAGGCGAGGCCGTGAGGCCGATAAAAATCGCGGATCGCGTCCAGGCCCAGAATCTTCACCATTTTCGAGAACGATGCGTCCGTTTGTGGCGCATCAGCCAGAATGATTTTGCCCTTCGGCCCGATGGCTTTCCAGACGTAGTCCGCGACTGCGCGAATGACGCTTCCGTGTGTGATGACGTAGCGCCAGCCTTCGGAATCGCGCGGATGACGATGATGCACCATGTTGGGCTTGAGCAGAACGGTTTCGCCCGGATTGATCAATTCACCTAGCGGATTCCACTCCGCCCTGCCGAACTGTGCGGCATCGAGACCGGCAAGGTGGAAACATCCGCGCACCGCTTCGTAAGCGAAACTTGTTTCTGATGATTTGTCGCCGAAAGAATACTCAGGGTAACAACGCGAGGGTGAAAACGGCGCCTGATGCGCGTACTCGGCGTCTTCCCCGCGCCAGACAACTACGGTATTTTCGCGGAGACTGCTCACAGCTCAAGCCTCGAAGAACCTGGCAAGTCTGGTTTCAGTCCGTATCGCAACTCGTAAATCTTCGATTTCACATGAAACATCTGCACCGCCTGAAACCCGCAGTAGACCAGCCCGGGAACCCCATCGAGAAATCCGAGGCTGAGTACATATTTAAAAAAGAAAAACCACAACGGCGCGCCGGGAATGCCCATGAAGCCCTTCTTCAGCCAGCGACGGCGCTGGGCCTGCGAACCGAACAGTGAAGGCTGCAACTGGGTCGTGCTCTCTCCTTGCACCCACACCTTCGCCTCCCAGTTCGAGTATTCGTCGTGCTTCTGAATGTAGCGCGAGAGCGATTCGACGTTGTGATGGACGAGCGGATGTTTCAAGTGAGCCGTAGCCCCTTCGACCACCACGTGCTCATGCACCTCCATGTCGGCCATGGAAGCGTCCTGATCTTTCAGGCGACACTCGTACCCACCCTTGCCACGACGAAACAAAGACAGCTTCCAGAACCTGGCACCGCAATGGCGCAGCGGGCGCCGCAGAAAGTGCATCTCCAGAGAAACATAGTAGCCGTTCATGTTGGAATTCTTGACGGCCGCGCGAATTTCCTCAGCCAACTGCGGCGTCAGACATTCATCGGCATCGACCAGAAAAATCCACTCGTAGGCTACCGGCAGCGACTGCATGGCCCATTGCCGTTTCTTCGGCCAGCCTCCCTGATAATGAAACTGCACAACGTGGGCCCCGTACGATTCCGCAATTTGAGCCGTTCCATCGGTGCTCTGGGAATCGATGACGTAGACTTCGCCCACGTTTCGCAACGACTCAAGACAACGCGGAAGATTGCGCGCTTCGTTGCGCGCGGCAACGATGACGGTGACGGGTAGCAGCGCCGACCCGCGTTCCACGGCCGGTTGCCTGGTTTCTTCTAGTTTGGGCATCGCGACAGACAGACTTTCAGTATTCTAACCTGACCTTTGCAGAATTAATCGAGTCGATGCACTCCGACGAACACCGCTTCCAAGGCCGGATGCACCCTTATTCATGCGATCTTTCTGCGGCTTCTGGTGCGTTAATGCGCAAAACGCTGAGGCTTGTTCCTGTCGATCAATCCGGCCATGTAGCTGCGCGGAGACGATCGTCGCACTTAGAGACTCAACGCTACGCCACAACTGAATTCATCTCGCACCATCGCTCGAGCACATACAAGGACCAGGGCCGTGACCATGAGACTTTCCCATCCAAAAAACCGCGCCACACCTGCGCGACTTGTTTGCCGTCGATCAATCCGCCCAACGGACCTTCATTGATTTTCTGTGTGGTAAGAACTGCCTCTATTTCTGGCCGCAGTTCCCCTCGCATCCACTTGTCAAACGGCATGGTGAACCCGCGTTTGCGGCGGTGAACGATTTCGTCGGGCAGCGAACCGGCGAGCGCTTCGACCAGAAGCTTCTTGGGCGTGCCGTTCACTTTCCACGCGCCGGGAAGTTCCAGCACCGCCTTTGCCAGTTGATGATCAATCAGCGGAACTCGAACTTCCAAGCCCTGAGACATGCTCATGAAATCGGCATCGCGCAGCAGGGTGTTCAGCATGTAGCAGCGCGACTCCAGATAAGAAACGCGGTTCACCGGATCGAGTGCCGCCGCGCGATTAAGCCACATCTGCTGCGAGCCGGCGACGGCTGCAGCCACCGAAGCATCGTGCGACCGAAGCAGAAAATCACGCTGGCCCGCGGTAAACAACATCCGGCTCAGAAAATAAGGATGCACGAGCCTGCCGTTTTCCCGTGCCAACGCAGCCAGCTTGCGATTGCGGTCATTTTCCGGCGCGACCGCAGCAAAAATTGCGGCCAGCGGCCCGCGCAGGACGCCGGGAATATGCTTCCAGATTTCGCCAAAGCGCTCCATGCGCGGAACCGTCCGGAAGCTCGAATATCCCGCGAAGACTTCGTCACCCCCCAAGCCAGACAGCGCGACTTTCACCCCGGCGCCGCGCGTCTCGCGTGAAACGAAATACGTATTGACCCCATCGAGCGTTGGCAGATCCATCGCCCGTAGCGCATCTGGAATGGCTGCCAGGAAGTCGCCCTGGGCAACGGTGATCTCATGATGATCGGTCTTGAACTTTTGCGCGATCAATCGCGAGTAAGCCGCCTCGGAAAACTCACTCTCGCGAAAGACAATGGAAAACGTGCTCGGACGCACGCCGCCACGGCTCAGAATGCTGACCAGAGCGCTCGAGTCGATTCCGCCAGAAAGAAACACGCCCACCGGCACATCGCTCACCAACTGCAAGCGCACCGACTCTTCCAGCAGCGGTTCGAGATGGGCTACGGCTTCTTTGTCGTCTCTGCTGGACTCATCCCTCACGGAAATCGCGGAGCTCTTTACTTCTGCGCCATCGTCCACCAGGTCCCAATAACGGCTCAGTTTTACAGCTCCATCTTCCCAGGTCAGCGTATGCCCCGGCGGAAGCGCGTGAACTCCTTCGATCAACGTGAACGGATCGTAGGCCGAACCGAATGTCAGATAATTGACTAATCCCGCACAATCGATTCGCGGCGAGATCAGGCCGGTACCGACCAGCGTTCGCGCCTCGGAAGAAAACAGGAAATGCCCACCGCTCTGGGTGTAGTAAAGCGGCTTGATCCCCATCGGATCGCGCGCAATCAGCAACCGCTGCCGCCGCGGATCCCATATGGCAAACGCGAACATTCCTCGCAATTTATCGAGACACTGCTCGCCCCAGCGCGCATACGCCTTCAGCAAAACTTCGGTGTCGGAGTGGCTGCGGAACTCAACGCCCGCGAATTCAAGTTCCTTGCGCACTTCACCGAAGTTATAGATTTCGCCGTTGTAGACGATCCAGTTGCCGCTCTGCGGATCGCGCATCGGCTGATGACCAAGCGGCGAAAGATCGAGAATCGCCAGCCGCCGGTTACCCAGCCCGATTTCCAGCTCCGCCGGAGCGGACTCGCGCAGAAGAATCGTTCCCGAGTCATCCGGTCCGCGATGCGCCAGCGAGCGCGTTGCACGATCCAGAACCGCTGGTTCCACCCGCGCGTTCCTACCGACGATTCCGAATATTCCGCACATTGAAATCTGTTGTCCGCTGGCAGCAGCCTCTATTAGAACATTTTGCAAGTCACGCTAATGCGTCCGCTGCCCTACGATTCCCCCCAAAACGCGTGCCCCATATGAATTACACTATATCCGCGAATCCGTCAGGTCCGAATGCCGACTGCTCCCGTCAAAGTTCCTTATCTCGATCTGAAAGCGCAGTACCACGGCATCAAATCCGAAATTGGTGCCGCGATCGCCCACGTGCTGGAAAGCTCTCAATTCGTGCTGGGAGCCGAAGTTTCCGCATTCGAGCGAGAGTTCGCCGTCTATTGCAGGACCACCGAGTGCATCGCCTTAAACTCCGGTACCAGCGCGCTTCATCTCGCCCTGCTCGCCGCCGGGATCGGGCCCGGCGATGAAGTGATTACTACTCCCTTCACTTTCATCGCCAGCGTAGCAGCGATCGTTTATACCGGCGCTCGCCCGGTGCTGGTCGACATCGATCGGCGCTCATTCAATCTGGATCCCGCTGCGATCGAATCCGCAATCACCGCGCGCACGCGTGCGATCCTGCCCGTTCATTTGTATGGTCAGTCAGCCGACATGGACCCGATCGCGGACGTCGCCCGGCGGCACAAGCTGCTTGTCATCGAAGACGCCGCCCAGGCCCACGGCGCGAAATACAAAGACCGTACTGTCGGAAGCATTGGAGATATCGCGTGCTTCAGTTTTTATCCCACGAAAAATCTGGGAGCGTATGGCGAAGGTGGCGCTGTGACCACCTCGAATCCAGAATACGCGAATAAGATTCGCATGCTGCGCGACTGGGGACAAGATCGCAAGTATCACCATGTGCTGCGAGGATACAACTACCGCATGGAGGGCCTTCAGGGAGCGATTCTGCGCGTGAAGCTGCGATACCTTGATCGCTGGATTGAGGCACGTCGCTCAATCGCCCAAAAATATAGCGAAGCCCTCGCCGGCTGCGGCTTGGAGTTGCCCTTCGCAATGCCCTGGGCGCGCCACGTTTTTCACGTCTACACTGTACGGTCCTCCTCGCGGAATGATGATCGCGACGCATTCCAGGCCGCGCTCGCAGCGGAAGGGATTCAGACGGCCATCCATTACGGAACGCCGGTGCATCTACAGCCGGCCTTTGCCGATCTAGGATATGTCCCGGGATCGTTGCCGCAGAGTGAGGCAGCTTCGCGCGAGGTGCTGTCGCTGCCGATTTATCCGGAACTCACAGAAGGGGCTACTCAAGAGGTTTGCCGGGCCGTGAAGAAGGTGCTCTCCGGCAGACTGGCGAACGCATAGCACGGCGCGCTCATGTTTCTTGCTTGAAGCGACTTTGAGGTGTGATCGAGAACTTTGGTTCTATGAAGAATCAATGGCCATGAATCCCAGATTCGCAATTCGCAAAGTGGCAAAGTCCTGTGCTGTGTTCGTGCTGGGGCAGGAGTCCAAGCCTCGCATGATCATTAGCGGAGGATCCTCCGGCTACCGCATGACCCTTTCTCCGGTCAATCATCTTGGCTATCTTCTCGGAACCGCCGACGCGCCGTTGCATCATGCGATCCGAACCTAGGTCTCGGCCGGAGATACGGTTTATGACGTCGGCGCCTACATGGGATACATTTCCCTCTCGCTCTCCAAGCAGGTTGGGCCACGGGGGAAGGTCGCCGCATTCGAGCCGGTGCCTGGAAATCTGGGCTGCTTCGAGACAATATTCGGAACAATAAGCTGACCAACATTAAGGTGTTTGACGTTGCCGCTTCCGAATCGAACTGGCAATGCAGTCCTTCGCATCACGGGAAACTCATCGACCGGGAGCATGGTCTGGCACAAACGCGATCGGTCGGCCGCGCAAGTCCCGATCAAAGCGGTGGCGATCGATGAACTGGTGGACTCGGGCAGACTAAAAAAACCGACTTTCATTAAAATCGCCGTCGAAGGCGCCGAGGGTCTCGCCCTAACGGGAATGCGGCGCACCATCACCAGCGCACGGCCGGTTCTGTTCCTTGAGTGTTCGGATGCTGGCCGCGAAACGACCTGGCAGATGCTGCGCGAGCTCGGCTACCGATGCCGATGCGCACTCACAGGTAACTCCATCAACGAATTCGAGAAATATCGACATTCAGATTCTCTGTGGTTGCCGCAGAGAGACTAGTCGTGCTTCGTACATGCCTTGCAAGCGCGTTCAGGCAGTCCTGCTCGAACTCACGTAAAGACTGTCGGCCACACGGGCGAGCATTGGCACTTTGCCGCTCATCCAGCGCAGCGCTTCTGACGCATGCACCACTGCTCGATAACGCGGTGGAAGCAAATGCCGATCGCTCGGCTGTACATTGAGAGAAAAATATCCGTCCACACTCAGTTTCGACGGGCCAATCTGCTTTGTGAACGTCGAGAGCAACTCCGCCGGCCGCCAGTAACGGACTTCGAAGTCGCGGGTCTCGCGAAAGCCGCGCCTCGCCTGATGATACAAACAGCGCGCGCCAAACACATTCGGCATTTGAATCAGCGCATTCCCGCCTTTGCGCAAAGCGCGGCGAATCTCAGATAGGGAAGCGCGCGCATTTTCTTTCGAGAGATGCTGCAGCACGCTATAGGAAAAGACCTGATCAAAAGTTTCATCTCGAAACGGAAGAAATCTGGCATCAGCAACGACGTATCCGGCATTCACGCCTAACTGCCGGCCCACGCGGTTGGCGGCGCGTATGGACTTCAACGAAGGATCGATCCCGATCGGCCTGTATCCCGCGCGAGCTGCGGCAATACACCACCGACCCCAATTACAACCCACCTCGAGAAATCGCCGACCTGCGCCCGCTGGGAGACGAAGGCGGGGAATCGGGTACTCCTGAAGATTTCCCACCAGATGCGCATACAGTCCCCCGTTGGTCGCACCGATAGCATTTCGCACGAAGGGATCAATCTCATTGGCAGCGACATGAAACTGCGGCAATTGGGAAGCATCGCCGAACTCGGCAACCCCCAGTGCGCGAGTGCCTTCGATATGGGTCTGCTCAGCTTCGGAAACCAGCAGGATTGGAATGCCCTCGATTACGGCGTAGCGATGCCCGCTGTCGCAAACCAGGTGAGTTCGCTCGAATCGGAGTTCCTTCTTGTCGCGCGGACACACTAAAAGCTGATACAGCTCGGATTGCAGAGCATCCGCCTTAACATCAAGTTTGAAGTTTGCCGCGCTCACGAATGATCTCTCCTGCCCACCGCAAGGAGTCTTCCTTCCTCATCACACCGAGTCGTCGGGGCAGTCTCCACCGCTGCAGCCAAGGTGGTGTCATTCGAGGCAACAAGTTTTCGCGCCAGCGTGAGCAACTCCTCGACATGAGCCTTCCAGGAAAAATCTTTCGATCGCTCCGTGCCGCGCATTTTCATGCGTTCGGCAGTTTCTTTTGAGTTTGCCACTTGCAATACGCACTCCGCCAAAGCCTCCGGAGAATACTTCGGGAAATAGATGGCTGCATCACTGCAAATCTCTCGATGCACCTCAAGATCTGACGCAACAACCGGAACTCCGCTCGCCATAGCTTCCACAAGAGGATGGGCAAACGTCTCCGTGTAGGCAGGCGTCACGTAAATATCGGCCTGCCGGTACAGCTGGTGCAACTGGCTATACGGAATGGCTCCGAGTTCGATGGCGATGTCGCCTACCGACATCTCTTTTACCACTGCAGCGGCGCGCTCCGTTCTGTAGCTGCCCGGATTTTCTCCCGGCGTCAGCTTACAGGTGAGTAATAACTGAATCGGGCGTCCGTTCAGCCGGCTGCGCAGCAGCGGCAAAGCACGAAACAGAGTTTCGAAATTCCGATAATAGTTGTAATGGCTGACAAAGAGTAGCCGCAGGGCCCCTTGCGCTTGATCCAATTTTCGAGCGATCTCAGAACTAAGAGGAGTCGTCTCGCTGGCAAAAGTGGTCCTGTCAAATCCGTGATGAATCGCGCATACGATCTTTCCGGTCCAGCGCCGCAGTTCAGCGGCGAAGGCCTCGCTCGGGGCAACCGTCGCATCCGCCCAATGGATTGATCGGCGGGCAAGCATTCCTCGCAGGCGGGTATCGAGATACATGCGGTATTCGCCGCGGGCGAGCAGGTCTCGATAAAAATCCGGTGAAGTGTAGACCGAATTGCGCGAAAGCAGGATCTGCGGCACCGGCGATTTTCTCAATGCAAAATTACCTGCCGAGAGCAGCACATCGGATCGCGAACGGCGGATTTGATTAGGCAACTCCGCTTGCTCAAACCAGAACCTCCGGCCGGCAGGAATTTCCAGGTCCACGAAATGAACGTTGGTGAATCCGCGCAACTCCTCGCACAAGCGGGGGGCGAGGGCGACCGTGACCTGCACCTCGGGGGTTGCGGCCAGATGCGGAATCACATTGCGAATGTAAGTGAGACCTCCTCCGGCGCTGGCGGCAAGAGAGTTGATGAACAGATTCATCATCGGCTCACAGCAAAACCACCGGTTGTGCGCGCGAACCTCAGCCGCCAAGGTGTTGAAAAACTCGGCCACAGCGCCGGCGGAGCGCACTGCGCGAGAATGAACACCATGCTCCAGAAGAACACGCACAAATAATAGCCGGGAGCAAATAACCAGTCTTCGAAGCCAGCATGAACCAACCCCGCGAAGGCCACCATGGCAAGCGGTACCGCGGGGTGGCAGGGATTGCCGGTGTTGAGCATCCACAATACCGTGCGGAATATCTTTCCCACGACCGCGAAAATCAACAGCACAAACGGCACCGCCCCGACGATTCCCACCCACGTCACAATCGTCAGATAGCTGCTTCCGTTTTCACGCGTGGTGTACTCGTTGGTTTCGAACGAATTGAGGTGCGCGCTGGCGTCTTCCCCATTATCGGTAACGCCAAACCCCGAACCGAACCAGAGATGCTTCTTAATGCTGTCAATGGCCCCCTGCCAGGGACTCTCGCGAGAAGCGAGAACGCCCAGCGCGGGGTCTTTTCCCTTGTACAAAATCGAATCCACAAAATTAGGCACCGCCTGCGGATCGATAATGGTCGAGGCAGCAAGGATAATGACCATGATGCATATCCCTTGCGCCAGCAACTTGTAGCGGCGCAAAGCGGCGCACATCAGAGTGCAGACGAGCAAAACAGTCACGATGCCGGAGCGCGACTGGCTGTGAAAAACGAGATACAGTGATAACACACACAGCAGCAAGCGGCGGTGATGCACAGAGGGGCTCTCCTCGAGCAGCGCACCCCACAGCAGGATTGGCGCGCCGACCACTGCCATCACTGCGCCCAGCGAATTCGGATTGCCCATCACCGGTCTCCCGCCCAGGTAAAACAGTGCTACCGCCGCCACAAATATCTCCACGCCCAGCAGTAATCCTGAATAGAACCGATTTTCGCGTCCTGAAACGGCGAGTCGGACACCGGTGGTGCCATACATGAACAGCAAAAACAAGCTCAGAACTTTCAGCAGAGAAAATCCTGTGTAGCGGCAAACCGCCGCAGAAACCAGCCCTGCAAGGACGGCAAACAAACCCAGAGCGTGGAACCCACCAACGCGATGACTACGATCTTTCAGCATGATCACCGCGCCCGCCAGCGCGCCCACCGCGAGAAATATCCAGCGTCCGATCGTCCAGAAACCACCTACCGGCAGGCTGACTCCCGCCAACAGGAATGCCCCGATCACAATAAGGAAAAACACCCTCCGATACATCCACAGAGCCGCAAAGAGAAACTCAAAGATCAGCACTATTCCCAAATAACTTTCGCTGGCAAAGTAACCGGGCCTCGCGTAAGAAACCATCGCCAGGAACAGCGGGATGAACACCAGCGCGGCGAATATGGCGACTTTCTGAACCCGGTCAGTCAAGATTCCTCCTCGTCTGTGCAATGGATTGCCCGATCGCTGATGACCATTGCTCGGGCGAATAACGGCCAATGCGCTGCAAACTGTTGGCACCCATTTTCGCACACAGTTCGGGACGACGAAGAAGATGTTCGAGTGCTGCCGCAATTCCCTTCACATCCGCGGGCGCAATCAAGAGTCCAGTCGAGTTCTCTCGTACCAGGTCTGCGCTGCATCCTGCCACCCGGCTCACAATCACGGGAAGGCCGCATGCCATGGCCTCGTTCACAACCAGTCCCCAGGGATCGGTGTGCGTCGCCAGGACCAGCACTTCAGCCAGGCCGTAAAAAGCACCCAGTTGCTCACGCTGGGCGAAGCCGGGAAACACAATAATGCCTGGTGAAATCGCACGCGCACGCTCCCGCAATTCTGCGCTGGCAGAACCATCCCCCACAAAGACCAATCCCACATCGCGCCGCAAAGTTCCATCGAGCGCCGCATAAGCTGCCAGCAGGTCAAAAACGCCTTTCTCGCGCACCAGTCGCCCCACAAACAAAACGTATCGTTCGGGTAAACCAAGCTTTGTGCGAACGTGACCGGCGTTTGTCCGTGCCTCCGTCGCAGCTTTGGCGAACAAGCCGTTATCCACAGCGTTCGGAGCGATGAAGATGTTCTCCGGCTTTATGTTTCGGCTCTCCAAATATTGCTTCGCCGAGACTCCCGGCACAACAAACCCCGAGCAGCGATGCAAGAATTCGTCCTTCAAGAACTCCACTAGCGCGTGCCCGCGGCGTGCATCCTGCAAATTACTCTCTGACCACAGCAGGAAAGATGTGTTGTGGATCCGCGCCCAGATAAGGGCCTGCCACGAAGCGAAGTAACTATAACCGCCGCACAAGATCACATCCGGCTCTGCCGCAGTCAGAGCTCTTTCTACGCCACGATTGAGCAACAAGTTATAACGACCGACGCGCCTGCGCCACGATGGCAACACCTCATACGAGAACCTGATTTCCTCTTTG
>JASHOT010000175.1 GCA_030040965.1 Candidatus Sulfotelmatobacter sp. | reverse complement strand
GGCTGGTGAATTCTGCCGGAGTGAGACTCTTGCAGCAGTCTGCTCCGCAATTGCTCGGGAAAACGGCGTCAGAGCTCGGTTTGCAGAATTCGCTGTCCTGCGAAAACGAAAACCTGTTATCGCTCCCTTTCGCCAGCGGTGCCCGGTGGGTTGTAAGACGTAGCTCGTTTCGCCAGCAAGGCATCCCGCATACGCTGGTCGTCCTCTCCGATGTCAGTCGGGCTCTGCGTGAAGAGGAACGTTCCGCGTGGCAACGCCTGATTCGAGTGATCGGTCACGAGCTGAATAATTCCCTGGCTCCCATCAAATCGATTGCCGGCAGTCTGAACATGCAATTGTCAAAGACGAGCCTGGACGACGAACAGCGGCAGGATTTCGAACGCGGCCTCGCCATCATCGAGGCTCGCGCCGCCTCGCTGAACCGGTTCCTGCAAGCCTATCGGCAGTTGGCGCAGATGCCGCCTCCGGAATTGCAGCCCTGTTCAATTTCCGCATTGGTGACCCATGTTGCGGCTCTGGAAACCCGCGTTCGTGTGGCTGTGATTCCAGGTCCTGAGGTGACTTTGTTGGCCGATCACGGCCAGCTCGAGCAAATGCTTATCAACTTGCTCCGCAATGCAGCCGAAGCCGTGCTCGGGCAGGCTTCGCCAGAACAAAACTCGAACCCACCAGAGGACATCAACGTCGCTGAACCAGACGCGCAGGTCACCGTCGCATGGAAGTTGACCGAGAAAGACGTGACCCTGACGATCGAGGACAGTGGCCCCGGACTAATGAATCCGAGCAACGCGTTCGTCCCGTTCTATACCACCAAGCCTCAGGGAAGCGGTATTGGGCTCGTGCTTTCGCGACAAATCGTGGAGGCCCACGGCGGGACCATCGAAGTGTCGAACCGTCAAAACCATGGAGGCTGTGAGGTGAAGATCACTTTGCCCAGGGTGGCTTCAAACTGATCAGGCACTGTCCGGTTGCGGACAATCGCACTCTGTCAACGGACACATGAACGGTCGCTTTGTCAGTGATTTGCTCGCCGTATCAAGCACTTAGCACGCAAGCGCCGAGGAACAATAATTGCGTGCCTGCCGCACGAGTGAAGTGGGGAGAACCCATGCTCTTCCAGGATCTACGAATCACGGCGCGCCACCTGCGCAAATCTCCAGGATTCACCGCGACCGCACTGCTCATGCTGGCGCTTGGCATCGGTGCCACCACCGCCATTTTCTCGATCGTCGAGGCCGTGCTTCTTCGTCCACTGCCCTTTCCAAATCCCGAACGGCTGGTCTCGCTTTCAGACATTCTGCAGGGCGTAGGTTCTGGGGACGACAATCGCAGCACTGGAGTGACCGCTCCCGACATCCTGAACTACACGCGCGACACGCACAGTTTCGAAAGTCTCGGCGGATATCAGCAGGTTGCATTTGAACTCTCTGGGACCGGCGAGTCTGCTCAGGTGAACGCGGCCCGATTGTCCCCCGGAGTTTTACCCGCGCTCGCGATTGCGCCGCTGATGGGACGTTTCTTCACGCAGCGCGAAGACGATCAGCACGAACCGGTCGCGCTGATCAGTTATTCGCTCTGGCAGAACCGCCTGCATGGCGATCCCAACGCACTCGGAACCAAGCTCCTGCTCGACCGTAAACCTTACCTCGTAATCGGCGTGATGCCGCGCAGCTTCGAATTCCCGCTCCTCCCCGGACACCTCAACCGCACCGAACTCTGGGTGCCGATTAGCTTCACTCGCGAGGAATTGGGGTCGGGACAGCAGGCCAACTGGGACTTTCAAATGGTAGGGCGGCTCAAGCAAGGCGTCAGTTATGCCCAGGCGCAGCAGGACGCTGAGCGCGTTGCGGAAGACACCATGCGGGCCTATCCGTCGTTCATGGCAAGCATGCACATTCGGGCGTTGGTGCATTCTCTGCGCGAGGAAACCGTCAATGACGCCCGCGATCTGTTGCACACGTTGTTCCTCGCCATTCTCATTGTGCTCCTGATCGCCTGCGCGAATCTGGCTGGCTTGCTGCTCGTGAGGGCAATTCGGCGGCGGCGCGAAATCGCCATGCGGTTGGCGCTCGGCGCCAGTTCGCTGACCCTGCTCCGTCAGTCGGTTCTTGAAAGCCTGCTGTTAAGCCTGGCTGGAGGTCTGCTGGGACTGGTTTTGGCAGCCCTCGGGTTGCGCGTTGGCATCAGCCATCTTCCGGAAACTCTGCCCCGCCTCGATGAGATCACTCTCGATTACCGCGTGGTCCTCTTTGCCCTTGGGCTTTCACTTCTCACCGGCATCGCCTGCGGACTCATCCCGGCCTTCGCCGCGCTGAAGACCAGTGTCAATGAAACTCTCAAGGAAGGTGGACGCACAGGCTCCGCCGTCGGCCACGCCTGGATGCGCTCCGGACTTGTCATCGGCGAAATCGCAACTGCGCTGGTACTGCTGGCAGCCGCCGGCCTGCTGCTGCGCAGCTTCGAAAAAATGCGCTCCGTCGATCTCGGATTTCGTCCCGATCACGTGCTCGTGGCCTCTTACTCTTTGCCCAGGCAGCAGTATCCAAACCAGACGGCGATCAACGAATTCAATCGTGAATTGATTCGCCGTCTTCAGCAGCTGCCCGGAGTGAAATTCACCGGTTTAACCGGATATCTTCCAACCCTGGGAGAGATGAGCTACAGCAGCTTCGTCGTCGACGGCTACACACCGCTCAAGGGCGCGCCGATGAATCTCGCCACTTTCATCCTGACCGAAAGCGATTATCTGCAAAGCATGAGCATTCCGCTATTGGCGGGCCGTTTCTTTACCGAAGCCGATAATGCGAACTCTCCCATGGTCGCCATCGTCAATCGCAAGTTCGCCCAGCACTTCTGGCCCAATGCCAGTCCACTGGGCAAGCGTTTCCGCATCGGTACGCCGGAGTCGCATACCGAGTGGCTTACCATCGTCGGCGAAGTGGCCGACGCCAAGGAAGCTTCTCCCGACAGCCCGGATAAAGAAGAGTGGTATCAACCGGTAGAACAGTTCGGCAAATCTCTGGGCTCGCTCGGCTCCGACTTCGACCGGAACGGCGATTCCGGATTCGTCACGCTGCGCACCGCAGAACCTCCTGAGCAGATGGCGAATTCGTTGCGTGCGACGGTGCGTTCGATTGATTCACAGTTGCCGCTCTCCCAATTGCAAACCATGGAGCAAGCGGTCTCCGATAGCGAAGTCCCGCGCCGCTTCCAGACCACGCTGATTTCGGCCTTCGCGGCGGCGGCAATTCTGCTGGCCGTTCTCGGAATCTACAGTGTGATCGCGTTCTCCGTGGCTCTGCGTGTGCAGGAATTGGCCGTGCGCATGGCTCTGGGCTCGCAACGGTCTGGCATTCTGGGACTGATCCTTCTCTCGGCGGTCAAGCTTACGCTTGCCGGATGCGGTCTCGGACTGATCGGCGCTGCCGCCGGATCTCAGTTGTTGCAATCGCTTCTGTTCGAGGTGAGCCCGTTCGATCCAATTGTGCTGACGCTCTCGGCTGCGTTCGTCATGCTGCTCGGTCTCGCGGCATCGCTCATTCCGGCGCAGCGCGCGGCAGCGATCGATCCCATGAAAGCATTGCGCTCCGAATGACCTGGGGGCGTTAGTGTGTGGAGTGTAGGTTTAATCAGTAAGAAACGAGGGTGTTCGCACTGCGAAAAATCTGCCAGTAAACCTAGTATCTCCGGCGCGCTTTCCCTACGATGTCCACAAACTCAAATTCCGTTCGCAAAATTACTAGGCAGGGGATCGAATTCAAACTAGGGATAGCAGAAGACCTTCGACACTACGCCGCAACATTCGCAACAGCAAGGAAGACAGTCTCTATCTGCTTGGAAAAATCCACGAACTCAGGCAGGCAATCTGGCGGAGAGGGAGGGATTCTCTCAATGCCATTTTGCACCCTATTGAGGAATCAAGCAGATGGCCCGAAAAACCCGCCTACAACACAGTATTTACGCGGCTTCTCCTTTATATGCCGTGCCGCGCTGTGTTGCCGTGTTATCCCTTGGTGGAATGGTTGAGGCCCCGATTTTCGTACCACAACGTACCAGACAAAGCGAATCTCAAGCGAAACACGAAACAAAAGCGAATGAAAGTACATAGCACCCACTTGTACGTTCGAGACCTAGCCGTCTTGTTGATGTGATGCTATTCTATTGTTTCGTTGTTGATCGCGTTGCCCAGCTGGTGAGCACTTCCCAGCGAAGCGGACCGGGCTTTTAACGCGGCTTCTCCTTGGTGCCCGCACTATAGTCCCAATCCAAAAAATTCATTCTTGGGAGTTTTGCATATGGGTGCCGTTGTGTCTTCAGACATCGTTTCAAAACT
>JASHOT010000174.1 GCA_030040965.1 Candidatus Sulfotelmatobacter sp. | reverse complement strand
TCACGACTCATTTGAGTTGCCTCCTTGGGGGGAAGCTCATCGTGCCAACGTCTGTCTTTCCCCCAAGGTCAAAGTGCCATCGTGCTCGACCCGTTTCTTACTCTTCTTCGTAGCCGAAGGTAACCAGCGTGAGTCCCTGCCCCAAACGTCAAATGCAGCTTCGGTCTCATGAAGCAGGGCGTTCTTTCATAATGCATCGACCTAGTCAGCCGATTCGCGTGGTGAGGTTTTCCTAGAATGTCACGCGGACGCCGAGCTGCGCTGCGAATGGAATTCCGACGGTGGTACCGGGGCCGAAGAAGTCTCCTAATGCACCCTCGGGAATCTGGAGTTGCTTCAAGCTGGTGACGGGAACCGCGTTGGCCGTGGTGCAATTGCTGGCGCTCGCACCCAGGCAAATACTGCTGACAATGGTTTGTCCCAGAGTATTGGGCATGGTCTCCGACTGCGGAATCGGGAGTTGGACTACGTTGACGGCGTAGTTGGCGCCGGGATTGTTGCGGTTGAAGATATTGAAGAATTCGGCGAAGGGATACAGCTGCCAGCGCTCGCCAACTTTGATGGGGCGTGAGACGCGCAGGTCCGACTGGATGTAAGGCGTGCCGCGGAATATATCGAGGCCGGTATACATTGGCTGCTGGCCGTTGAGCTGAAAGTAAATGCGATCCGTGTTGTTGGCGTTCGTGATCGTGATTGGGCGGGCGCTCTCGATCTGATTGATCGTGGTTAATTCGACACCGCCGGGAAGATGGAGGGTTCCGGCCAGAACGGCGCGATGGCGAACGTCTTCGCCCGATGGGCCGTAATCGCCTTGGCCGAAGGCGTTCAGGAAGCCGGCATTCGGAGTGTTCGGCTCATTGGGGCAGACGCCATCGACGTAATCGAAAAGTTCGCCGAGCAGACATCCCCAGGTTTGCGCCTTCGAAAACTGGTAGTTCGCGACCATATCGAAGCGGCGTGTGTTGCCCTGCAAGTGCAGCATCAGCGCGTTGTAGCTTGAGCGATTGTCGGATTGGAAGACATTGACGTTGGGCACCACGGCATTCGCGCCCGCGAGCGGACTGAGCAGGTTTACTCCGCCGCTGTATGGGAAGCCACGGTATCCGTGATTGCCTTGCTCGTGCACGTAGTCGGCGCTCATCATCCAGCGGCGGTTGAACGCATGCTGCATGCCAACGGTGGTGTGAATGGCATAGGGAGTACTGTAAGGCGAGCCTACGAGATCGCCGGTAACTCCAGGTGGCAGACAACCGGAGCCGGTGAGCGCGCCGGCCGTGTATGTGCAGGAGCCCCTCGCGTAATTTGAATTGTTGGTTTCCTGGAATGCGGTTGCCCATCCATTTTGCGCGAGATCGTCGTAGAACATACCGAATCCCGCGCGCAGCACCGTGTTCTCGCCGCCCTTCGGCGAATACGCCACTCCCAGCCGGGGCGCGATCTGCTTGCGATAATCCTGCGGCACAGCGGGCACGACGGGAATCTGCAAAGCCTGCAACGTAATGTACGCGGGATTATCGGCTTCGCTTCGTCCCGAGCCGGTGAACAGCCCCCACGTGGTCTGATAGCGCAGGCCGTAGTTGACCGTGAGCTCGCGAGAAACGCGCCAGGAATCTTCGGCGTAGAGTCCGAATCGCTGGACGTTCTGCGAAAAGCTGCCGTCGCTGGCGGGAGTGTAATTACACGTGGAGCCGTCGGATGCGGCGACGCCGAGGCATCCAGGTACGAAGGTTCCGAAGACGCCGGGATTTTGCACGTAATAGGTCGGGTTGTTGACGTACTTGGCCAACGTCTCAGCAGTTGATGCAAACGCCCCGCTCAGCACCGGCTCATGAATAAAGTCGACTCCGAATTTGATGGAGTGATCGCCCTTCACATGCGACACGTCGTAGCGGAACTGATATTTGTCTTGTTCGCGGAGATCGGGGAAAAAAGTGATGGGCGTGGCGAACTGATTGTCGCCGAAAGTTTCAAATCCTGAGATCGTCAGCGCCGTCGAACTGAAGGGAAAGGCGAGCGCGAAGCCGAGATCGGAATTGCGCGTCTGCGTCAGGTGCAGCAGGCTGGCATCGATGACGAGATTGCCCAGCCAGGTGGAATTGAACGCGTAGGTGTTGCTCAAAGCGACATTCCAGTAATTGTTGTGCGTGAGCAGGCCGGTTGAAGGCAGCGTCCCTTGCTGCACCAGTGCATTGTGTGTGATGTAGCTGTCTCCGGAGGCGCGCAGAAACCAGTTCGAGCGCACCGATTGCGCCAGATCGAAACGCACCAAGCCGTCATAATCGCGGAACGGAATAGGAACGTTTTGCGGAACGGCGATCGATGGAACGCGGGCGATCAGTCCTTGCGACGCCAGCTGCGCCAGCGCGTCGAACTGCGTAGTGCTTGCGGGGCTGTAGGCAATGCTCGCGTCCTCGTGCACGTTTTCAAACGAGGTGAAGAACCACGCCCGGTCTTTCGCAACGGGACCGCCGAACGTTCCCACATAGTTTTGGCGCGAGAACGGCTGCTTGGGATTCTGCACGCAGACGCCGTTGGTGCAGGTTTCCGCGGGATTCTCAATGGGAAAGCGCGCGTTGAGCGCGGCGGCTCGTTCGTAGAAAGCGCCGCTGCCGTGATAGTCGTTGGTGCCGCGCTTGGTGGTAATGACCACCGAGCCGGCTGTCGTCCAGCCGGTATCGGCGTCCTCATTCGAAGTGCGCACCGCGAATTCCTGAATCGCATCGGGCGAAAAATTTTGCAGAAATCCGCCGATCCAGTCATCGGAGTTGTCGGCGCCATCGACCGATAGCTCGTTGTTCAGCCCGGAACTTCCACCGGTGGAAACGGCGGTGATGCGCGCCTTGGTCGGGTCGGAGGGTTCGACTGGCTCAGTTCCCGGCACAAGGTACGCAATGTTGGCGAAGCTGCGCGCCGGGAGCGGCATGGTTTCAAGGTCCTGCGTGCCCACCACGCCGCCGTGTACCGCGCTGGAGGCATCCAGGGTCTGCGCCGTAATCGAGGACGAGGATCCCTGCACTTGCACAGTTTGCGAGGGACCGGTCGGCTTGAGCGTTACCATGACATCGCGCACGGTTGTCACGGAGATGGTCACGCGAGATTCGGCAGGAGCGAACCCCGGCGCGCTCACTTCCACGCGGTAGCCGCCGGGGAGCAAGTCGTCGAGGCGAAACTCGCCGCGGTCTTCGCTGGTCGCCTCGCGGCGCAGAGCGGAGTTGTTGGATTGCACGTTGTCGGACTGAACCACGATTTTGGCGGAGGTAATGCGGGCTCCGGTCGCGTCCTGCACCGTGCCGCGCAGAGATCCGCGCGGATTCTGGGCGTGCATCGACGCCAGCGAGAGCGAGCATGAGACCAGTATGACCAAACTTCGGACAAAGCCACTGAATCGCATTTTTTTCGATCCCCAGTCGGGCGGATTCGAACGGGAGCGCGCGAACCAAATAGTGTATTACGGCTGCAGGGGCTTTTTGAAAGCGGCCTAATCCGAGGCAGAGGTTCGGTCTGAATTTCGCCGGCATTATTCAGTCTTCGACGGCGTCATCCCGAGCGGAGCCGTTCTTGGCAGACCCCAGCTCTAGCTGGAGGCGAGCGCAGCGAGGCGGAGCGAGGGATCTCCCTATGCAAAATGGTTGCGCGGGAGATCCCTCGGCCCGCTGGTAAAAGCGCGGGCCGTCGGGATGACGCACTCCAAGTGGGAGAGATTTCAAACCGCACCACCACTCAATCCGACCACTTCTGCGGCGTGCGGTCCCAGCGATGCTTTTTCAACTGCTGCAACAGCGCTTTATCGAGCGGGCCCGCATCGCTGGCGGCAATGTTTTGGCGGACGTGGTCAGCTTTGCGCATGCCGGGAATCGTCGTGCTGACCGCCGGATGCGAAAGGATGAAGCGCAATGCCATCTCGGGAAGAGTCATTCCCTTCGGAACGGCTGCCTTCAGTTTTTCCACGCGTGCAATCGTCGGCGCGAGATTCTCTCGACCGAAATATCCAGCGCGCCAATCATCTTTCGGGAAGCGGGTTTTGAGCGTCATCTTTCCGCCCAGACTGCCCTCATCGAAGGGCACGCGCGCAATCACGCCAATGTTCAACTCCTGGCACACGGGAAATAATTCATCTTCCGGCGCCTGATCGAAAATGTTGTAGATCACCTGCACGGCATCGACCAGCCCGGTGTGCAGAGCTTTGATGCCGTTTTCCGGTTCCCAGCGATTCAGGCTGAGCCCGAAGTATCGAATCGTTTTGTCACGCTTGAGTTTTTCGACGGTTGAGCGGAACTCCGGCTCGTTCGTCCAGGAATCGTCCCAGACGTGAAATTGCAGCAGATCGATCGTGTCGGCGCCGAGCTTCTTTCGGATGAGATCCGCATACTTGAAAACGTGGTCCGCGGAGAAAACGTCGCGGTACTTGTAAGAAGGCAGCGCCGGCCAGCGGTCGTTGGCGGGAGGGATTTTCGACGCGGCATAAAGCCGCTTGCCCGAATTCTGCGCCGTGATCTTGCCCAGCAACCCATCGCTTTTGCCCTCGCCATAGGCCCAGGCGGTATCAAAAAAATTGCAGCCGCGATCGATGGCCAACTGCATGGCGGCGAGCGATTCGTGATCGTCCGAACCGCTCCAGCCGCTCATACCCCACAATCCCTGTGCCATTTCGCTTACGTCCCAGCCGGTACGTCCCAGTTTGCGATATTTCATGAATGCGTCCTTTGCAGCGCCCCGTTAAGTCTTTTTCGACACTGCCGATAATCGTTGTAATGCGGTCAATGAAGATGCTCGCCCGAATGCAGGATTTCCGGCGCAGCTTTTTCGATGCGAGTCATTTAAATTTTGGGTCATAGTCGCGCACCCAGCGGTGTTTTAATAGTCTTGATCATAAGATTTCGATCATAAAGATGGAGGACTCTCCCAATGAAATCCGAATATCCCTTTACTCCCGCCAATGACGGAAAAAAGGACGAGTTGAACGCCAAGCCGTCGCGCTTTATCGATGAAAAAATCTCTGACGATTCAGGCGCGGAAACCCAGGCCGATAGCGCAATGAAGCCGGCGGGCTTGAAGAATCCTTTCTGGAACTAATGTCTCCTTCGCGCCGGTTTGTTGCATGACTTGCTGTGTGACGACCGGCGCAAGAGTCTCTTATCCCTTGAGCACTCCGCGGCTCACCTTCATTGCGCAATTTTCTGGTGCAACTTCACGCCTCGCGCAGAACCGGCAAACACAGGCATGGACGCAGGGAAAAATCCAGTCCTGCCATTTTTTCGAGCGCCGGATGCAGCATCGAATCGCGGCACGGTTCGAGCGTAATCACGAACGGCAGCGCCGCTTTGTTGTATCCTGGCTTCTGCAGGAGCGAGTCGATGTTCAGATGATGCTCGGCCAGAATCTCCGCCAGCTTGGCCACAATTCCTGGCTGGTCGCGCACGAAAAAGCGCAGATACCACGGCGTTTCGAAATCGCTGCTGACGGCTTTCGCAGAAACGTAGCCGGCAGCCGCCTTCTTGCCCGCAGCCAGGCCTTCGGCCACAAACATCACGTCCGAAACGACGGCCACGGCGGTGGGATCGCCGCCGGCGCCGGCGCCGAGAAACGCCATATCTCCACCGTACTCACCTGATGTAAGCACAAGATTCAGGTTTCTCTGTACCCGCCCGAAGGGCGAACCGCTCGGGACGAGGCACGGCCCGACCTCGGCGAGCAGCGCGGCACTCCCCGAAGAATCAGCGTTCAGATTGGCGCGCGAAATCTGCCGGATGGTGCAGCCGAGCTCGGTGGCGTAGTCGAAATCCACCGCGTCAATGGGACGAATCGTGCGTGCGCGAATCGACTCCGGCGCAACCCAGGTGTGCAATCCGGCCAGCACGAGAATCGCGAGCTTGGCCCGAGCGTCGCCGCCATCCAGATCCTCCGAGGCATCGGCCTCGGCGTATCCGCGTGCCTGCGCCTCCTCGAGCGCTTCACTGAATGGAATGCGTGCGCCCTCGATGCGGCTCAAAATGTAGTTGCATGTGCCATTCAGAATTCCGGCAATGCCGTGCAGCCGGTCGCCGCAAAGTCCCGTGCGCAGGGCGGGAAGCACCGGCACTCCTCCGGCCACCGACGCGCCAAACTCCAGCTGGCAATTGTTTTTGGCGGCGAGTTGCAGAAGTTCCGGGCCATGCCGCGCAATCAGCTGTTTGTTGGCCGTGACCACGGACTTGCCGGCTTCGAGCGCGCCGCGGACAATCTCGGCGGCTGTGGTGATGCCGCCGATCAGTTCGATCACGATTTGCACGTCGGATTTCAGCACCGACTGCACATCGTCGGTCCAGATGACGTCGTTCGGAACCCACGGCTGCTTCTTTCGCTCGATGTTGCGATTGCAGATGTGAGTCAGGCGGAGCGAGCAGTCGTTCCGTTCGCAGAGAATTTTCGCGACCGATTTTCCCACGGTTCCGAAGCCGATCAGCGCCACTCGACACGTCAGCCGATCGTGGCCGCTCGAGTCGACGGTTTGTGCAGTGTCGTTGGTCGGGATGGTGGAGCGCATGGTTTCAGTACCCAGTTGCCAGTACCAAGTAAAACAAAAACCGCAGAGGGCACAGGGTAACACAGGGGACGTACTTCGAAGCCTTGTCATCCTGAGCGGCGCTCCTGGCCGCGAAGGATCTGTGCAACTGGCAGGAAGTGCACGGGTCCTTCGCTGTGCTCAGGACAAAGTGTGGGCTGAGAACTGTGTACTGGCAACTGAGTACTGGCGACTGGATACTAGATTTTCTGAAGCCGCTGCACTTCATGCACGCCGGGGATTTTGCGCAGGCCGACGATGATCGTTTCCAGATGTTTTAAGTCCGAGATGTCGAGCACGACTTCGACGCTGGCCTGGCTGTTGGCCGTGTGCGCAGTGATGTTGCGGATGTTGGATTTGGCGTCGCCGATGACGCCGGTGATCAGCTTCAGCATGCCGAAGCGGTCGTCGCAAAAAACGGTGAGTTTGACGGGATAGGCGGTCGGCGTGGAGTCATCACGGGCCCACTCGACGTCGATCTTGCGTTCGGGTTCGTAGAGAAGGTTCGTGACGTTGGGACAGTTAACGGAGTGCACCGCCACGCCTTTGCCGCGCGTAATGTAGCCGACGATGGTTTCGCCGCGAATCGGATTGCAACATCGCGCGCGGTAGACCAGCATGTCTCCCTGCCCGCGGACCGTGATCGCGTTGTGGTCGCCAAAGACGCGGCGCACCACGCTGGCAATTCCACCCGGCTGTGAAGTCAGGCCTTCGGATTCGATATCTCCTGCGATCGACGGCGTTGCGCCGGCAGGGAGCAGCCTCGCCAGCACCTGGCGAGCGGAATATTTCCCGTATCCGATGCCCGACATGAGATCGTCGACGCGGCCGAGTCCGTATCCTGACGCCACTTTCTGCAGGTCTTCGTCTTTGATTTCTTTCAGCGCGATGCGGTACTTGCGCGCTTCCTTCTCGATCAGCTTCTTGCCGATTTCAATCGCGCGCTCGCGCTGGTGAACGTTGAGCCAGTGCTTGATCTTGTTTCTTGAACGGGAGGACTTGACCAGTCCCAGCCAATCGCGGCTCGGCTTGTGTCCCGGCTGGGTAAGAATTTCGACAATGTCGCCGGAGTGCAGCTTATGGCGCAGCGGGACCATCCGTCCGTTGACCTTCGCACCGACGCAGGTGTGGCCGACTTCAGTGTGAATCGTGTAGGCGAAATCGATAGGCGTGGAGTCGCGCGGCAACACAACGACCTTGCCCTTCGGAGTGAACGTGTAGACCTCTTCCGGATAAAGATCGACCTTGAGCGTGGAAAGAAATTCGTTGGGATCGCTGACGTCGCGCTGCCATTCCACGACTTGCCGCAGCCACGCGAGACGCTGTTCGTCCTGCGCCGAAACCGGGCCATCTTTATATTTCCAATGGGCGGCGATGCCTTCCTCCGCCATCTTGTGCATCTCTTCGGTGCGAATCTGGATTTCGAACGGCGTGCCGTCTTCCGTGATGACCGAGGTGTGCAGCGACTGGTAGAAATTCGGCCGCGGCATGGCGATGAAATCCTTGATGCGCCCCGGCACCGGCCGCCATAGGTTGTGAATGATGCCGAGCACGGCGTAGCAATCCTGCAGCGAGCGCGTGATCACGCGCATGGCGCAGAGATCGTAGACCTGGTCGACGGAGATGTGCTGGCGCTGCAATTTCTTGTGAATGCTGAACACTCGTTTGATGCGGCTCTCGACGTGCGCCTGGATGCCGGCTTCTTTCAGCTTGTCGGCGATGATCAGCTGCATGCGCTCGAGAAAGGCCTCGCCCTGCTTGCGCCGCGCATTGACCGCTTTTTCAACCTGCTCGTAGCCGACGGGATCGAGGAAGCGGAAGCCGAGGTCTTCGAGCTCACCGCGAATTTTTCCCATACCCAGCCGGTGCGCGATGGGCGCATAAATTTCCAGCGTCTCTTCAGCGATCTTGTGCTGGCGCTCAGGCGGCAGGTGCTCAAGCGTCCGCATGTTGTGCAGCCGGTCGGCGAGCTTGATGAGCACCACGCGGATGTCGTCGACCATGGCCAGCATCATCTTGCGCAGATTCTCGGCTTGCTGCTCTTCGCGAGTGGCGAAATCGATCTTGCTGATCTTGGTGACGCCTTCCACGATGTGGGCGACCTGCTCGCCGAATTCCTTGCGGATATCGACGATCGTCACCGAAGTGTCCTCGACCGAGTCGTGGAGCAGGCCGGCAGCCACCGCGATCGGGTCCATTTTCATTTCCGCCAGGACGAGCGCGACTTCAAGAGGATGGACTAGGTAAGGCTCGCCCGAGGCGCGCGTCTGGCCTTCATGATGTTTTAGCGAGTAGTCGTAGGCTTTTTTGACGATGGCGAGATCGTCGTGCGGACGGCTCTCCTGCATCCGCTTCATGAGATCGCGGAATTTTGTGAGTGTGAGTGCGGTGGTCGCGATCTGTTGGCGCAGGCTCGCCATGCAGGATTATAGCCCGCGAACGGACCGGGTAAGCTTGGGGAACTGCCGGTGTGAGACGGGGCTCCTGAATCAATTATAGCGGTTGAGAGACCATCTGGCGGGCAACCATGCGCAAACACGCAACCCCGATTTCTGCATCGTCTTCGAAATTTGCGATGACAACTTTCGTTGCGCGAAATTCAACGTCATTGAAGATTGAGACGAATGATTTCCGCTGCTTGCCATCTGTTACAGTGAGCCCATGGTCGATCTTCGCATGGCGCGCGTGCTGGTGAGCGGTGTATCGGGGCCGATTGGAGCAGCGCTGGTGCCGTCGCTCGAATCGGCGGGCGCTGGGATTGCGCGGCTTGTGCGAGAGGGTTCCGGCCTGAGCCCTGCGACCGCAACGGAAGACATTCGTTGGGATCCAGCCAAACCCATTGCTCCCGATTTGCTCTCCGGCTTCGACGCTGTCATTCATTTGGCCGGGGAGAGCATTGTGGGCCGCTGGACTGCGGAAAAAAAGAAAAAGATTCGCGACAGCCGCGTCGTTGGCACGACGCATCTCGCCCAGGCCCTCGCCCAAGCCAAGCACAAGCCACACGTTTTCGTATGCAGCTCAGCGATCGGATACTACGGCGATCGCGGCGATGAAATCCTGAGCGAAGAGAGTCCCGCTGGCAGCGGATTTCTGCCAAAAGTCTGTAAAGAATGGGAGGAAGCGACTCGTCCCGCTGCGGCCGCGGGAATCCGCACGGTGCAGATCCGTACTGGCGTGGTTCTCAGCCCCAAAGGCGGCGCGCTTGGAAAGATGCTGACCCCATTCAAACTTGGCCTGGGCGGAAGAATCGGCGACGGCCATCAGTGGATGAGCTGGATCGACGTGCAGGATATGGTGGGAGCGATTCACCATATTCTGAAAACGGATTTGTTGCAGGGTCCCGTGAACATGGTTGCTCCCCGGCCGGTGACGAACGCCGAATTCACCCACACGCTGGCCCGCGTGTTGAGCAGGCCGGCAATTTTTCCCATGCCGGTCTTCGCTGTTAAATTCGCATTCGGAGAAATGGGCGAGACCGTCCTGCTGGGCAGCCAGCGCGTGGAGCCGGCGCAGCTGGTGACCAGCGGATATCCGTTTCGATTTCGCGATCTGCCGGCTTCGCTCGAGAACTTGCTGAAGGACTGAGCAACAAGAGAGCAGCCGATTCGTGGCAGCCGCTCAACTCACGGCGTCCTTTTCGCCGTTAATCTTGCGCACCGGCAACGCACACACCGCGCCATCCGCGAAGTTTTCTCCCTCAATTCCGAAGGCATGGGAGAAACGCGCGCGATAGTTTTCCCAGGCAATGATGGAAGTGAGCTCAACCAGTTGAGCTTCAGTAAGGTTTTCTCGTAGCCGGACGAACAGCGCATCGGGCACTTCAACCGGCGTTTGTGTTATCGCGTCAGCGTATTGGAGGACCAAACGCTCCAACTCAGAGAAGTTGAAGTCTGTGCGATAGTTGTTCAAGTTCGCGATCTGCTCGGCGGAGATTCCGGTTTTCCTGCCCACGGCAGAGCCGATGTCGATTCAAAACGGGCATCCGACCAGAGTCGCGACACGGAGTTCGGCAAGCCCTTTCAGTTTGTGGTCGACCAGATGGCTGCCCATCTGCGACCGCTCCATCTGAATGTATCCCCAAAAGAGACTGCCGTGATGGGCAGTCACCTGGATGGGCATGATTACGCGGCCCAAACGGCGTTGCGTCATGCTGTAGACAATCTTTTTAAACAGACGATGAACGACTCCGCCCTGGTTGATGGGAGCACCGGGGATGCGAGCCATGAATAGCCTCCGATCAGGAAATGTCGGCCGTGCATTTACTGTGGATTCGGACGGTTCACTTCTTCGCGCAGTTTTTCGAGCAGCTGAGCGCGCTGCTCGCTGTTCAACTCGCGCTGCAGCTCTTCGAGCGCCAGCGCGACAATGTGATAGTGGTGAGCGCCGCAAAACTTGGGATCAGACGTAATCTCCAGCCACAACTTGTGCATGAGTTCAACATCCTGTGGTCGCATGCGCGGGGTATGGGGGCCGAGAGCATACTCGCGAACCGCGCCATCGGGCGCGCATACTTCCAGGCTCAACCGTGGCCGCGGCTCCGGCAGCCGCTCCCAGGCATCGCCGGTAAGTTTCGCCTGCTCATCTGCGGTGAGCTTGTTGGAAAGGCCGCACACCACGCGCGCGGAATCGAGCCGCTGCGCCGTCACCATGATGGCCTCGAATACGTCAGTCGCGGGAACCACCAGCAGCGAAATCGGCTTGCCTTCCTTTTCAGCAACGGCTACGGCGGCGGTGAACAGCTCCTGCTCGTAATGATCGAACACCTGGCTGGCCTCGAACACCGTGCTGCCGCTGAACGTGTGCTCGCGATGATAAAGACGCGCGCTCATCACCACGACGTCCTGCTTCAGCGTATTGGTGTGGCTCAGAACCTGCCGCAGGTAATACAGATTTCGCGGATCGCGCACCGCCACAAGGACGTTTCCTGGCCGCACGCCCATCGCTCCACTGCCCAACTCCTGATTCCCGTACACGCGGAATTGATCGAGCTGCTCCGGCTTGCCGACGCGCTCCTTCGCCACATGATGCTCCGAAAGCGTGAAGATCGCGAAAAACGCCGCACTGAAGAGCACACCAGCAATCGTCGCCTCGTATTTTGTGAACAGGTTGACAATGGCAGTAACAACCAGCACGCCGAAAATCAGAGCCAGCCCGATCGGCAGCTCCGTCTTGCCAATATGCAGGTTGCCCGGTACTTTCCATTCGCGGTTGCCCGGCTCGGTGAAGCGCAGCACCAGAACGGCGACCGCCTTCATGGTGAAGCTCCAGATCACGCCGAAGGCGTAGAGCGCGGCCAGCTTGTAAACGTCGCCGCGGCTCAAGATGATCGTTGCCAGCTGCATGAACACGATCAGATTGATAATCCGATAACTGGTGCCGTAGCGGCGATGTGGGCGCTGGAACCACGATGTCAGCACGCCATCTTCCGCAACCCGGTTCAAAACGCCGTTCGCTCCAACAATCGACGTATTCTGCGCGCCGGCAAGAATCAGCACTCCCACCAGCACCACAAAAGCGTGGAACAGCAGTTTCGGAATCTCCGCGCCCGGCAGATACATGGCGATTCCGCCGATCAGGTTGGCGAAATAATTCGGCCGCACGCTGTCGGGGATGATCATCACCGCAAAAAACGAAACCAGAGAGGTGAACAACAGGCTGTAGATGAAAATTACCAGCCCCGTCTTCTCCAGATTCTTCAGCTTGGGATGTTCAATCTCGCGGTTCACCTGCGCCAGCGTCTCTTCGCCGCTCATGGCGAGAACGGAGTGTCCGAACCCCACAAACAGCAGGATGAACGTCAGGTGCTCGAAGAAACTGCCGTGCAGCCATCCCATGGACTTGCGGGTGAGCGGGATTTCGGCGTGGAACGGGCTCGGCGGGAGTACAACAGGCGAGCGCAGGACGGCGTAGGTGCACCACAAGATCAGAATCACCACCATCACCGTCGTGATCGCCATGATTTGTAGCGCCTTCTGGCTCGATTCGTGAATCCCCTGCGTGTTCTTCCACCAGAAGTAAAGAACTACGATGACGGCAAAGAATGCGGAAAAGTAATTGTCGTTAAAGGAAAGCGACCGGTGCCAGTACAGGCCCATGTCCTTGATGAAGCCGGCCAGGTATTGTCCCGCGGAAACGGCGCTGATGGGGCCGGTCAGGACGTAATCGAACAACAGCGCCGAAACGGAAAACTTGGCCAGCGTCCCGCCCATGGCTTCTTTCACCACACGGTAGACGCCGCCGCGCACGAACATGGCGCTCGACTCGATATAGAGCGCCCGCACGGCATAACTGAACAGCATAACCGCCAAGATGAACCAGGGAGCGCTCTTGCCGATGACCTGTTCGGCGTCGCCGCCGGCGTAATACGCCGACGATGCCAGATCGGAAAGCACGATCGCAGACGCTCGCCAGAACGAGATGAAGGTCAACATCACCGTAGTGGCGACGAAGACCTTTACCGCCGGTCGGGAACCTTCAACGGTAGCAGCCATTGCCTGTGAGGATTGCGGTTTCGCCTAGAAGTAAACCTATTGAAGATAGCACAGCAAGTACGCGAAGCCGCATCGGATTACTTTATCGATCCGATAGACGCGTCGACCCCTCGCGCAGCTTCGTCGCCAGGTAGGTGTGGGTGATGCGATCATGCCAGCAGAGAAGGTCTTCGTCGAGAAAGACCCACACATATCCCATGGCGAGCGACGCCGCCGAAAGATATGAAGCCAGCACTCGCCAGCGGCGCCGCGCTCGGTTCGCGCGCCGGCCGTCGAAGAGGCTCAATTCCAGGCCCGCGGCGGCCAATCCCGGAGTACGTCCCGAATAGACGATCAGCAGGTATTGATAGGCAAACCAGAGGAGCACCGGAATCCCCACCGCCATGCCAACGAGTTGCGGCAGCGCGGGACGGAATGCGGTCACCTTCCAGAAGATGAAGCCAAATAGCGCGGAGGCCAGCCCGATGATCAGGCCATCAACGAAAGAAGCCAGGAGTCTGCGCGTCAGGGGCGCAGTTTGCAGGGGAAAATCGATGCCCGGAAGTTTTTCCTCGTGACGCTCGGGAGCTTCAATGGTGATTCCACCCAGGGCGGGTGCGGGAGGCCTGGTTTCAGGCACCTCAAGAATGCGCGGGCGTATGCCCACGGGATCGGCCAGTTCGTCCGGCGGAGGGGATGGAGGAGCCCATGCAAAACGAGGAAATTCGATGATTTTCGCGCCAGACGTGGCCGCGCCGGAGGCGTCGGCATTCTCCGCGCGCGAGCGCAATTCGGCCAATGATTGAGCATCAGCCGCTGGCTGAGGCGCATGATTCGCCGGATCGAGCGCCAGCGCATGCTCGGAAACCGGCGCGAAATCCTGATGGATGCCGTATGGCGTGTTCGAATGACCCTCGGCTGGCGATGACGACGCATCCGGCGGAAAATTGTCGAACTGTAATCGAAGAGAAGGATAGCGTGGCGGCCGCATGCGGCGGCGCGAGCGGTAGCGATTCAGGCGTGCGGCAAGTTCATCGCGCCAGGCATCCGGCTGCGTTTCGGCCGGCGTCGAGGTCGTGCCGTGGGAATCCGCCGCTTGCGCGACTGCCTCCGCCCCCAACTCTGTTGCCGACACACACGACGATTCAGCCGCTTCAGTTTCCACTTCGCTCGCAGGCACTCCGGTGGGAGGGGGCTCCGATTGGCAACCGCAAACTTCGCCGCATCGCGGACAATTCATGAATACCAGTCTTCAAATCCTGTCTGATCGCTGCCGATTCTGTGCGCGGAAGATGCAACCGAAAGGGAAGATGTCCGAATCCTAGCCTTCATCGCCACTTTCGCCCGAGGCCAGCGCCGTGCTAAGTTCACGGTACCGTAACCCGGAGAAGACAAAAAAGATGGTCCGCCGCAAAGCGCGGCGGTCTTTCTCGATGAGCTTCCCTCGGCTAGCTTCCTGGACTGGCTTCCGATGACTGATTTCTTCCGATGATCTTCAATGACGCTTCGCACTAGATTCCTTATCACGGCGCTGTTGGTTTGTCATCAGCTTCCCGCCTCGGCGCTAGTAACCAGCCAGTTGCTTGGCCAAACTTCCAGTCAGGCGCCAGGTGTCGCTCGTTCCGACTCCCGGGAAATGAAAGACCCACCGGTCTCGGCCGACAAGATCTGCGCCGCGCGAGCCGCGGCTCAACTCTCTGACGGGACAATCATTTGCGCCGTCGAACAGGAAAAAATTGGCGACGTGTACAAGCTTCACGGCGACGCCGAGATCCACTACCGCACCTACATTCTGCGCGCCGACGAAGCCACCTACGACTCCAACACCGGTGAGGCGACCGCGAACGGCCATTTCATGCTCGATGGCGGGCCGAACGACGAACACATCCGCGCCAGCCACGGCACCTACAATCTCACGGCCGAAAACGGCAAGTTCTACGATGTGACCGCGACCACGGGCTGGCACATGCGCGGCAACCGGGTCGTGCTCGTCTCAAGCACACCATTCGCCTTCAGCGGCAAGATGGTCGACAAGACCAGCCCGACCCACTACCTCGTCTACAACGGCACCATCACCACCTGCCAATTGCCGCATCCCGATTGGGAGTTTGACGCGCGGAAAATCGAAGTCGAAGTGGGAGGCAACGCCAAAATCACCAATAGCAGCTTTTGGCTGCTGCGGTTGCCTTTTTTTTATTTCCCTTATGCCACGCTTCCCACCGATCTTGAGTCGCGGCAGACCGGATTTCTGGTGCCGAGCGGAGGCGAATCCTCGATCAAAGGCACGATTATCGGCGACGGTTTCTACTGGGCGATCAATCGCAGCATGGACGCGATGATCGGAGCCGAATATTTTTCCAAGCGCGGATGGTCGCAGCGCGCCGAATTTCGGGCCCGCCCCAGCGACACCTCCTACGTGGACCTGTATTTGTTCAGCGTCCTCGATCGCGGTTTCGAAACCACCAGCAGCGCCGGAAATACCGTTCTGCTGAAGGAAGGGGGGCAGGAAGGCCGGCTCACGGCCGAAGGAGATTTTTACGGCTTGCGAGCCGTCTCTAATATCGACTATCTCAGCTCGTTCCTGTTCCGCCTCGCTTTCAGTGAGACCTTTGCCCAGGCAACGAACTCTGAAGTCAAGTCACAGGTCTTCCTGGCGAAAGACAGTAACGGGTTTTTTTTGAGCGGCATGTCTGAGCGCTATCAGGACTTCTTCCAGCTCGAGGAAAACGGAGTCCTGACCTATCCGCCGATTTTCGATTCGGTGGAGATATGGCACACGCCGAGCGTGGACGCATCGAGTGTGGATCGCCCGCTCTATCACTCGCCCGTCTTGTGGTCCTTCGACGCTTCGGTCGCGGGGCTTTCCCGCGCGGAACCCGGATTTCATACCGGCGAACTGCTCGGCCGCTTCACCTTCAGCCCGGAAATCTCTCTGCCTCTGCAATTCCACGGATGGTCCCTGCGCCCCGGCCTTGCTTTGCACGAGGGTTATTACACCGAGCGCTTCGTCAATGGAGCGGCGGTCAACGACCCTACCAATCGCCAGGCGCTGGATGCGTCAGTCGAGTTGCGGCCGCCGGCGCTGGAAAAAGTGTTCGACGGCGACTTCCTCGGGCGCACCTGGAAACACGTGATCGAGCCCCACGCCGTCTATCGCATCGTGACCGGAGTCAATGATTTTGCCAACGTCCTTCACTTCGACGAGCGCGACATCCTCAGCAACACGCACGAGGTCGAGTACGGCTTTACAACGCGGCTCTACGCCAAGCGGCCGCCCTCGTCGATTCATGAATGCGAGTTGCCCATGACCGGCCTGGCCGTTGGCGCCGCGGCGCCCGAGCAGACCGTCCCCTGGCAGCACACCAATAGTCTCGAAAATCAAAGCTGCATTCCTCCTCCGGCGGTCAAAGAGGTTGCCACCTGGGAGTTGGAGCAGAAGTATTTTCTCGATCCCACCTTCGGCGGAGCCCTGGTCACCGGTCAGCGCAACGTCTTCACCTCCACCGAAGAACTCACCGGCATCGCATTTGCGACCGAGCCGCGGCACTTGTCTCCGCTCATCTCGCGGCTGCGAGTTGCCACCAGCTCGCGCACTGATACCGAGTGGGATATGGATTACGATTTCCAGCTGGGGCGCATCAACGCCAGTACGCTCTTGATTAACTACAACGTCGGGCCGATCACGATCGGCGCCGGCGATTCCTTCCTGCAGATTCCACAAACCACGACCAGCAGCTCCATCCCGCCGGAAGGCACGTGCAACGTGGTGACCGGCTCTGCTGCGCAACCCACCTGCAAGTTTCAGCAATTCCGAGTGGCGCTCGGCTACGGTGGACTCAATCGCAAGGGATTCAGCGCGGCCGGGAGCCTCGGTTACGACGCCGAGGTTGGGCAATTGCAGTTTGGTACCGCGCAGGCGACGTACAACTGGGACTGTTGCGGAATGACACTGGAATACCGGCGCTATTCCATCGCGACCGTCCGCGATGAGAATCTGTTTCGCTTCACTTTTACGCTGGCCAACATCGGATCGTTCGGCAACCTGCGGCGGCAGGAGCGCCTCTATTAAGCACGCCGTCGGTGCTGGTACGATAGCCAGTGTGGATCGGCCGGAAAACATCCTAAGCGACAAAGTAGAGAGCGGGAGTTTCCTGAGCGAAGAGGCTCTTCGCCAGAAAGAATCCAGTTTGCGCGCCGATCTTGCCCGCATGGGCCGGCTGCTGGTTGCCTATTCCGGCGGAGTCGATTCCGCTTTCCTTGCCTGGGCTGCTCATCGCGTGCTGGGCAACGGCATGCTGGCGGTCATCGCCGATTCTCCAAGCCTGGCTCGCACGCAGCTGGCCGATGCGCTGGCCTTCACCGAAGAGCAAGAGATTCCGCTGGAAGTCATTGCTACCTCCGAACTCGACCGCGCCGACTACGTGCGCAACGACGACCTCCGCTGTTTTCATTGCAAGGACGAACTTTTTCAGGTGATGGAAAATCTGCGCGCGGCGGGCGGTTTCGACGTGATTGCCTACGGCGTGAACGTCGATGATCAGGGCGATTTTCGACCCGGCCAGCAGGCCGCGAAGCTTCATCACGTTGCCGCGCCTTTGCTGGATGCCGGGCTCTCCAAACACGAGATTCGCGAGCTCGCGCGCCGCGCTGGTCTGCGCATCTGGGATAAGCCTGCCTCCGCCTGCCTTTCCTCGCGCATCGAATATGGCCGCCCGGTCACGCGCGAAACCCTCAGCGTCGTCGAGCGCGGCGAAGACGCCCTGCGCTCGCTTGGCTTCCGCCAGTTTCGCGTCCGCCATCATGGTGAAATCGTCCGCATCGAAATCGCCCGCGACGAGTTCGACCGCGCTCTCACTCCCGCCATGGCGGAACAGTTCACCGCCATCTTCAAAGCTCTCGGATTTCAGTTCGTCACGCTCGATCTGGAAGGATTCCGTTCGGGATCCATGAACTCACTTTTGCCCATCGCGCAATTGCGCCGCACGGGCTAGCGCGAGCTCACCGGCCATCCTGGACAGCGCTTTTTGCAATACGAAGGACCTGAGCGAGCCTGGCTTGCATCCTATCCACCCGTTTCAGCTGTGAGATAATCGAAGAATTCCCCAATGTTGAGGCGGTTTTTGGTGACCATAATTCGACGCACCTTCCTGATATTGCTCGTGATTTGCCTCGGCTGCGTGGCCCAGTCCGTGCCTCCGGATGTGGCGCGAAAAATCGATCATCAGGTTCGCGCCTTCTACACGATTCCTGCCGACGTCAAAGTAACCGTCGGAAACATCTCTTCCAGCACGGAGTGGCCGGGCTACGACACGGTTGCTGTGACCATCGATGCCGGCGACGGCAAGGCCAAGGACTATCA
>JASHOT010000173.1 GCA_030040965.1 Candidatus Sulfotelmatobacter sp. | reverse complement strand
TCGTGGATGGAGGGTTTCCGCCGCTGCTACGAACTGCCCAAGACCTGGGGATTGGTCAAGGAACGCCTCATCGCCTTTTTGCTGGTGATCTTCGCACTCGTCCCCATGATGTTTGCCACCATTCTGGTGGCCGTTGGCAGCAAGTTTGAGAACCGCGTGCTGCCCTTTCTTCATCCTGATTTCAGCCCCTACATTCTTCTGTTGTGGGGCATAGGCCGCTGGGTGATCGCCAGTCTCACCAGCGTCCTTGTGATTGCGTTGATCTATCATCATGCCGTGCCTCGTACCCAGCCCTGGCACAGCGTGGTTCCGGGCGCGACCCTGGCCACAGTCCTGTGGTTTGCGGTCACGGTCGGATTCCGCAGCTATCTGCAGCACTTTGGCGATTTCAACAATGTGTATGGATCGTTCGGTGCCGCCATGGCCCTGCTGGTGTGGATGTACCTGGTCTCTCTGGTCATCCTCGTCGGGGCGGAATTCAACGCGCTGCTGTTTCCGCGCGCCATGCTGGGCAAAGAATTGACGGCGATCAGCATCCGCAAGTCGTAGGGGTCGGCGCGGTTGAAGCCGCGCCCTTTCAAATCGGATTCCCTCCCGTAGCGGCATCGCGCTGAATCGACCGATTGCAAAATCGAGAGAAAATTGAACGACATCCGCAAACCCGCCGCCCGCCGCGCCAAGATCATCTGCACCATTGGCCCGGCTTCGAACAGTGAAGCGGTCATGCGCGACTTGCTGCGCCTCGGCATGGACGTCGCGCGTCTCAACTTCTCTCACGGCACTCATGAAGACCATGCCCGCAACATCGCGCGCCTGCGCCGCGCTGCCGAGCGCGAAGACCGCACCGTCTGCATTCTGCAGGATCTCCAGGGTCCGAAAATCCGCACTGGATGGCTCGAGGGCCGCGAGCCGGTTCTGCTCAAAACTGGGTCGCTCGTCACCATTACTCCCGACGAGATTCCCGGCACCGCCACTCGCATCTCCACGACATTTCCCGATCTGGCCCGCGAACTCTCGCCCGGTGCGCGCATCCTGCTCTCCGACGGACTTCTCGAATTACGCGTGCATTCCGCGCGTGGCCGCGACATTCAATGCGAAGTCATCAACGGCGGCATGCTCGGCGAGCACAAAGGCATCAACCTTCCCGGGGTCCCGCTTTCGATACCGGCTCTCACCGAGAAAGACCGCAAAGATCTCGAATTTGGCCTGAAGCACGGGGTCGACGCCGTCGCTTTTTCGTTTGTGCGCACTGCCGCCGATATAGCTTTAGGCAAACAGATCATTGCTGCCCACGGCAGCGACATCCCCATCATCGCGAAGCTCGAAAAGCCGCAGGCCATCGATCATCTGGAAGAAATTCTCGAGGCGGTCGACGGAGTCATGGTCGCGCGCGGCGATCTCGGCGTCGAGATGGAGCAGGAAAAAGTTCCCGTCATTCAGAAGCACATCATTCGCCGCGCCTCCGCCTGGCGCAAGCCGGTCATCACCGCCACGCAGATGCTCGAGTCCATGGTCGAAAACCCGCGCCCCACGCGGGCTGAAGCCAGCGACGTGGCCAACGCCATCTTCGACGGCTCCGACTCCGTCATGCTCTCCGCCGAAACCGCCAGCGGCCAGTATCCCCGCGAATCAGTTTCGATCATGTCGCGCATCGTCGTCGAAGCCGAGTGCAACATGGAAGACTTCACTCAGTTCCGCCGCCGCCGCGACCGCCACGGACTCTCTGTCGCGGAAACCATCTGCGAATCCATCGCGCACTGCGCCGAAGATTTGCCCATGGGCGCCATCGCCGTCTTCACCGAAACGGGCAACACCGCCCGCATGATTTCCAAATACCGCCCCAAGGTTCCCATCTACGCGTTTACGCACATTGCACCTGTAGTGAACCGTATGAATCTCTATTGGGGAGTGCATCCTGTGCGCTGCCGGCAGGCGCGCTCGGCCGAACAGATGGTCACCATGGCCGAGCAGCAACTTCTCGGCCGCAACCAACTCGATCCCGGAGACGTTCTCGGCGTCGTGGCCGGCACGCGGCAGGCTTCTGGCTCGACCAATCTCATGCGCCTGCACGTCGTCACCCGCGAAGAAGCCAACCAGGCCGTGCACCCAAGGCCGCGATCCAGGAAACGGAAACGAACGTAGGACCGCCGTTCGAATCTCCCGAATTTCTAACTTCTCAAGGCGTCATCCCGAAGGCCTCGTTTTCTCCAGCGGGCGGAGGGATCTCCCTTACGCACAAGGCTAGATATGGGAGATCCCTCGCTCCGCCCGGAAATACGGCTTCGCTCGAGATGACCAAGGGCAACCGGAATTCAGACTACGGGGTTACCGGCGGAATTCCCGCGTTATAATCGCCGGTCATGGCGCAAGAGATCCTTTCCGTCGCCGTATGGAAACCCGTCCCTGAAATGGAGGCCGCTTCGCTTGCGACCCTCCGCGAACTCACCTCGATCGTTGCCCGCAAAGGCTACGCCCGCGATCTGCTCTATCGCGACCGCGAATCAAACTACGTTTTCCTGCGCTATTGGAAATCCGAAGACGCCCGCCGCGCCGCGCAGGAGGATCCCGAAATGCTGCGCTGCTGGGCGCGCCTGGGAAACGAAATCAAAATCGTGAAGGTCTACGAAACTCTGACCGAAGCACTGCCGGAAGGTGTGTGAAAACAAATGCTGCGGGTTTGTCTTTTAATCGCGAGTTTCGCCATATTTGCCCTTTCTCCTTTTGCTTTTGCAGCTGAGCCAAGATCGGCAAAGAGGGCGGTCGCGTTCCCGGAACAATGCAGAAACGATCGATACTATGATTGCAAGCCCGTGCAAATACCGTCGCCAGATCGGCGTAGCAACGTCGAGGTGCTCTACAAGCCCATCGATATCGCGGAAGGCGATCAGATCCTTGAGGCTTTTCTGCGCGTCACAACCCCGACGCAGAACATACGCGACGCGGCCCTACCAACTGGCTTTCAAGACATCGATCTTCTTTGGTCGCAAGACTCCAAAGCCTTTTTCGTGAATGGCGGCAACGGCGGGTCGTACTGGGGTTTTTGGGTGTATGTATATCTTGCGGATGATCCGAGTGACCCTAGGGAAGTAACCGAACAGGCCCAACGCGACATGCTCAAGCAATTTCCGGCGTGCAAGGCGGCTTATCCCAGCGCAGACGACGCGAGAGGTTGCAAGAAAGCCAGCCGTGCTGTTGATGAAGAAACATGCATGAAGAAGGAAGTCGATCCGAAGTTCAATCCGGAATACAACATGACTGGAATCGATTGGGTGGGTCCATCTTCGGTTCTCGTGCTGGCCGAGGTTCCATGCGACACGCAATGGGGCGGCACTATGTGTCAGGTAATGGGATACGAGTTGAATGTTCCCACGGGTCGAATTCTCAATCGAATTGACGCTAAGGAACTCAAGCGCAGATGGCAGAAAAGCATGGCGTGGGAGTTCCACATACCTGAACCTCCGGTGTATTGCGAGTAGTCTTTTTCGCCACCGCTGTCTTCCTCATTTGGCGGGAACGCTCGTGCTCACCTGTTTCAGCGGAACGTAAGGGCCGACCTTGTGTATGGTTCGCACGATGCGGTTGAGGTCCGCTTGCGAGACGTGCACCGAGGCACCGTTATAGTTCAGAAAAAACTGAAACTCCAGCCCGCGGTCATCCGCGTAAAGGTTCATCAGTACCGACTTTGGCTTTGCTTGAGGGTCCCGGTACTGAAAGCCATTGAATTCGTGCGCGTGAATCGCAAAAATGCCGGAATCGGCCGGCGGCATCGCCATTGCCTTGAGAACCAGGAGCGCCATGATCGCTCCTTGTTGTCGCTGCGAAGTGTCGACGGTCATCGAATCTGGCGTTGTTTGCAACAGCCGTGTCCACAGTGCATAGTCGGAGTCCATCACGCTGTCACCGTACGCTTGCCGGAAGCTCGCTGCCTTGACCTTGAACGATGACAGAACACCGTCGACAAATTCGCGAGGCGGCTCGCACTTCGATATCACGACCAGCCCCGAGTCGAAAAAGAGGATCGTCGAATTCACTCCCGACTTCGTCTTTGCATCGTTCACATCGCTCCACGGAAACTCGTAAGCACAGCCACAGAAGGCGATCTTTCGCCCTGCCGATTCCGTAACCGACGGATCGCGAACCGGAACCGGCGTTTGCCTCAATACCGGCATGCGCCAACCCCAGTAACGAGCCTCCAGGGCGAAGCCAAAGAGCCAGAGAATCACTCCCGCGGCAACGAGCAACGCGAGCAGCGCCGCGGCAAGACGCGCGAGAAAGCTCCCCTTAGAGCCGCTCCCCATGCTGTCATACTAGGTTTCTCGGAAGGATTCAAAAGATTACTTTGGAGCGCGCGCAGCGCAGGAAGACCCCGAAATGCTGCGTTGCCGGGCCCGTCTGGGCAATGAGATCCGGATCGTCAAGGCCTACGAAGCCCTGACCGAAGCATCGCCGGAAAAATAGAAGTCGCAATGAGTGTGTTTGTTGCGCTTCGTCGAGCAGGGGGCGAAGAGAGTCTACGCTGACGAAGGCAAGACATTGCGGCTGCCAAACCTGTAGGCCCATCTGCACCGGGGACTCACGACCGTAGCAATTGCCATGAATTCGAAGGGCCACGTGAAAAAGATCATCACCGGCCAGGCGCCGTCAGCGATCGAAACGGTCGGCTCGATTCTTGAAACCGAAGGATGTGAGATCGAGTAATACGCTGTCACCGATTCACCCGGCATGCAAGAGACTCGACCATTGTGGGGGCAATATGCGGACGACGTGAGCTCGTCTCCATTTACGCGATAGCGGTATCCCACACTTCCGTGGTCGCGGGTATCCGTCACAACCGCTGTCATCTGTCGGCTATCGCGCAACAGCCAGTAGTTCGTCCAGGCGACGCGGAACGGCACGATTAAGCAAAAACTCCCGAGTACCAGCGCAAAAACGAGCGCCGACAGGCGCTCCTGCATCATCTGAATTCCAAATCGTCGGAACCAGTTGGTGTCAGCTATCTCACATGCAGTGAGATAGAGCGCGAGCGCGGAGAGCACCGTCCAGAACACGTTCCATCGACGCGAATAGCCGAGCGCGAAATCCAGGAAATCCCTGCCGCCGACCAGGTAAGCTGCTGCGAAGATACCGCATGCCGCCGCCAAAACAAGCGCGAGGAGGGGCAAATAACGGATAAGACGATCGCGAAGCGTGCGGCTGGTTGCTCCGCTCCATTCGGGGTTACCGCTCCCGGTTGTGCGGAGGTCCCCCATGGGGTCAGGCGTTAGTGACGCTGCCGGGCTTCGTCGAGCAGCGGTTGGAGACAGTCGACGCTCACGCCCAACGTGCCACCGGAGAAGCCGTCCATGTAGGCGGAATTGATGCCGATGACTTCCCCCTTAGAGTTGAAGACCGGGCCGCCCGAGCCGCCGTGTGCGGTGGGTGCGTCGTAGATGAGCTTGTCGCCGACCACGTCGCCGAGATGTCCCCAGGTAGCGGAGGGACGAATGAGCGAGAGCGCGGCCAATTCGGCGGCAGCGTTCATGTCGTTGTGACGATAGGCGAGGCGTTCATAAATGCTCGAAGGCGATTTCGCCACCATGCCGGCGATGCCCATGGGATATCCGATGACCGTGACATGCTCGCCGGGAGAACTGGGCGCCTTCGAAAGCGGCAGCGCGGGAAGGCCGCGAATCAGGTCGGTTTCCTCGATGCGAAGAACGGCGAGATCGGCGCTCTTTGAAACGGATGCTGGCAAGAGATGCACCGGAGTGGGCGAGCCCGGAAAATAGATGACGAGGGTCTCGAGCATGGCCGATGCGCCATCCTGCATAAGTTTTTCGGAGTCGGGATCGCCGAACCAGGGCTCGGCGACATGACGATTAGTGGCCAGGAGTCCGTCACCGACAAGAAAACCGGTACCGGAGACGCGGGCGCGCACGGCTGGGCGCTGGCCGGGCATGCCGACCTGATAGATGCCGTAAATGTATCCGATGGAGTTGCGATAGCGGTTGAGAATGACCGCCGGCATGGCCCGCTCTTGCTTCAATTCCGCGAGTTCAGCGGAGAGTTCGCGAACCTGCCTTTGCAACGCGTCGGTCTTGGAATCCGGCGGAACGCCCTCAGCAGCCCGCGGCAAATAAAAATGGACCATGGCGAGCGCGCCGAAGAGCATGACCACCCCTAGAACCGCTTGCAGCATCTGTTGCCAGCTATCGCAGACAGGATTCGGCTCCTGCGATGGCTGGTTCTGGTTCAGCGAAGTCTCGTAGCTGGATTTTCCTAAGTTCTCGGGTTCGGCCATGAGTCGTCGAAACGGCGTCTTTTCAAGTTGTTGTTTTTCAGCCGGTTGCGAATTTAGCGGCTGGTCCTGCGAACTTGAATGGCGTATCTTCGCCCGTCTGGCGCGGGTTTTCCACGGTACTGAAGGGGATGTACAGGAGTTATGCGAGACCTGGGTCGGAAGTGCCGGGTTGCGAGGCTCGCTCGGATTCCACTACGGCTTAGCGACTACGTGGACTTAATCCTCAGCCGTTTCGACATTTCTTCGTAGAGGAAGCCCTTGCCGGGGCGGTAGGGCTGAACCCACTCGCCGTCAATGACGAACTGCGGGATGGCGCGCTTGCCGGTATGTTTGACGACTTCTTCAGCGGCGCCCGGGGTGGATTCGATGTCGATATTCTGGTAGGGAATGTTGTGCTTGTCGAGAAAGCGCTTGGCTTCACGGCAGTCGGGGCACCAGAACGCGGAATAGACAGTCAGCTGCATAAGTTGATTTTACAGTTTCCCCATGGGTCCATCGCTGTGCTCAGGATTTCGGCGCGCGGCTCGACGCCGCGCAAACGCCTCAACTTCACGGCAGTCGGGGCACCAAAAGGCGGAATAGACGGTCCGTCGCCATGATTTGATTTTAGACGAACAGGTGGCGCGCGAGGTGCGCAAGAAGTCGCAGCGACTTCGACGATCTACACGTGTTGCAACTGCTCGACCGTACGCTCGTTTTTCACGTTGCCGGTGTTGAGCGTAGAGGCGGGCTCGAACAGAATCACCCAGCATTCTTCTTCGGCCACGGGCCGGTGCTCCACACCGTGGGGCACAACGATAAATTCACCTTCGTTGATCCACTCGTGGTGCTCGCCCGAATTTTCATCGCGAAATTCCATGCGAAAACGGCCCTTGACCACCAGAAACAGTTCGTCTTCGTGATCGTGATGATGCCAGACGAAGGTCGAATCGAACTTCACGAATTTGACCATCTGTCCGTTGAGTTCGGCGGCGATGCGAGGCTGGTAAAAGTCGGAAATCTTCGAGAATTTTTCGGCGATGGAGATTCTGTGCATGAGTGTTCCTCCCAGCGGCAGCGATACAACTGATTCCGTTCGATCCGCGGAGGTCGCAAAGAAAAATCGGCGGTCGGTTGGCGTCATAAGAAAAAGCCGCCGGGCGAAACCGGCGGCTGGGGGACCTTGGACAGGTAAGACTACATTCCGGGAGCGGCCTGACTTACGCGGCCCAGGTGCAGCGTGACCCGGATACCGCGCTGGGCGTTGAGCCGGGTGGTCGCGGACCAGTCGACGTCTTCGGCGCTGATCACGCCGGTGCCGCCCGAGACCAGGGTGTAGGTGATGCGATTGTCCTGATAGCCGTATCCGCTGACTGAAAGCACGCTGCCGTTGGTGAGAATGAAGACAGGCATGCCAGGCAGCATGAGCGTATCAACGGGCAGGGACACTTCAGTTGGCGCTGCTCGCGTGACGAGACTTGCGTACGTCGCCTGCGGCGCAGCATTGCCGGCCGGAGCGTTGTTCGCCGCAACCGGGCTTACGCTAAGCTGCATCTGCATCGCGCTCGAGTCGTAGCTCGAGTTCTGAAACGACTCTCGCTGATATTGGCCGAAGAAGTGCCATCCTGGGCCGAAGGTCTCGGCAACCTGCGGAATGTCGACGTCATCCATGAGGCGCAACGTGAGTTGCGTCTCGCCCTTCAGTTTGGGCCGTGGTCCGCGGGCGGGCAGCATGATGACTTTCCATGGCCACAGCGGCGGCAGCAGCCACTCGACCACATCGCGCACGGCGTGGCCCTTGCCGTCGATCTTGCCTTCCTTGTCGACCTTGTAGCCGTGGGTTGCGATCACCTTGGTTTCAAGCGGCAAGTCGCCGGTGGGCAGGCCGATGCGATCGAACTGAATTTTCAGAAAGCCCTTGCCGACGAAGTGGCCGGGATCCTTGGCGTCCTCGAGATGGCCGACAAGATAGCTTCCTCGCGGGAAGGCTTGCTGGCCGAATTCGACCTCGCCGTGCAGGTGGCAAAGCACGGGATCGCCGATGGCCACGGTGTTGGTGGAAAAGTTCGGCTCATCCATGGTGCATTTGAGAAGAGTGCCCGCGGGAAGAACGACGTCGCGAGCGGCAGCGTTTAGAGTGAATGCGAAAAACAGACCACAGAGGAGCAGGGTGGAGCAGCGAGACACCATACGTCACCTCAGTCGCACGCCCCATGTAGAGCGGGCCCCAGGCGCGGGGGTCCGCGGAAGATTGGGGCATCTAATCACAGGTTCAACCCGGGGTCAATCGGGAAGTTGCGGGAGGAGTTGTTGATCAGGAAAACAAAGCCGCCGGCATTTCGCTGACGGCCGAATTTTCCTTTGCGGTAGATGCCCCGGTTCAGCGCGCCCTTGCTTGTTAACGGACTTATCGGTGCTTATTGGTCTCTATTGTTCTTTATTGGTCCTTATTGCTCCAGGCGCTTGAGATACGGAAAGAATGGAGCCACCTCGAACGGCATCTTCTCTGAAGGTGAGAGGGGACGAGACGCCGAGGGTTGCGGAAGCATCACAATCCGGTCCGACCAGGGATCGACCTTGATCCGGGAACCGAGCGGCAATGCGGCAATCTGATCCACGTTATCGATTTTGAGTTGCTTGGGAGCGTTGGTCACTGCCGGCATCCCGACCAGATGACTGCGGGCGAAATCGTTGCTGAAGCGTCCGTGCAGGAGGTTGGGCAGTTGGGGAGAACGGAGTTCGAGAGCCTGCAGGAAAAGTGCGGCGTTTGAAATTTGGTTTTTATAAGGAGACTTCGAGAAAAGTTCCAGTCCCTTTTTGTCGGCTGCGGCTTCCTGTTCGGGGCTGAAGTGGAAGTCGAGTTTGGCAAAGATTTCCAGATCCGAGAACGGGACGTTGAAGCCGGCCAGGTAGTCTGCGCCCAGTGAGTTCAGCAGGACGATGTGGGCCAGTTCGTGAGCCAACACCGCGGCCAGCGCCGCCTCGTCCGGCAGGACATCGAGAAGGCCCCGGCTTACCACAATGGTTCTCCCAATCACGAATGACTCGAGCGGTGTAGTGAGCAGCACACGGCAGCGAATTCCGGCTGTGTCGAGGCCGTTGGTGATCAGCAGATTGTTCACGACGGTTTGCAGGATATCGTCGACTGGCCCATGCGGAGCCATCAGGCCGGCAACCTGCATCCGTTCCACGGCGTCGTCTTCCGCGGGATAGGTAGTCGTGCCCACGGTCAACTCGGGGCTCAAATCCTGCGAGGCCTCGTGGCGCTTTGGGTCAAACCATACCGGCGCGTCGGTCAATGGTTTGGCGAACTCGCGATGATCACCTGCCTGGGTCAAGTCATAGCCCCAGATGCGGGTTTGCGCCTTGAACCACAGACCGTGACTTGAAGGATCGCGCGGATCCGACTCTTGCGTGTAAACGTAGGCGGGCATCCACATGATGCTGAGAGTGTTCAGCCGCCAGCTGTCGAAGTGAAATGCGCGCTTGGAGAATTGTTTGGAGACGTAGGTTCCCGTGAAGCGCACAATGTTGAAATCCTGATCTTCGACCCAGATGCGGCCAACGAAGCCACGATTCGAAGAGTTCTCGTGAGGCTTTACATCGATGAGGGCGCAACGCACGTCGCCCAGAGTCTCCCAGCGCACAAACTCGAAGATGTAACTCTGGCGGTCGAAATGTTCCACGTCGGGGAAAGCCGCTTGCGCGAAGCCGGCCGGCGCAAATGCTTCCCCGTTCCTTGGCGAACGCGGGTCACCATTCAGCTTCGAGCGCTCGGGGGACTCGAATTCGCGATCGGCGAGGACGCTGCCGGTCGGATCCAGCCGGCTCAGGAAATAGTCGTCCTTCCTGGGCGACGTACCAAGCCCGGAGTCGGGCTTTTGTTCCTGGATGTAGGTTTCGACGATGGGCTTATAGAAACGCATCAGGGCGATCAATCGCCGCTCCTGGCGGATGGTCGAGTCGATGAACTCATCGAACGTCAGGGATTTGCGCGAGGCATTCGCGGGAGAAGGCGTTGGGACAGGAGCTTGGACGGTGACCGGGGACAGGGCAGGAGAGGACGCAGTTTGACCTGAGGCTGCTTGACCGGAGGAAGCCGCGTTCCCGCCTGTGACCACTCCAGTGAAAAGCGCCGCAAGCACCGGCCGGCTGAGCCAGAAATGTGTTTTCCGCGAAAGCATGCGCGATCACTCTAAATGCTTATCCGGAAAGATTCCGAAACGCGATCGGGCAGTTGCTGTACCGGAAGGACAGCAACCTTCGGCAGGGGCATTTGGTTAGCGAGGACCGATTGGCAGGGGCGGATCGGCAGCAAAAGCCGCCGGCTTTAGGCTGACGGCCGAGAACTCTGTCGAGTTTCGCTCATGACCGGGCTGCTTCGACTTCGCTCAGGACAGGCCAGACCCGGTCCGACACGCCTAGTTTTCGTACAGTAAGACGCCTTCCGCCTTTTCGGAATCGACTGGGCGGTAGAAGAGCTTGTTGTCTTCGAGGAAGACCTCGATGAACGCGGGGCGCGTGGTGATGGTGCCCTGAATCAGCGCCTCCGACAGCGGGTCTTCAATGTACTTCTGCAGCGCGCGCCGCAGCGGGCGTGCGCCGTAGCTGCGGTCGGTGAGCGTCTGGTTGAGAATCCATTTCTTGGCTTCGTCGGCAACCGTGACCGTGATGGACTTCTGGGCCAGATTGGTGTTGAGCTGCGTGACCATGAGCTCAAGAATCTGGATCAGGTCGTTTTCGCCGAGCGCGTTGAAGATGATGATCTCGTCGAGCCGGTTCAGGAACTCGGGGTTGAACGTGCGCTTGACTTCGTTCTTGACGAGTTCTTCCACCTTGTCGGCGATCGCGTCTTCTTTCGTGGATTGGAAGCCGAGTCCCTCGCGCTTCTGCAGGTGCCGCGCGCCGATGTTCGACGTCATGATGATGATGGTGTTTTTGAAGTCGACGGTATTGCCGAGCCCGTCGGTCAGCTGGCCGTCTTCAAAAACCTGCAGCAGGATATTGAACACATCCGGGTGCGCCTTTTCGATTTCGTCGAGCAGGACGACCGAGTAAGGAGCGCGCTTTACACGCTCGGTGAGCTGGCCGCCCTCTTCGTAGCCGACGTATCCCGGAGGCGAGCCGATCAGCTTCGAAACCGAGTGTTTCTCCATGAACTCGGACATGTCGAAGCGGACCAGGGCTTTTTCCGTGCCGAACATGAACTGCGCCAGGGTGCGGGCGACTTCGGTCTTGCCCACGCCGGTCGGGCCCAGGAAGAGGAACGAGCCAATGGGCCGGTTCGGGTTCTTCAGGCCGGCGCGCGAACGGCGGATGGCGCGAGCCAGCGCGCTGATCGACTTATCCTGCGAAATAATGCGCTTGTGCAGTTCTTCTTCGATGCGCAGCAGCTTCTGCGTTTCTTCTTCTTTGATCGAAGTGATGGGCACGCCGGTCCAGCGCGAGACCACGTCTTCGATATCTTCTCGGTTCACCACGCCCGTAGAGCTCTCGTCGAGATGATACTTTTCGCGAAGCGCGCGCAGGTTTTCGCGCTCCTTGCGTTCTTCGTCGGAGTAGAAGCGCGCCTTCTCGAACTCGTGGTTCGCGATGGCGTTCTCCATGCGATGGACGATGAACTTGATGCGCTTCTGCACTTCCGTGATCTCTTCCGGCAGCGAAGTCTGGCGCAGCTTCACGCGCGCGCCGGCTTCGTCGACGAGGTCGATTGCCTTGTCGGGCAGGAAGCGGTCGGGGATGTAGCGATTCGAATGTGAGACCGCAAAGTTGATGGCGTCGTCGGTGTAGGTGACGGCATGAAATTTTTCGTAGCGGTCTTTAATGCCGAACAGAATCTTGACCGCGTCGCTCTCGCTCGGAGGCGGAACTTTCACGGCCTGGAAGCGGCGCTCGAGGGAACGATCTTTTTCGATCGACTTGCGATATTCGCCCGGTGTGGTCGCGCCGATGCACTGAATCTCTCCGCGAGAGAGAGCCGGCTTTAAAATGTTGGCGGCGTCGAGCGAGCCTTCGGCCGATCCCGCGCCGACGAGCGTGTGCAGCTCATCGATGAAGATGATGGAATTCTGCGACTCCATCAACTCTTTCATGATCGTCTTCAGGCGCTCCTCGAACTGGCCGCGGTACTTGGTACCGGCGACGATCAGGGAAAGATCGAGGGCGAGGATGCGCTTGTCGGAGAGAAACGAGGGAACTTCGCCATCGGCGATGCGCTGCGCCAGCCCTTCGACGATGGCGGTCTTGCCGACGCCCGGTTCGCCAATCAGCACTGGATTGTTCTTGGTGCGACGGCAGAGAATCTGGATGACGCGGTCGACTTCGCCTTCGCGGCCAACCAGCGGATCGAGCTGGCTGTCCATGGCGGCCTGGGTGAGGTCGCGCGAAAATTCAGCCAGGAGCGACGATTCGCGCTGGCGCTGCGGCTGGGCTTTTTCCTGCGTGGTGCGGGCCAGTTCTTCGCGGATGGTCGAAAGTCTCAATCCGCGCTCGTGCAGGATTTCAGCAGCGAAGCATTTTTCTTCGCGCAGCAGGCCCAAGAGCAAATGCTCCGTCCCAATATGCCGATGCGACAACCGTTCGGCTTCTTCGGCCGCATAAGCGAGCACGCGCTTGCATTCGTTTGACAGAGGCAAATCAACCGA
>JASHOT010000172.1 GCA_030040965.1 Candidatus Sulfotelmatobacter sp. | reverse complement strand
GAGTTGGCGAGATGTGGCATTGCGCAAATCGCGAGCAACGTCGAAGGGAAATCCCTGCAACAGGCCTTCGGTGTCGATGTGAGTGTAAAGGAATGCACTGCAGAAGGAATCGAGAGCGCGGACCATTTCAAGAGCGCTAAGAGAGGTGGACTCCTGCCAACCTTTAATCGCAACTCGGCCTGCGCGAGAATCGACGGCGAAGACGAGTTTTTCGCGGCCGAGAGTGGAGGAGATGTCGCGGGCGAAGGCGAGATCGATCGCACCTTGCGAGATAAGCGAGGAGCCGAGGATGACGCGGCGGGCACCGAGTTCGAGCATTGCCTGAGCGCAGTCAAGGGAGCGAATGCCTCCGCCGATCTGACAGGGAAGCTGGGCGGCGATGATGCGAAGGAGATCGCGATTGTGGCCGCGTCCGGTGGCGGCATCGAGATCGATAAGTTGGACGAGCGGGTAATGGCGGAAGCGGTCGATCCAGGCTTCGAAGTCTTCGAACTCAAGCGCTTTGCAGCTGCCCTGAACCAGCTGGACGATTTTTCCACCCATGAGGTCGATGGAGGGGATCAGCATGGAAGCCTCATGGGAATGCCTTCAGCACTGAGCTGCCGCTTGAGGTCGACGAGACTGTGCAGGCCGTAGTGAAAAATTGAAGCGGCGAGAGCAGCGTCGGCGTGGCCGGTACGAAAAACTTCGACGAAGTGTCGCGCGTCTCCGGCGCCTCCGGAGGCGATGACGGGAATGCGGACGGAGTCGGCAACGGCGCGAGTGAGATCGCAGTCGAATCCGGCCGCGGTGCCATCGCGGTCCATAGAGGTGAGGAGAATTTCGCCGGCGCCGCGGGATTCGGCTTCCAGAGCCCATTCGATGGCGTTGCGGCCGGTGGGTGTGCGGCCACCGTGGGTGAAAGCGAACCAGGCTCGGTCGCAGCATGGTCCCTCGCAGCATGGTCGGTCATCGGCTGCCCGGGCGCGACGTTTCGCATCGATGGCGATGACCACGGCCTGCGAACCGAAACGGTCGGCGATGCGGGTGATCAACGATGGATCAGCGAGAGCGGCGGAGTTGATGCTTATCTTGTCGGCGCCGGCGGAGAAGACAGATGCGGCCTCCGGGAGCGAGCGAATTCCGCCCCCGACGGTGAATGGAATGAAGAGTTCTTTCGCGGTGCGCGCAACTGTGTCGAGTAGCGTCGACCGTTGCTGCTTTGCGGCGGAGATGTCGAGAAGAACGATTTCGTCGGCGCCGTTTTCGGCGTGAGTTCGGGCAAGCTCGACGGGATCGCCAGCATCGCGAAGATTGGTAAATTGAATGCCCTTGACGACGCGTCCAGCGTCGACGTCGAGGCAGGCGATGATGCGTTTGGTGAGCATGTCAGAGTTGGCAGAAGTTGCGCAGCAGGCGGAGTCCCACGGCCCCGGACTTTTCCGGGTGAAATTGAACACCGAAGACGTGGTCGCGCTCAACGGCGGCGGAGAACGGCCCGGCATAGTCACAAGCGGCGGAAGTTGAGCCGTTGATCGGCGCGTAATACGAGTGCGTGAAGTAAACGAATGACGTTGAGGGAACGCCGCGGAAAAGACGCGAGGATGAGGATATCTCGAGCCGGTTCCAGCCGACGTGGGGTGATTTGACGTGCGCAGGAAAACGAGAGCAACTACCCGCAAACAAGCCCAGGCCGCGGGTTTCCGGCGATTCGTCGCTTCCGTTGAACATCCATTGCATGCCGACGCAGATGCCGAGGAAGGGAGTGCCGCGCGAAATAGCGGCCGTGATTTCGGACTGCAATCCGGAACGGGTAAGCGCAGTGGTTGCGGCGAAGTGGCCAACGCCGGGAAGAATGATTTTTCGTGAGCGGCGGACTTCCGCGGGATCGGAAGTGATGACGGATTCGAAGCCAAGCCAGTCGAGCGCCTTCTTGACCGAAACGAGATTGCCGGCGCCGTAATCGAGGATGGCGATGGGGTTCGTCATAGAAGTCCCTTGGTGCTGGGCAAAAGGCGGGCCAAGCGTCGATCGCGCCAGCAGGCGGCGCGAAGGGCGCGGGCGAAGGCTTTGAAGAGAGATTCAATCTTGTGATGGCTGGAGCGTCCGTAGAGAACGCGGACGTGAACACTGCAGCGAGCGCCACGGGCAAACCCCTCGAAAAAATCGTGGACAAGTTCGGACTGCAGATCGCCGACAAGACGGGCGCGAACTTTCGTTTCGACAATGGCGGAAGTGCGTCCACAAAAATCGACGGCGGCAAGGCCGAGAGTTTCATCCATGGGCATGAGGAAGTAGCCGGCGCGCAGGATGCCGCGTTTTGCGCCCAGAGCTTTATCGAAGGCCTGGCCGAGCGTGATGCCGACATCTTCGATGGTGTGATGCTGGTCGACATCGAGATCGCCGTTGGCCGCAAGCGTGAGATCGAATCCGCCATGATGCGCGAACAGTTCGAGCATGTGGTCGAAGAAGCGAATACCAGTGGAGACTCGGTAGTGGCCGCGGCCGTCGATCGATAGTGTGGCGTGGATCTGAGTTTCTTTCGTCACGCGGTGGATGGTGACCTTCCGTACAGTTGCCTTGTTCGTCGCCTTCGCAAAGGTCTTTGCCGGCGTCTCGCGGGTTGCGTCATTCATGGGCGGGTTCCGGTCGCGGATGCGATGAGCGAGCGCGTGTCAATCGCTTGCTGCAGAACGGTAAGGAGACGATCGGTGTTCTGGCGTGTGCCGAGCGTGATGCGAACACAGCCTTCACATGCGTGATCGGCGGAACGGTCGCGCACGAGAATTCCGTGTTGTCGCATGTGTTCGACGAAAGCAATGGAGTCCGCGGCAGTCGGGCCCACGCGCATCAAGACGAAGTTGGCGTGGCTGGGCCAGCACTGAATTCCGTTGGCGTGGAGAAGAGTTTCCAGGCGCATGCGCGACTCGCGGACCTCAGTCACGTATTGCTCGACGTAAGCTTGGTCGGCGAGCGCAGGAGGAAGACAGGCGAGGGCAGCTGCGTTCACGTTGTAAGGCGAACTGACACGGCGGAGGACGCGCATCTGGCCGGCGTCGCCGATGAGAGCTCCGATGCGCAGGCCAGCCAATCCATAGGCTTTGGAGAATGTGCGGGCGATGAAAAGATTAGGACAGTTCTCCCGCTCAGGCAGGAGCGTTTCGCCGTTGAACTCGAAATAGGCTTCGTCGACGAGAACAGCTGCATGCGGAGCGGCTTGGGCGATCGCGAGCAATGTTTGACGAGGTGCGACCATGCCGGTCGGATTGTTGGGATTGGCAATCGCGATCAGGCGCGTGCGTTGTGTGATGCTGGCGAGAACGGCATCGGCAGGGAACTGGAAATCTGGACCGGCGGGAACAGTCACAAGCTTCGCACCGGCGGCCAGCATGTAGATGCGATACATGGAATAAGTGGGAACGACGATGATGGCTTCATCTTGGCTTGGGCCGTGATCGATATAGGCCTGGCAGAGAAGATGGATGGCTTCGTCAACGCCGTTGGTGAGCAGCAGCTCAGAATTTAAAACTCCGAGAAATTTCGCGACGTCGGCTTCGACGGGTTCGCGTTCGGGATAGCGGGCGAGATCTTCGGTGGTGAGCGATTGCAGGCACGCGAGGACGCTGGGTGAACATCCGTCGACATTCTCGTTAAAGTCGAGACGAAGGCCGTCGCGTCCGGCGAGCGGAGGGTGATACGACGGCAAGTTGCGGATGATTTCGCGCGGACTAAGCATGGGCGCACCTCACGCGAATGGATTCGGCGTGCGCCTGGAGACCTTCGATCCCGGCAAGAGATTCGATAGTGCTTGAGATGCGGCGCAGGCCGGCAGCTGAAAGTTGCTGGACGGTGATGAGCTTGACGAAGTCGGAGACGCTGAGGCCGGCGCGAAAGCGCGCCTGTCCTGAAGTGGGCAGAACATGGTTGGGACCGGAGGCGTAATCGCCCGCGGCTTGTGGGGAGTGGTCGCCGAGGAAGATGGAACCGGCATTGCGAATAAAAGGCAAGTCCTCGGGATCGATGGTGATGTGTTCGGGAGCGAGGCGATTGGCCCAGTCGCGAGCGAGTTCGCGTATTGGGGCGAGCAGGATTGCGCCACGGCGGCGAAGAGATTCGCGAGCGATGGGATTATTTTGTATGCAGCGAGTGATGTGGAGCGCAACCGATTGCGCGAGCTTGCGCGAGGTGGTGATGAAGACGGCAAGAGAGTCTGGATCATGTTCGGCCTGCGAGACCAGATCCGCGGCGATAAATTCAGGCGTGCCAGTGTCGCTGAGAATAACGGCCTCTGTTGGTCCGGCAAGAAAGTCGATGGAGCAATCGAAAGCGACAAGTTTTTTCGCGACGGTGACGTAGGCATTTCCCGGGCCGACGATCTTATCGACGCGCGGGATGGTTGAAGTACCGTAGGCCAAAGCGGCGATGGCGTGGGCTCCGCCGACGCGGTAGAAATCGCGCACACCGAGCATGGCGGCGGCGGCAAGAACTTCGGAGGACGGTTTCGGCGAGGTGACGATAATGTTCTTGACTCCTGCGACCTGCGCTGGAATTACCGTCATGAGAAGCGTCGAGACGAGGGGATAACGTCCACCAGGAACGTAGCAGCCGACCGAATCGAGCGGGCGAACGATCTGTCCGAGAGACATTCCGGAACGGGTGCGGGTCCAGGCTTTCGGCTTTTGCCATTGGCAGAAGCGGCGAACGTTGCGAGCGGCCTCAGCGAGAGACTTGCGCAGCTCGGGTTTGGCGCTGCGCCACGCGGAGAGCAGGTCTCGTTCTGAAATGCGGAGTGGTCGGTTCTTGGGCAAGCCGTCCCAACGGCGGGCGTAACCAATGACGGCACGATCTCCATTGCGACGGACGTCGGTGATGATGCGTTTGACACGAGGCTCGAGCAAGGAAAATTGCGTGCCGCGCTCGGCGAGGCGCTCGACCGTAACTGCTGCGCGGCTTCCAGAAAGAATTGGAATGCCGCGGAAGTTGGGTTTCACAGGGCGAGATTGTTCAGCGCCACGCTTCACAAGACCACCTTATTCAGCGGGTATTCGACAATGCCTTGAGCGTGCGCTTGCTTGAGACGAGGAATGACATCCCATGCCGAAGACTCATCGATGACGGTGTTGACCGCGAGCCAGTCTTCATCGCTGAGGTGAGAGACCGTCGGCTTCTGCAAGGCTGGAAGAACGGCGAGGACCCCGGCGAGATCTTCCTTTCGAACGTTGAGCATCAGCCCGACGCGATCCTGCGCCTGCATGGCGCCCTGCAGCATGAGGGCGAGATTGTCGATCTTGCGGCGCTTGTTGCAGTCGGTGTAAGAAATCGCATTGGCGATGAGCTGAGTGTTGGATTCGAGCACAGTTTCGAGAATGCGCAGACGATTGGCGCGAAGTGAGCTCCCGGTTTCGGTGACTTCGACAATAGCGTCGGCCAGCATGGGGGCTTTGACTTCCGTTGCACCCCAGGAAAACTCCACGCGGACGTCGACATTCTTACTCAAAAAATAACTGCGGGTGACATTGACGAGTTCAGTGGCGATGATGCGCCGGGAAAGATCTTCCGCGCGCTGGAAAGAAGAGTCTTCGGGGACAGCAAGAACCCAGCGAACTTTTCCCCGGCTGCGTTTGGCATAAATGAGATCGCAGACCGTGACCACATTGAGTCCGCTTTCGATGACCCAATCGAGTCCGGTGAGGCCGGCATCGATGGCGCCATGTTCGACGTAACGGGCCATCT
>JASHOT010000017.1 GCA_030040965.1 Candidatus Sulfotelmatobacter sp. | reverse complement strand
GACGCGGAGGTTCAAATCCTCCCCTGTGCACCATGTGCCAGCGTGCGCGAATTGGAATAGCGGCCTGTCTTAGAAACAGGTGTTTGAGAGTTCGAATCTCTCCGCTGGCACCAGCACCTCTATAGTTCCAGATGCTCCTCCCGATGTCAGAGAACGGCCATGGCCCATCTAATTCACACCTTCGGTATTTCAAGATTTTGTCGTATTCTCAAGGGGAAATACGACCGACCAACACACCCGCTCTTTTGATCTTTGACGACAAGATGCCAGACAGCGACATCCAAATCGACGACAAAACCAGCTTTCAAGATCTTAGAGGCCAGTCTCGGCCACCTAATAATCTGGTAGAGATTAACCAAGTCACAAAGTCCTTTGGTTCCAAAGAAGCTCTGAAGGATGTGTCGTTCGTTGTGCCGGCCGGACAAATCTGTGGGCTCCTGGGCCCCAACGGTGCTGGAAAGACGACGCTCTTCAGACTTCTGATGGGGATACTCAAGGTAACTGAGGGGTCTTTGTTAATCGACGGTCGCGACGCATTTGAGGAACGCGTTGAAGTGAAGCGACTCATCGGATTTCTACCTGACGAACCCGTGTTCTATTCCTACCTGTCGGGCCGAGAGGTGCTGGAATTAAGCGCAGCAATGCATGGTCTGGATGCCGTGGATGCGTTCCATCGGACGACGCCGATCATCGCGAAGCTTCGGCTGGCAGACGATATCAACAATTATGCCGAAGACTACTCAAGGGGAATGAAGAAGAAGTTGGGATTGCTTCTGGCCATGATCCATGAGCCGAAACTGCTGGTTCTGGATGAACCTACCAACGGCTTAGACGTGGAGTCCACGCACCTCTTTTATGACCTTATTTCCGAAACCGCCCAGCAAGGGACGACAGTTCTGTTTTCCACCCACCTGATGGACCACGTGACCAAACTCTGTTCGCATGCGGTAATCATCAATGAGGGGACTCTAGTTGCGAGGGGATCTCTCCATGAACTGCTCTCAACGTACGGAGAATCCAGCCTGGAAGATGTCTTCCTCAAACTCACGGCCAGACCGCCCCAGAGATGATGATCGAAAAGAGACCACTGGGTTTTTGGAGCACCGTCCGCCTACTTCTCAGCGCGACGCGAGCACGCTCTGCCGGCCGGCGAAAAAGACAGCAGGAGCTGCTCCAGCAGCGATCAAGAAGTTCGACCGATTGGAGTGGACTTGGCTTCGCAATGGCGGTCCTCTTCATGGCGTTCCTCAACGGCGGTGCAGCGTTCATCACGCGGTTAGCCGTTGAATCTGGCCAACGTGTGGAGGCCGAGGGACAAGGAAAGATCGTTGTCAGTAGATCTTTCTTGGAAACGGCCTCTGCGGCTGAGAAAGATGCAAACGAGTTTTCGACAAGTCCCGACCAATTGATTCCCGAGTCGGCGTACTCCAGCGAGGCTGAGAGCATCGCGGACAAGTATGGTGGTTCCCCAGCAGAAATCAAAAAGAAACTCCGTTCGACAATTCAGAAACATGGGACTCAGTACCTGATTGCCAGAAATCGAGTATCGGATGGTTTCGGCGGGTTTGCGAACGCAAGGTCTCTTCCCGCGATCCTAGGGTCGGTGATTCTGATCTGGTGGGCAATGATGCTGATCTTCCAGGGTGAGGGCCTCGAACTGGATCTTCAGCGCCGCAGACACCCAATGTGGGAATGGGTGTTTTCTCATCCTGTGCAGCCCGGAGCCGTTTTTCTCGCCGAGATGCTGTCTCCAATTGCTGCGAATCCAATTTACTGGAGCGGACCGTTATTTGCAGGATTCCTGTACGGCTTTGTGTATGGTCCAGAACTTGGTTTTGTAGCTGCATTTCTCGTAGGCATACCGCTAACAGTCGCGGCGGCATGCCTGGGGAAGGCGCTTGAAATAGGAGTGATTCTTCGATTCCCGTCACGCTCCCGCGGAGCAATGATCGGTCTCATGGGTTGGGTGGGATACGCGTCTATGATGCTGTTCTTCGTGGGCGCATTTGTGATACCCCAGATTGTCACCACAATTGCAGGATTCCTCACTCCGTTTGCCGAGCTCCCGTGGCCTTGGTTGAGCTTGTTCGTCGGCGGACATGAAGACGGCTCATTTTCATTTCTGGCAGGCATGTTCACCTGCTGGCTGATTACCGCGGCAGCGATTGCCGGCGCCGTCTCGTTCAGCGTATGGGGCACACAACGCGGCCTCGCCGGCAACTTCGCCCAAGTCGATTCTGGTCCGTCAGTAACCAGCACGCGAGGAGCAGGCTTCGGGAAGGAGCCGCTCTATCGCAAGGAATTTCTTTGGTTCATCCGTGATCGCAGTGCGATCGTCCAAGTCATTCTGATTCCGCTGACGGTAGCGAGTATTCAGGTGTTCAACTTGCGTGGCTTGCTCAGTCACGCGCAAGGCACATGGAACTATCTCTGTGGCGCGGGAATTCTATTTGGCACGTATTTTCTTTGGATACTCGGCCCGAGATCCCTTTCATCAGAGGGAACGGCTCTCTGGATTGCGCTCACCTGGCCCAGAGGCCTTGAGAGTCTCCTGAAAGCAAAGGCGTGGCTTTGGTCACTCATCTCGTCAGCCATGGTCGCATTAGTGCTGTGTTATGCAGGCTATCTCTTCCCACGAAGCATCTGGAAAATAGCGCTCGTTGGGATCGGCTGGTTTGTGTTTGGCCGAAGTATGGCCGATAAAACGGTCACTCTTGTTTCAGTTACATCATCGTCTGGAGAACGGGAGCAGATTCCCTGGACACGTCGCGGAGCCGCACAGCTTGGGATGCTGACGTTCTGCATAGGTGTACTGACCCAGCAGTGGCACATCGCGATTATGGGGATTGTGTACTCGTATTTAACGGCTGCCGCGATGTGGCAGAACTTCCGAGCACGCCTGCCATACCTCTACGACCCATGGTCCGAAAAACTCCCTCCGCCACCCACGCTCATGCACGCGATGATCGCAATCAGCATTTTGGTAGAAGGCGGGGCAGTACTGACGGGATTTGTGCTCGTGATCGCAGGTCGGGAGAACATCGCCGTCGCCCAGGCAATCAGCTACGGGATTTGTGCGGTGATTGTTTCCGTCGGTACTCAGATGTTTCTCAGCGACCGGGGCGTTTTGCCGCAAGATGTGTGGCGTTGGGGTCCGGACGCGCAGCAAGCGCCAGCTTGGTGGCGTCTCGACTGCATTCGAAATGGGAAATTTCTCTCGCTTCTCCTCTTGGGGGCCGCTGGTGGACTGACATTGGGTTTGCTTGCGCACGGCTACATCGCGGCGTTACAGCACATCCCAGCAACCGCCGAGATCATTCGCAAAGCCCAGGAGCAGATGGCCAAAATACCGGACTTGAAGGTTTCGTATGCAGTAATGGCAATTGGGTTCGCTCCGTTTGCGGAAGAATATCTGTTTCGAGGGCTGCTATTTCGAGCACTCGATCGCGAGTGGGGTGGATGGCAGGCTGTGGCAGGTAGCGCGGCATTCTTTGCGATCTACCATCCCGCTCTCTCTTGGCCGCCGGTTGCGTTGCTAGGTATCGTTAACGCACTTATCTTCAAGAAGACTGGTAGGCTTGCTCCAGCTGTTGTCCTTCATATGATCTATAACGCTGTCGTTTTGGCTTAAGTGCCGATAGGAACCTTTGGATTTCGAGCAAGCTCCCAACCACCAGCATTGGTTGCGCGGGCAGGATTTGCACCTGCGTTTAGAGGTTATGAGCCTCTCGTATTGTCCTACGCTACTACCGCGCCACAGCTTTTGAAAATTGGTCAGGGTGGCAGGAGTTGAACCTGCGTGGACATGCTCCCAAGGCATGTGGGTGGCCGCTACCCTACACCCGGACATTGGTGGCTCGTCACGGAATTGAACCGTGTCCACCGGCTTTTCAGACCAGCACTCTTCCGTCAAGTTCACGAGCCAAAAATTGGTGGACGGTGCGAGAGTTGAACTCGCATTTCACGGTTGCAGGCCGTGAGTAATCCCGTTATACGAACCGCCCAACTTGGGGCGAGATGAGAGAATCGAACTCTCGTGACTGGAGCCACAATCCAGTACCTAAGCCATTCGGCCAATCCCGCCATCGAACTTTGGAGCTGGTCGAGTGAATCGAACACTCGTCGGAGAGGTACAAGCTCTCTGCACTGCCACTGTGCTAGACCAGCAAAACTGTGGAGCTGGCACGCAGCCTCGAACTGCGGTCGGGCGCTTACCGTGCGCCTGCTCTTCCCGTTGAGCTATACCAGCGGAGCTGGCGCGGCGATTCGAACGCCGATCACGGACTTACGAGGCCCGCGCTCTTCCCACTGAGCTACACCAGCGAAACAACTTCGTAACGAAATCTGGAGGTGGCGGGGAGAATTGCACTCCCGATGATCTGCTTTGCAGGCAGACGCCTTGCTGT
>JASHOT010000171.1 GCA_030040965.1 Candidatus Sulfotelmatobacter sp. | reverse complement strand
TGTTTCATGAAACCATCAAGTCGGGATTCGCAACTGGGGCTGGCATCACCGCTGAACTACGCGGTGAACAAAAGCGGCAAAATCAAAAACCCCTCTAAGAAGGAGGCAGGGGCTGGATGTAAGTCACCAGCCTTGCTTTCCCGCGAGGGCAGGGAGAGAAGTTTTTCCTTGACATCCTCTTTCACAGGATGAGTGAGGTCGCCTCTTTCACAACAATTGACATTTCTACTTATTACTGAGGCGTACAATTCCAGTCGGAAATGATCTGAATGGAGATTCGGCCTCTGAGGAGCAGCGAGTGGTCATAGTTCTGTTGCGGGAAATCCCAGAAGAATTGTCTCTGTTGCAACGCTGGAACGAACTGGTTCTGCAAATGGAGCGTCCCGAAGTGTTTTACACTCCTCAGTGGGCTCTTGCCATCCAGTCCTCGTTCAGGTCTGCGTTTAAACCGCCCCCAAAACCGCTTGTGTTTCTGGGCTATGATGCCGAGGAGTTGGTGGGAGTCGCTTGTCTAAGCGTTGACTCCGGCGAGCAGAATGTGAATTTTCTTGCCGGCACCACCGCTGATTATTGTGATTTTGTGAGTCGACCACGGAGACGAGCAGAGTTTGTCACCGCGGTTTTGAACGAACTTCATCAGCGGAAGGTGGGTAATCTGGTTCTCGCCAATTTGCCTGCCGACTCGGCAAGCCTGGGCGCTCTTCGCAGGGCGTCAAAGAAATACGGTTATCACTTGTACATTCGACCGGCATATGAGTGTCCGCGTGTAGAGCTGGGTTCTACCGCACAACGCCAGGCGCTGAAGTCGACAGTGATGTGCAAGAGACAACTGCGCAAATGCCTGCGGGCCTTGGAGGCAAAAGGAGCTGTCACTCTCAACTACCTTCGGACTTGGCCGGAGATTCGTGCTGCCCTGCCGGGCTTCGTCGATGTCCACGTCGCACGCTTCCAAGCTTTAGGCCGCGTTAGCTTTTTGGTAGCGCCGGAACGACGATTCCTTCTGGAGGAACTTGCCCGCCGCTTTGCAGATACCCGAGGCATTACTTTGACTCGCTTGATGGTCGCAGACCGGCCAGTGGCGTGGAGCTATGGCTTTCAATTTCACGGAAGCTGGTTCTTGTACCAAACAACGTTCGATCTTGGCTGTAAAGATGATTCTCCTGGTTACTGTCTTCTTGGAAAGATTCTCATCGAAGCATGCGAGCAAAAGGCATTGCGCCTGGTGGACCTGGGATTGGGATCGGAAGAATATAAACGGTGGTTTGCGAACAGCGGTCGTAAAACCCTGCATGCCACCGTTACAACATCTGGCGTGCGCCACTTTGGCGAAATTACAAGGTATTACGTCGCAAGCGAGGTGAAAAAGTACCCGAAACTGGACCGTGCGATCCGAGATGCCCGAGCAAGATTGCACTTGTGAAAGTGGATGTATGTGCCGACCGGAACGAACAGGCTCTTGTTGCATGCGAGACGGTACTAGAGACCTTGTTCCCCAGACAACAGAGAACATGATCGAACACAACTAAGCAGCTCCTCAGTTGACGGTCAGACTGAGAACCAGTGAGTGCTGCAAGGCACCGGAGCTCCCGGTCACGGTTATGGAGTAGCTCCCTGATGGAGTACCGGAATTGCCTTGGGGCGCGATTCCTGTTCCACCCGCACAACCCGAGATCAGCAAGAGAGAAGAAATAATGAAAGAAAGTGCGACTATTGCCAGTTGCTTTCGTCGTGATCTTTGGCCGGCGAGGAATAGGCCTAGAATCCCAAATCCTGGAAGTTGCATCCAGAAAGCAAGCACCCACTGACTCATCCCCGAGTGCTGAGCGAGTGCCTCTTCTGTTGGCGCCATGGTTGAAACACTCACGTTGATGCTGGTTGAACCTGCGCCCGGAGTAGCTGCGGAGGGCGCCAGGTTGCACTTGGAATTTGCTGGCAGGCCACTGCAGCTCAATGCGACGGCGTTGTTGAATGCTCCACCCACGCCCGCTAATGTCAACAAGTACGTCGCCGACCCTCCCACCTCGACCGTAGCGCTGGTGACAGAACTGGTCAAACTGAAGTCAACCCCGGATCCGCCTAGAACGACGGTCTGGGGGCTGCCGATTGCGCCGTCATTGATGGCCAGTTCGCCACTTTGGCTCCCGGCCGTCGAAGGACTAAAGGTGATGTTGATGGTGCAGCTGGAACCGGCCGCAACGCTGGTCGGGCAATCATTCGATTGAGAGTAATCGCCGGTGACTTGGATGCCGGTAATCGGCAGGCTTGCCAGCTCCTGATTGAGTAGAGTCACGGTCTGCGCCGCGGAGCTTGTCTTGATAGGGGTGCTCGGAAATGTCAGCGTAACGGGTGTGACGATTACCGGTGTAGCTCCAGTACCCTCCAGGAAAACAATATGGGGAGATCCGGCCGCATTGTCGCTTATTGAAATCGATCCACTTTGCTGTCCGACTAGAACCGGCGTGAAGGTAACCGACAACGTGCAGGTGCCAGCAGCTGACACGTTAGGGGTACAGTCGTCAGTCTCCTCAAACTCTTGACTGGCGGTGATCGAGGTAATCGAGAGCGGGGCACTACCCATGTTGCGGAGAAGCACTTGTTGCGGTTGACTCGATGTTCCAATCGGGATTGTAGGGTACTGCAATGAGTACGACGTGAGCGAAACTGCCGGTGCTACCGCAGAGCCGATCTTCATCACAAACCCACTCATGAGGTCCGGATTCCCTCCCAATTGACTCTGAGTCTGAAAAGCTCCCTGCGTGGTAGGAAAGTCAGTTGATGATGTAGTGCCGCCTACATAGAGGTTGCCACTGGCATCCAGAGACATGGCTCCCGCAGTCTCATACGAACTTCCACCCAAGTAGGTAGCAAAGACTACCGTACTCGCAGTCGGATCAATCTCCACCAAAAGCAAATCACTGTCCCCTGAATAAGCCTCGATGGGATTCACTCCCGACACCAAAGGGCCGGAGGTCGTCGCTAGCACGTATGCGTCATTGTTGGCATCGAGCACAATCGTCGTCGGATAGGCATCGTTGAATGGAGGAAGGAATGTGGAATACAGCAGTGTGGAAGCGGTCTCGTCAAACTTGGTGACAAACGCCCAATCGCAACTCGCACCCATGACAGGGGCGTTGCAGATCGTGTTCGAAGTAACCGGGAAGCTGCCGTCGTTGGCTGCCATTCCAGTGACGTATGCAGATCCCGAACCATCAACGGCAATCGCAAAGAGGTTTGTGATAAATCCGCTGTATTCATAAAAATACGTGGAATAGTCCATTGAACCCGAACTGGTGAGCTTGCTGACAAAGCCAATGACCGAATTGTTGAGGGTAGAATCGCTGGACTCGAATGCAGTCGTAGTAGTGGGAAAGTTGTATGTATTTGTGTTGCCGGCAATATAGGCATTTCCACTACTGTCGAGAGCCAAACCTATAATCTCGTTTGTGGGGGACCCCCAACACGGGCAACCGTTACCGTTGACGTATGCAACGTTGGTGGAACCACCGATGAATGTCGAGTACGCCAATGACGATCCATCCGGCACAAATTTCGTAACGAAGCCATAAAACCCGTAATTGCCGCCCTGGTTTGGGGAAACAGTCGGCTGATAGGCGTTGGCAATGGGAAAATCCGTAGACGAAGTATATCCTGCCATATAGACATCGGATATCGCGTCAACCGCGACCGCGGTAGGCCAATCGGCGCCGCTTCCTCCGAGGTAGGTTGAATAAAGGAGAGAGGTGCCGCCGGCAGAAATCTTCGTTAAAAATGCGTTGTAGGATCCGATATAAGTTGACTGAAATGCGTTCACAACAGGAAAGTTGCTTGAAGAGGTGCTGCCGGTTAGGTAAACCTCGTTTTGAGCATCGATCGTCAAAGCGAATCCGTAATCCCAGGCGTTTCCGCCGATATAGTCAGCATACACAAGATTCGAGCCGGTGGGATCCAGTTTCACGACAAACGCATGGTCATTTCCAGCTGCCAGAGAGCCCAGAGATGTCACTGGAAAGTCCACAGAATCTGTAGTCCCTCCGATGTACACGTTCCCTGCACTATCGGTTGCCAAACTATCAATCACGTCATCATCGCTGCACCCGAGGTATGTCGAATAAATTAAAACAGGATCGATCACCAACGGCCGCGTTGGATCGTAACTGCCAACTTTGAACGCAACGTGCTGAGAGTCGGTTAACACATAAGAGCCGCTGACGGCCATACGCTGACTATTAAACCGTTGGTAGATATTGGGGCTTTGCAGGCGGAGTTGCTGGGTCCCAATTGTAATAAGCAGGTTGCCTTGACTATCGAGGTTAAGCTGCTCCGCACCGATCACTTCGAATTGAATCTCATTTGGGTCGGCACCTGCGCGAATCTCAAAGTCATATTCCAGTTGACGTTGACTTCCATAATAAAGAAGGTCAATTCCCGGATATATATTCCTGTATCGAACCATCCCGTAGGTCGCAATGTTCGTCTTCCACTTAGTGGGATTATTTCCCATAAAGTAGTTCACTATCCCAGGTTGCAGGTTTTCTCCGACCACGCTAGGATTGTTCGCCGCTCCCATGAAGGTCAGTTCGACTGAGACAGGTCGTCGGGAGCTGCCGGGGTTGGCTTGCAGCGGCGCAGATGTCGACGGGAAGGTAGAAGGATGTAGGGACAAAATTATTCCGCCATTGGTGAGAAAGGCCGTGTAGCCTTTGCTTCGCGAAATGAACTTTACTTGTGGATCAGTCTGGCCACCGTTCACTTCAAATGTCAGCGGGAGTTTCCCGAAGCTCTGGTCGATAGAAACCGCGGACGCCGGATTCGTGGGCGTAGATTGGCCCTTACATATCTGAGTTGCGGCAATGACCGTAAAGAGTACCCATGCCAGTCTCGATTGCATTTGAAACCTCATCCAACATGAAGGTTTTATGGAGTGCTGCAGCCACATGCTTTACGTGGGGGGAGCCGGCAGAGCGGGCCAGCAAGTTCTATATTGCACGGTCGCTGCCAAAATGCCGTGGTCCGCGGAGGATTTGTAACGCAATGATCAGCGGCGACTTAGAGTGGTCTGGTTACGGAGGCACCACGCCAGACAGATCGGTGGGTTGTCTAGGTTTCAGAATGGAGTCTGTAAGCAGGACACCGGTTCAAGTTGCCGAGTGCCTTTTTTCGGCTCTGAGCAGGAATTTGTAACGTCTCCATATTTAATGGGCATTTTGGATTTTCAGCAACTCTGGTTACACTCTCGCTGCGATGCGAGAAAACGACTGGACGAAGGTGCTGGGATGGCCGGGATATCGGGTCTATCGGCACGAAATCAATGAGCCGGCCAAGACTCTGAAGTTGTGGGTACGGCGCAAGCGTGGGAACCGGAAGCTGGTTTGCTCGGGCTGTGGGCGCAAGTTCGGGGATGCGTATGACAGCTATGAGCGGGAGGTGCGCGATCTACCGTGTTTTGAATACCGCACCACGGTGGTGGTGGAACTGTATCGGGTGCGCTGCCCGGATTGTGGCATCAAGGCGGAGAAGGTACCGCAGTTGCCGTCGAAGGCGCCGTTCAGCAAGCGCTTCGAAGACGCGGTGGGGCTGGCCTGTGAGAGTGCCGCGGTGCGGCGGGTGGCGCGAGCGTTTGGAATGGCAGCCAGTACGGTGCGGGCTATCGATCTGCGCTATCTGAAGCGCTGGGCGGCGGGACGGAGAAAGCCAGTATTGCGACAGATGGGGGTCGACGAGATTTATTTGGGCAAGAAGCAGAAGTTTCTGACCGTGGTGAGCAACCTGGAAAGCGGGGAGCCGCTATGGTTCGGCCAGGAGCGGAAGAAAGAGACGCTGGATGAGTTTTTCGAGACGCAGCTGAGTGCCTTCCAGCGGAGTGCGATCCGGGCCGCTTGTGTGGACATGTGGGAACCATTTCGGCAAAGCATGGAACAGTGGGCCCCGAACTGCCGGATCGTTTACGACAAGTTTCACATCATGCAGCATGCTGCTTCTGCGGTGGATGA
>JASHOT010000170.1 GCA_030040965.1 Candidatus Sulfotelmatobacter sp. | reverse complement strand
ATCATTGCGGGAAGATTGTTGGTGAGTCCGCTGGTGAAGAAGAGATCGAAGCCGCTGTGCTGATACTTGCCGGTGGCGTTCACGTCGGCGGCGGAATGCCAGGGGTCGATCGACGACGAGTGGTAGGTGGTGGGACTTTCGTTAAAGGTCTTCTCGACTTCGGCGAACGCGCCGCTGGAATCGATTGTGCCGAGGCGGATGCTTTGAATCGCGTAGCCGACGCAGTTGCGGATATCGTCGGGTCCATGCAGATCGCAGGTGTTGGATGATTCCGTCATCAGGACGCGGACGTACTGCGCCGAAACGGGTGCTTCGGCGAGTTTCAAGGTAACGGTTCCACCCTGCGCGTTCTTGATTGCGCCCGCGGGAAACGTCTTCCACTCACCTTGTGGGCCAAGATCGAAGTCGAGAGCAGATTTGCCGGCAAAATATTCCACCTGGTATGTGATCGCATACGGACTCGCCCACGCAATTCGTATGGCGTCGACCGGCTTTTCCGCGTTCAGATCGACCACCACCCATTGGGGATGAAGTGCGTCACGCTCTCCCGTGAATTTGCTGGTCAAGTACGGATTGCTCTTCCAGTACGTAAGATTGGGACCTTGCAAGGGCCGGTCGCCGCTGGTAGAAAAACCGCGATGAGGCAAGGCGTAGGAAAGAATGTAGCGGATGGGTTCTTTGAGTTCCGTGCTGCCGGTAAAGTAGCCGCTCGCGTGCGCGGCATCGCTCCAGGTTCCATTCTCTGTCCAGTGCCAGGCGGCCATGCGCAATTCAGAATTGTTGCGATAGGTGATCGGTCCCCAGCCGGCCGAGAGCGATTCCTGAATAATGTGCGGCGTGTAAATCTTATCGATGTCATCGTGCGACAGCACGTCGATAGAACTGCCGAGCGCGCTATCGGGATTAAAGGAGTTGATGACGTGTCCGGGCGTCACATCGACGTGAACAGTTCCAATGGTTGGCGAAGGCGATTGAGCAATCGCCGCGGAACCGAGCACGCAAAGTGAAAGCGACAGGATCGCAACATCATTCAGCGAGACGCCCGAGCATTTCATGGGAACCCTGTAGAGAATCGTTTTAATAGAAGCGCAAAAGTCAAGCGGATGCTACCCTGTTTATCCTTGCGGATCAAGACTCTCGGCCTTCTCACGGAGTGAAAACAGATGCTGATCAAGGTCTTCGAGAACAAGTCATCGTTGGGCGCAGCCGCGGCGGAGCAAGCCGCAAGCGCGATTCGGCGAGCCATACGGGAGAAAGGTGAGGCGCGCGTAATTGCCGCGACCGCCGCATCTCAGTTGGAATTTCTCAATGCTCTGACTGCGGCTCCCAACATCGACTGGAACCGCGTCGAACTATTTCATCTCGATGAGTATATCGGGCTGCCCATTTCGCACCCGGGGAGCTTCCGCAAAATGCTTATGGAGCAATTGATCGGCAAAACTGGCGTCACGCGCTATCACTTGCTGGATGGTGATGCGCCCGATCCGGAAGCAGTCGTTCGCGAAGTTGGCAAGCAACTGGCATCCGCGCCCATCGCCATTGCCTTCCTTGGGATAGGAGAAAACGGGCACATTGCTTTCAATGATCCACCCGCGGATTTCACGACGGAAGAGCCGTACATCATCGCCAATCTTGACGAGGCGTGCCGTCGACAACAGGTGGGGGAAGCGTGGTTCAGCGACATCTCGCAGGTGCCCACGCGCGCCATTTCAATGTCGGCACAGCAGATTCTTAAAGCCAAAGAGATTCTTGCCGTTGTTCCTGACAGACGGAAGGCCGAGGCCGTCAAAGCTTGCTTCGAGGGCGCGATCAGCCCAATGGCGCCGGCATCCATTCTTCGCAGGCATCCGAATGCCACCGTTTACCTGGATAAGAACTCGGCATCGTTGCTTGGCCCGGAGTTGCAAAGCTTGTTTGCCAGGGACTCTCAGGCGAAGGTGTGCGCCTAACTGTCGCAGCGATTTCCTTCACCTATTTCCTTAACAATGTTTCCTCAACATGTTTCGCTAACATGACGAACGGCCGAAAACCGATTCCCTCGCTGCGCTGGTGGATTGGCGGCCTGCTATTCGCTTCAACGGTCATCAACTACATCGACCGTCAGACTCTTTCTCTGCTCGCTCCTTACCTCAAGCTCGAGTATCACTGGACCAATTCGGATTATGCCAACATCGCGATCGCATTTCGAGCCGCTTACTCGATCGGGCAGATGGTGTTCGGCAAGCTCATGGATCGCATCGGCACCCGACGTGGACTTACGCTCACCGTGATCTGGTACTCGGCGATCTCGATGCTGACTTCGCTGGCGAACGGGTTCTACAGTTTTGGGACATTCCGTTTTTTATTAGGCGCAGGCGAATCAGCCAACTGGCCCGCTGCCACCAAAGCGGTTTCGGAATGGTTTCCCAAGCGCGAGCGGGCACTGGCGACTGCCCTGTTCGACAGCGGATCGTCGATCGGGGGAGCTGTCGCACCGTTTATTGTCCTGGCGATTTATCTCCGGTGGGGATGGCGACCAGCCTTCATGATCCCGGGCACGCTCGGCTTTCTGTGGCTGATTCTCTGGCGCTGGCTCTATCATCGGCCCGAGCAGCACCCGCGAATCAGCCCGCCGGAACTCGCGATGATCGCTGCAGACAAGCGCGAAGCGGATGAAACTCTAAACGGCTCGCCTGTTCCGCGCTGGCGCGATCTTCTAACGCTGCCGCAGACATGGGGAACCATCATCGCCAAATCGTTTACCGATCCTGTTTTCTTCTTTATCACGGAGTGGTTCCCGATTTATCTGGTGGCGAAAGGGATTGAGTTGAGGAGCGGATTGGTTGCGGTATGGATTCCCTTCATCGCAGCCGATGTTGGCAGTTTTTTCGCCGGGGCTCTATCTGGCTATCTGGTCAAGCAGGGATGGTCTCTTGGCGCCGCACGCAAACTGCCGATTATTTACGGCGGACTCGGCATGACGTTGTTGATTCCAACCATTTTCACCACGAATCTTTATCTGATCGCTTTTCTTTTTGCTGTGGTGACCTTTACCTACGCGGGATTTACGACCATGGCTAACGTGCTGCCTTCAGATCTGTTTTACAGCGGATCGGTGGCGTCGGTGAGCGGGCTGAGTGGGAGTGGCGCGGGCATCGGAACTATCGTTGCATTCAAACTCATCGGTTATTTTTCGGATGCGCGCCAGGCTACCGGGACGCACTCCTTCGACCCGATCGTGATTGTCGCCGGGCTGGTGCCGTTTGTGGGCATGATTCTGGTTCTATGCCTGGTGCGGAACAACGAATCGACGACGCGAGGCCTGGTGCGTCCGATCTGAAGGCGGCGCGGAGCGAGGTGAAGAGAAGTCAGTAAGCAATTGGAAAGAAAAAACTATTCATCACTCGCCCGGGAACGAAACTTCGTCACGTCGGGTAGCTAGGGACCTTTCCGGATTCACCACCAGCCAACTTAGCGCGCCCAGCAGGCAAAGAGCGGCGGCCACCAGAAATGAGGCGGTCCAGCCATAACGGGCGGCGATCCACGGCGTGAGAACTGCGGTAATCGCAGCACCAATCTGATTTCCTGTGTTCATGAATCCGGAGACCGAACCGGACGAGGAACCAGCAATGTCGGCCGTGAGCGACCAGAAAGAACTCTGCGACAGATAGAGCGCACCTGCACCGCCCGCGAGAACAAAACTCGCCATCCTTGCGCTTTTGACCTGCGATCCCAGCGCGATGAACAGTCCCGCCAGTGCGATAGCTGCGGCCGCGAGAATGCAGCGTCCTAATCGCAGCCCTTTCCACTTGGTCAGCCGGTCGTTGAGAGTTCCACCCAGGAGAGAGCAGACCAGCATCGCGAGAGGTGGCAGCATGGAGTAGATTGCGCTCGCCTTGAGATTGAGCCCGCGGACTTTCGCCAGGTAGATGAAAAACCAGCTGAAAAAAATCCAGGCGACATAGCCGTAGCAGAAATAGCTCAGTGTGGCTGCCCAGACTTCTTTGCTGCGAGCCACTCGCGTCCAGGACAGCAGGGAACGGGGTGCACCCACCATCAAAGCGCGATCGGTGGGATTGTTTTTGGCGGGATCGCTCGCAAGCGTTAGTCCGGTTTCAATGTGTGCCAGTTCCTGCGGAGACACCCGGTCATGCTGTGACGGCTTGTCGCGCGCCACGAAGAACCACACCGCAGCAACCAGAAATCCAATCACGGAGCATGTCCAGAACGACGAGCGCCAGCCGTAATGGATCATCAGATAGGTAATCAGAGGAGGGGTGAGGCCGGCGCCCGCGCCGACGCCGGCAAAAATCCATCCGTTGGCGATGCCGCGCTCGTGCACCGGAATCCAGCTCGCGACGAATCGATTGGCCGATGGATAAATGACGGCTTCGCCTGCGCCCAAGAGAAAGCGAACCAGCATGAAAACGAGAACAGCTCCCGAGATCCTGGCCGGAACAAGCGCGGTGATTGCCGTGAAAACTCCCCACCAGATTACGCCGGCGGTCAGCACGCGGCGTGGTCCGAAGCGGTCTGCCAGCCTTCCAGCGGTAGTTTGAAAGATTGCGTACCCTGCCAGCATCGCGCTGAACACTTTGCCGAGTTGTACATCGCTCAGGTGATAAGCCTCGGCGATCGAGCCACCCGCAATCGAGATGTTCACACGATCGAGATACGATACGGCGCTGAGGACGAACAACCAGAACACCAGAAACCAGCGCACATGCGTGGTTCGGTGGGTGCTCACCGTGAATTCCTCCGCGCTGGAACGTGGTTCGACTTCGTCACCGAGGCGGAGTGCTTCGGCTGACTTGGTCGTGTTTCGAATGCGCTAAGGTGTGTGAGCCGCAAGATCCTCCCGGGCGAAATGCGCGACGGCGTTGGCTACGCGACGTGCTCACGTAGAATTCGCGAGAGCTGCTCGGCGACGATTTTGTCTTCACCGGGTTGCAGCATGAAGGAGTTCATAGCCAGCCCCGGGCGTTCCTCGCCTTCACCGATTACGATTGCCGGCTTTGACGCGCGGAGCAGCTTTCTCGCTTCTTCGGGCGTCAACTTCACGCGGGTCTCGTCCCAAAGAATTTGCATGTGCGGGACATGATTCGCGATGTCAGGCACAAAGAAAGATGTGCTGACACCAGGCACTTTCATGATTTCGCGGGAGACGCCTTCGAGCCGATCCTGCCACTGTTTCGCGAGCGCGTCGTGATCTTCGCTAAGAAAAAGTTCGAGCGCCTTGACCATGCCTATGATTTCTTCCTTGCCCACTTTCTGGCTTCGGCCCAGAGTGTCTTCGTGCGGGCTATTGTTCAGCAATGCGTTGGTAACCATCTCCTTGCGTCCGATCAGCAGGCCGGCACACTGGGGCCCGCGAATCGCCTTCCCGCCGCTGAACGTGATCAGGTCGTAGCCCATGTTGGCGTAATCCCACAGATGTGACACTGGAGGCGTATCGGCTGCGGCGTCGTTCATGCAGGGAATGTTATTTTGCTTCGCCAGCCTTACCCATTCGTCCACCTTGATCTGGCCGGCGGCATTGGCGAAGTTGGAGAAATGCATCATCGCCGTGCGTTCGTTCACGGCAGCGCGAAACTGGTCGACGGTTTCGATCTCCACCAACCTGATCCCTGTCGATCGCAATTGGTGGTCGAACGGGTTGCGATGCGACTTTTGAATGATTACCTCTGACTTCATGCCGGTGAGGTCGGGCAGTTGCCGGATCAAAGCTTCGTTTCCTCCGGTAAGGATGCCCGCCAGGCCCGATTGCATCGCGGCCGCGGCGCCCGAAGTTACCAGTGCGGAGTAATCGGGGGGCAACTTGAGCATTGAGGCGATGCGACTGCCGGCGGCTACTTCGAGCTCGGGAATGCTGACAAAATGGCGACCAGCCATGGTCATCACTGCCTCAAGTTCGGGGTGAGGCAGCGATCCGCCGAGCACCGTCATGGTGCCCTCACAATTAATCACGGTGGTGACCCCAAGCTCCTGGTAGGGATTGCCGGTCTGTCCGAAGCCAGTCACCGTTTTGCTCGCGCCCGCGGCGTTGCGATTGGTGGCGAATAACTTTCGCGGAGTCAGCATGACGCCCGCGATCGTGGCCACCGTTCCAAGAAATCCGCGTCGATTCCACTTTGAGTTCAATCGCATGGTTCCCCCTTTCGCCGCCTACCTATGAGCTACCGCTGCGATGCAATTGATTTCCACCAGAGAATCCCCGGGCAGAGCCGCCACTGCCACCGTGGTGCGAGCCGGTCCGCCGTGAGGGAAATAGGTCGCAAAAACCTTGTGCATGCCATCCCAGTGTTCAATGTGCACGAGAAAGACGTTGGCCTGCAGAACGGTGTCCATAGTTCCGCCGCCGATCTCGACGTGCTTTTTGATTTTGTCCATCACGTTGGTGGTGTGGGATTCGATGGTCCACTCTTTCGGATCCCGCGAATCGTGCGCCCCTTGCCCTGAGACGTAGATCAGTCCGTTGTGGACGACCACCGGCATGATGACGTCTTTTTCGCTGCCCGGTTTGCCGTCGCTATTCAATTTTCGGATCTCACCCTCCGAGGTTGAAGCTTGCCCCGCCGCACTGGCGGGAAAAGCCGACGCGGTGAGTCCAACTGCGGAAAGCGCGGATGCAAGCCGCGCGGCGAATGCTCTGCGACTGAAAGTCAAATTCATTTTCGACCTCCTTCTTTCAAGCACGATTAAGGCAACGCAAAACTGAAAACGTCACTACCCGCGGCAATCGCTACGTATTGCTTGCCGGCGATGGCATAGCTCATGGGAGAGGCACTGATGGCCTGTCCCAGATTTAAATGCCACAGAGGTCTACCACTTCGGGCCTCGATGGCTTCGAACGAACCGGCATCGTCGCCGAAAAATACCACGCCGCCTGCCGTGACCATCGTCCCGCCCGATGAGCGCCCGGTGCCGGCTTGCGGATATTTCCACGCAATCGTGCCGCTGTCGATGCTGTAGGCCACCAGAACCTTCTGTGAAATCTCACCGGCAATATGCTTCACTCCAGTCGAGTAATAACCGTGGCGCTCTTGAAACGCTTCTGACTTGAAGTAATACGTTTCGCACTCCTCGAGCGCCATGACGTAAACGGTATGACTTGATTCATCATAGGAGGGAGCAAACCAGTTCGTGGCTCCGGTGTAGCCCGGGCAAATGCGTGCTCCGGCAGCCGTCGGTTTGATTCCGGTCACAATCGGCCTGCCGGCTGCGTCGATTGACTTCGCCCAGTTGAGCTTTTCCGCGAACGGAGTTGCGGAAAGAAATTTCCCGTTGATTCGATCGAGCACATAAAGATAGCCGTTGCGATTTGCCTGCACCAAAAGCTTTCTTGGCGTGCCCTGATAAACAGCGTCGATCACAATTGGAGTCTCAACTGCGTCGTAGTCGAACAGATCATGGGGAGTGAACTGAAAATGCCACTTTAACTTCCCCGTATCGGGATTGAGGGCCAACACGCAGTCGGTGTAAAGGTCGTCTCCGGGACGGACTTCGCCTTCAAAATCAGGCGCCGGGTTGCTTGTTCCCCAGTAGATCGTGTCGAGTCCGGGATCGTAGGTTCCCGGCATCCAGGTAGTTCCGCCGCCGTGCAAGTAAAGTTTTCCTGGCCAGCTTGATGATCCGAATTCGCCCGGTGCAGGTATTGTCCAGAAGCGCCAGACGAGCTTTCCTGTGAGCGTGTCGTAAGCGGCCACGAAACCGCGCACGCCATCGTCGCCGCCCGAGGTCCCGACAAGCACTTTATCCTTGACGACGAGCGGCGCACTGGTTGCCCCGTAATTCTTGTTCCAATTCGCGTAAGCGACATCCCAAAGCAAATTGCCGGATCGCGCATCGAGACAAAGAAGATGAGCGTTGTCCGTTTCCATGTAGATTCGGTCATGCCACACCCCAACCCCGCGGTTGATGTGTCCCGCAGCATCGTCGATCAATCCCTCCGAAATCGGCCAGGAATGGCGCCACACGACGCGGCCCGTCCGGGCATCGAGCGCGGCTGCATCGTTCGCATCGGTCACAAACATGATTCCATTGACGACCAAGGGAGTGACTTCAAGCCGCTGGCTGTTATGAGCATGGAACACCCATTCGGCGCGGAGTTTCGAGACGTTCTCTACCTTGATTTCCGAGAGGCCGCTGTAGCGGCGGCCAGAATAGTCGCCGTTGTATAAAGGCCAGTTAGCGGCCGGTGGCTGAACCAGAAGATCCTGCGATTGAACGTCGATCTTCGTGGTCAGCCTCGGAGATGAATCGTCAGTTGCGTAGGCTCCGTGTGACGCGAGCACGGTAAATGCGATGGCACCCATCGCACCGATGAGCGCGCGCTTTGCGTCACAGAGATTTCGCAAGCGTGACCTCCCCGAAATTGTGTCTTCGCGGTGGCAAGCGACCGTCACCAGCCTGGTATCCCAACTCCCGCGAAATCTGCTTTCCGGCGGATTGAATCAATGGTGCAAGCTGACGTAAGCGGCTCACCGACATGCGAACGACCGGCGCCGTGACGCTCAGGCTCGCATTCACCTGTCCGGAGTGATCCCAGATCGGGGCAGCCACACATCGGATGTGGAGTTCGTGCTCCTCCAGATCGCATGCATAACCGTTCTTTCGGATGCGGGACAGCTCGGCTTCTAATTGCTGCAAATTTGTAACCGTATTTGGAGTCAAACGCTTCAGGCTCAGTTGCGCCAGAAGACGGCGCTGCTCCTCTTCGGGCATGTAGGCGAGCATGATCTTGCCGACCGCCGTGCAATAGAGCGGAACGACTGCACCGATGCGCGAATAGATGCGCAATTGTTCCGTGGAATCCAGTTTCTCGACGTAAACCGCCGCGGGCCCATGGCGGACAGTCAAGTGGATGGTCTCGCGGGTCAGACGATTCAGTTCTTGAAGATATGGCAGACTCACCCGGCGAATATCGAGTTGAGCGAGGGCCGACTGTCCGATAGCAAAACAGGCAATTCCCAGATGGTACAGGCTGTCGTCACTGCAGTTCAGAAAACCGGCGCCTTCCAGATTCGTAAGGAACCGATGCACCGTGCTGACGGGCAGGCGCGAGCGAACGGCAACCTGTTTCGCCGTCAGGCCCTGAGGAGACTCGCTGAAGAGCTGCAGCAAACGCAAACCGCGCTGCAGCGCAGTGATGTTGTAGCTACGCTTAGTGCTGATGCCCATAAACCGCGATTCGATCGGCCACGCTCAAAATGAAAGTGCGAATTATCTGATGAAAGTAAATTTTGTTCAAGAGTGATCTCTTGGATCAGCCGCTAGTTTCTTACAGTCTGCCAAATTTCTTTACGGCCTCGACGATGGACTTTGTTTGCTCAATCACCGCGTACATCGAGTGTTCCTTGTAATCCATTTGTTGGGCCAGAGCCAGAACTTCGCGAGCGTGGTCACGCGGAACCACCACCACGCCGTCGCTATCCGCGGCCACAATATCGCCAGCATTGACGGGTACACCGTCGCAAGTTACCGGAATTTGGGCTCCGGCGAATCGATAGTGGTGGACTGACGTGGAGGGCACGATGCCGGTTGCATATACGGGAAAACCGATCTTGCGCAGATAGGCCACGTCCCGTACGCCTCCATCGATTACTGCTCCGGCATAGTTGCGCGCTGCCATGGCCGTTCCCATTAACCCGCCCATTCCAGCGATATCGGCTCCGTCCTCAACGACCATCACGTATACCGAATCGGTCGAACCTTCATCGATTGCCGTAAGCATCCCGTTCAGCACCGCCGGATCACTGTTTCCCTCGTCTTTCTTGAGCAGGACCGTGCGCGCGAAACCAGCAAACCTGGTGGTGAAAATGGGTTGCATGTGGTGGGTCATGTACATGCGCTTGCCGGTCAGTTGTTCCAGCGCGTCGGAAAGGGAAGCTACCTCTACGTGACGAAACTCGGCGATCAAGTTGTTCTCAGTCTGCTGCGGATTGGGCCCCTGAAAGGACGCTGCATGCAGTACCCATCCCCTTTGCGAACACTCCCACAGGATCCCGAGGCACACGATTGAGGCCACCACAGTGCCGAATTTCACCAAGCGCTTAGACCAGGTCATTTTGCCCTCCACGGAATGTATAGTTGGCGGACTGTAACACTGTTTCGCACGGCGTGGAAGAGGTGATGCTTGAAATGTGAGTTGAAAATGTTCCGTAAATGTCGATTCGCAAGCTTGACCTCGTCACCTGATCTCAACATACAAAGATAGTTTGTATGGAAGCCGTTTCTATGCAAAGTTAAGGTTGACACGCTCGCTGTAATTGGGATAAACCCTCTGTCCAGTAGTTGAGCTGACTTCCAAAGTTTAGCGGCGATTTTCATCAGATAAAAACACTGCTTTGGTCGGTCTTGAACTCGAAGACGCCGATCGCAGGAGATGAGCCTATGCGTAACCCAAGGTGCGCGGCTGTTGCGGTCTTTGCTGTGGTGATTTTAAGCGTGGCGTTCGCCCTGGCAAGCATCACCGGAAGCATTTCCGGTGTGGTCAATGACCCCTCTGGTGCCGTGGTTTCTGGCGCTACGGTGGTTGCTACGAATACGCAAACTGCGGTGAAGTCAACCGTCACAACCGACGCCAAGGGCTTCTACAATCTGGCAACACTGGCGGTTGGCACTTACGACCTGGAAATCAGCAAGCCCGGATTCAAGACCTACCGGCAAACGGGATTGGTCATCGACGCCAATTCTGCTCTTAGGGCTGATGTCACTCTGCGTGTCGGCGGCATCCACGAAACGGTCGAGGTCAGCACCGAAGCAGCGCAGGTAGAGACGCAGAGCACTCAAATGGGCGAGGTGATTTCGGGCGAGAAGATGACCTCCGTGCCTTTGAACGGACGATCCTACATTGATCTGCTCGCACTGCAGCCCGGGGTTTCGCCTTATCAATGCACGTCAAGCAATTGCAACGACACGACTCAGGGAATAGGCAGCGACGAGACCATGGTGTCCGGCGATCAAACCAACGGAACTCAGTCCGTAAACGGCGGCCGGCTGGGTTCGAATGGTTTCATGGTGAATGGAGCGGACGCGCAAGAAGGCGTCCACAACGGCGCGGCAATTCTTCCTAACCTCGACTCCATCTCCGAATTTCGCATCATCACCAACAACTTCAACGCCGAATATGGAAACTTCAGCGGGGGCCAGGTCAACGTCGTCACCAAATCCGGGACCAATGCCTTTCACGGAGACGTATTCGAGTTTTTACGCAACACGGATTTTGACGCGTCACAATACTACGTGGGGCGTGGAGATTTTATTCAAAATCAATTCGGCGGAGTTTTTGGTGGACCGGTAATAAAGGACAAAGCTTTCTTTTTTGGCGACTACCAGGGAAACAGACAAATCCTGGGCCAACCCCAAAACTACCCAGTTCCGTCGGGACCGGATCGCACTGGAGATTTGAACGACCTGTTCAGCCAGGCCGCGGCCGCGGCAGGTGGTCCTGTTGGTTCAGTGGATGGGCCGAATTGGGCCAATATACTTTCGACCGAACTGGGCGAGCCGATGGGAACGGTATTCGTTGGAGAGCCCTACTATGCGCCGGGCTGCGCCTCCACCGGCTCAAATCCCTGCGTCTTTCCGGGAGGCGTGATTCCGATGACGGCCTGGTCTCCAGTCGCACAGGATACGCTGCAATACATCCCACAGGCGACAACGAGTCCCGGCAGCCCGCCTTTCTATGCAACCTCGGCCTATAACCAACGGCTAAGAGACGATAAATTCGGAATTCGTTTGGACACCAACGCACACTTCGGTTCTTTGTTCGGATATTATTTTTTCGACCAATTCGCGGTGACCCAGCCCTACGCCCAGGGCATTACCGTGCCCGGCTTTGATAGTGAGGTTGAGGGCCGCGCGGAGATGATCAATCTCGGCCTGACCACAACCATCAATAATTCCACGGTGAACGATGTTCGTCTCGTGTATCTGCGGGATCGTTATTTTGGAGGGATTCCAGTTGGTGGCACCAACATTCCCCTGACGACCTTAGGTTTCACGGCTCCTGCAGGCACCGGCTCCAGTTTCAACGGAGGCATCGCTCCCATCAATCCATTGCTGGAAGGAGTTCCCTCTTTCGCTTTCAATAACTATGAATTCGGACTTCCTCAAGATGCCTTGCGCGAATTTAACAACACATATCAGCTGATTGATAACTTCACGAAAATTGTCGGAACCCACACGATCCAGTTCGGTGGGGACTTTCACTACGACCAGATCAATGAGCGGAATTACGATGATGCCAACGGGGCGTACGTCTTCAGTGGGGAGGAGACCGGCGTGGATTTCGCCGACTATCTGATTGGGGCTCCGCAGAGTTTCACGCAGGCCAGCCAGCAACTTCTTGACTCACGCGATAAATACTTCGGAGTTTATGCCCAGGACAGCTGGCGCGCCCGCCCCACGCTGACCATTAATTATGGTCTGCGCTACGAGATTATGACGCCCTGGTACGACACGCAGAACAAACTGGAGACAGTCATTCCCGGCGAACAGTCCCAAGTCTTCCCGACTGCGCCGCAAGGACTGGTTGTTCCGTTAGATCCAGGTGTGCCGCGAACTTTAGCGCCCATTCAGTACCACAACTTCGCTCCCAGGATTGGATTCGCGTTTGCGCCAACCAACACCGAAGGCTTTCTCGGCAAGCTATTTGGCGGACCAGGCAGGACCAGCATTCGGGCCGGCTACGGCATCTTCTATAGCGCTATCGAAGACGCCACTGGCTTTGTCGAGGTTGGAGACTCGCCCTATGGTTTGTATTACTCCGCCGAGTCAACGCTGTTGGCGACCCCATTTGTGGCTCGTGGTAATGGAACTATAGAGACGCAAAAATTTCCCTTTACGTTTCCGCCATCGAACTCCTCGCCAAAAAATCCGGATACAACTTTCAATTGGGCGCAAGCCACGCCTCTTTCCGGGTCTGACTATCTGTATCCTCACGACAAAATACCGCAGGTGCAGCAATTCGAGTTCTCACTGCAGCGTCAGCTGGGATCGGCTACGGTGTTGACCGCCAGCTACATTGGGTCATTAGGCCGTCACCTTTTAACGTTCGAAGAGTCGAATCCAAGTAATCAAGCACTCTGCCTGTTTTTGAGTAATCCGGCCAATCTTGCCCCCAATAGTCCAACGTGCGGGCCGGGTAACGAAGACCCTGGTCCGGGTTCGCCCATATTGCTTGCGAATGGGGTGTCCGCTCCGGGATATCCAGGGGTCACTTCATTTGCCACGACGCGCCTGATTACGGGACTGAGTTCGCTGACAACCGATAACTTCATCAGCAACCCGTACATGATCACGGCCGTCAGCTCGAGCTTTAACTCCCTCCAAGTAAGCGTAAAGCACACCGAGAAATATGCGAACTTCCTTGTGGCCTATACCTATGAAAAGTCGATCGACAACGGCTCGACTTCGTTTGATGCAACCAATCCGCTTGACCCCCGGCAAGATCGGGCCCTGTCTGTCTTTGACGTCCCGCAGGACTTGACCGTGAGTTACACCGTGCAGATGCCCTTTGACAAGCTCACCGGCGGCGCGGCAAAGAGACTCACGGATGGATGGGCGCTGTCCGGTATCATGATTTTTGCTAAAGGAGAGCCCATTCAGTTGAGCGAAACCGATGACAATTCGCTCAGCGGGACGTTCGCGGACACCATCGATATACCAAGTTATAACCCCGGTAACGGCCCGTTGTTCATAAACAAGAACCCGCGCAATTCAGCCGGCGAACCCTATTTCAACCCGAATTACTTCACCACGGAACCACTTGGACAGGTCGGAAATGCCATGCGCCGTTATTTCGTCGGGCCCGGAATCAACAACTTTGACATGGCTTTGCTGAAAGACACGAAGATCACCGAAGGCGTGCAGGCGCAGTTTCGCGCGGAAGCGTTCAACATCTTCAATCATGCCCAATTCAATAATCCATCGGGGAACGTCGACAACAGCTTCGTGGGCGGATTCGGATATGTGACCTCGGCCCGACCCGCGCGCATTATGCAGCTTGCTTTGAAACTTTTGTTCTAGGCTGACCGATGAGTTCGACTTATGGGTCGCGCGGGATGGAACTGGTGCGGCTGGCGGTATTCGCCGCGAGCATCCCGGTCGCTGCACAAAACACTCCGAGCCATCAGCAGAAAGTTCCGGTCGACTTGGCCCGGGGAAAACAAAGCTTCGCTGGAGTATGCGCCGGATGTCACGGGCTGGACGGGAAAGGCAGCGAGCGGGCCCCCAACATCGCCGATCGTCCGAGCGTGCAGCAGCTTTCGGATGCGCAACTCTTTCACACCATCCAGAACGGCATACCGGGAACCGGAATGCCGGCGTTCCATTCGCTCGAGAGTTCTCAGATCAAATCTCTCGTGGCTTATCTGCGCACGCTGCAAGGAACGGAGACGGCCATTCATTTGCCGGGGAATCCGGAGCGTGGGAAGGCCATTTTTTCCGGCAGAGCGGGCTGCACCCAATGCCACATGATTGCGGGCGAGGGCGGATTTATCGCCTCTGATTTGTCGGAATATGCCCGCACTCACGATCTTGCGGAGATTCGAACTGCGATTCTAGATCCGGCGAGTACCAGACCTGTGAAGATGACAACGTTATCCCTGCGCAGCGGAGAAAAATATTCCGGCAGAGTGCGGGACGAAGATAATTTCTCTCTCCAATTGCAGACACTCGACGGCCAGTTTCTTTTCCTGTCGAAATCGGAGATCGACAAGATGGAATATGATTCGCAGACGCTAATGCCCTCCGACTACGGCGCGAAGCTCAGCTCCGGCGAATTGAACGATCTCATCAGCTACCTGATGAAGGTGGCCGGTGTCAGCAAAGCTGGTGGTTCGAAACGCAATGATTGGGACGAATGAAGGTGCCTCTTCTCTGCTGCTGAACCTCTACTCTCCTGCCGAACCAAGGCACGATTTATGATTTACGAAATCAGTGAGGCAGGGAAAAACTGAAGATATTGCTGCCCGCTGCGATCGCAACGTATTGCACTCCATCGACCGCATACGTCATTGGCGAGGCGTACATCGTTTGGCCCGTGTTGAAATGCCAGAGAACTCTGCCTGCTGCAGCATCCACGGCTTCAATAGATTCGGTGTCGTCGGCGAAGAAAACCAGCCCCCCGGCAGTGGTCAGAGTTCCGCCCCATGAGTTGCCCTGGCCCACCTGCGGATAGCGCCATGCTGTCTTCCCATCCGCCACGGAAAGGGCCAGCAGAATCTTCTGCGCATGCTCATTCGGCGTACGCTTTGTGCCGGTGTTGTAGAAAGTCTCTCCTTTGGCAAATGGCGTGGGCTTAGCGAAGTAAAGATTGCAGCTTTCGAGAGCGATCACGTACAACAGCCCGGTGTCAGGATTGTAGGAAGGTGAAAACCAGTTTGTGGCGCCGTTAATACCGGGACAGATATTCGTCCCCTCCGCCGTCGGAATTCTTCCGGAAACGATAGGCCTGCCAGAGGCGTCCACACCCTTGGCCCAATTCAATTTCTCCACAAACGGTGTAGCGCGTAGGAATTTGCCGTTGCCTCGATCGAGAACATACAGAAAGCCGTTGCGGTTGGCCTGAATCAGCAGATGCTGTGTCGTGCCATTTTTCTCGACGTCGGCGAGTACGGGAGTCTCATTCGCGTCGTAGTCATACAGATCATGCGGCGTGAACTGGAAGTACCATTTCAACTTTCCGTCATCAGGATCGAGAGCGAGCAGGCATGCAGTGTACAGGTCATCGCCGGGGCGGGACTCGCCAGCATAGTCAGGTGCGGCGTTACTGGTGGTCCAGTAAAGAGTGTTGAGTTCTGGATCATAGGTGCCGGGCATCCAGGTCGTGGCGCCTCCGTGTAGATATGCATCGCCGGGCCAACTGTTCGAGCCGAATTCTCCAGGGGCGGGAATTGTCCAGAAACGCCACTTCAATTTTCCCGTTGCCGCGTCATAGGCCGCAACAAATCCGCGAACACCGGAGTCCCCTCCTGAAGTGCCCACGATTACTTCGTCCTTCACCACGAGCGGGGCGCTGGTAGCGCCGTAATGCTTCTCTTTGTCGGCATATTGAACGTCCCATCGCAAGCCGCCGGAGCGGGCATCGAGGCAGAGCAAGTGGGCGTCGTCGGTTTCTGTGTAGACAAAATTCCGCCACACCGCCACACCACGATTCTTGTGAGCCGCGGCATCGTCGAGCAAGCCGGAACTCACCGGCCGCTGATAATGCCACACGACTCTGCCCGTGGCGGCGTCCAAAGCGAAAACATCGTTGGCCGACGTCACGAACATCACGCCTCGAACGACCACCGGCGTAACTTCGAGCCGCTCCGAGTTGCCCGGATGGAAAACCCACGCCGTTCTTAGCTGGGCAACATTAGTGGTATTGAATTCTTGCAGACTGCTATACCTGCGCCCTGTGTAATCGCCGTTATACGAAGTCCAGTTTGCGCCGACGGGATGTGCCAGCAAGTCGTCGGCGCGTACATTTGCACCTGAAATGATGGAAGGCCGATCTTGTTGGGCCGCCATCATTGCGCAGCAGCCGATACCCACTAGAAGAAGTTTTAGCGTTGCCCCGGGCGCTCTCATCTCAGCGGTTATCTCCCGTAGCAACGGGGATTTCCTGAAACGCGCCGCGGTCGACGCCATTTTCATCTTCCAGATGAAGCGAGAGCCGCGCCGGTTTTCCGGGAGGAGAGATCTCCTTATCAAGCGACAGCAGTTCCGCCGGACTCGCATCGGCGACCGGCATTGTACCGAGAAACGAACCGTGCTCGTTGTACAAGCGGGCGACGACGTGTCCGGCAAAAAATACTCCAAACTCTCCGGAAACTTTAATCTTTCCATTCGCCCGAATGGCCCGTAGCGGGCGCGCGATAATACCCGCGTCGGTCGCGCCGTGGAATTCAGTTCCCGCGCGCGTAGGAAACCATTCCGTATCAAAACTGCAAGCCTGGTTGGGACGCAGGCGGCACATCGGGCTGTTAATCTCAGCTTCCAGATAGATCGGGCTCGCGTCTGCATCGGCGCTGAGCGAGGGTACGCCGTCGCTGCTCAATCGCATCTCCGGCCCGTTGGTCCAGAAGATCACCGACGCTTTACCAGGATATGGTTGGTTCGTTTCGTACTGAAAACGCTCCACCATTGCGAAGCGGGTATTGCCATCGACGACTGCCAGCCAGCCTTCGGTTGAATCCAGCCACAACTCCGCGGCCATGTGTACATAGTGCAGTGTGAAGAAGCCGTCGTCGCGCACACCGACGGCAGGATTTTCCGCTGGACCGAAGCGAACATGATACCGGTTGAGATAACTGCTAGCCGGATTGGCTGGAGTGAACGTCCAGAAATTGTGATTGACGCGTGAGGCAGCATCAGCGCTGCCCTGGTCGGCACTCGATGCGCTTGTGTCAGACGTATCATACTGCGAGACTGATTGCATCGACCACTCCAGCGTGTGGCCGGTCACATTTTTCATGGTGGCGTGAAACTTTATGCTGGGCGAATCGGCGTCCAGCCGAATCGTACGCAAAAACTGGATTCCCGTCTGAGGATCAGCCGGGCCGGTCAGCTCGATTTCACAGTATTTCCCTTCCGAAAGTTTTCGCAAGGAGAATGGCCCATCATCCAGCACATCCGAGTCCCCCACCCAGTGTTGTTCGTCATCATTGCCTTCGGGCAAAAGCCAAAGTTTGTCGCCGCCATAGTTGAACCACTGTCCTGCCGCCGGAGGAAAATACTTGCCCGCATACTTCGAATTCACAAACAGGTAGGGGTGTTGCGCAAATGTGACCTGCATCAACCTTCCGCCATTCTGCGGCACCACGACGAGCTGCACCCAGCGATTGGAAAGCTGTTCCGCCTGCCATCCCTTGTAATTAATGGCTTCAACGCGGCAATCAGCTTTCGCCGGTGGATTGGGCTGATCCTTCGTCTGCGCCCATTGCGGGCACGGAGCCAGCGCTGCCAACATAACCATCGCCAGAAATCGCATCCAGTTCACCGTTCCCCGACGCCGTGTCATGTTGTGCCTTTCAGAGTCGCCGCGTCGAGAGTAGCATGCCCGAGAAAAAATTGACGCAGCATCGCTGCGCGCTTTACAAACGGAACAAAAACCAATAAAACGAAAGAATTCAATTTTGCGTCAAGCACATTCTGTGGTATACCAGCTTCGCGAATCCACGAATCAGTGAGCGCAGACGCGCTGGAGCAAAGTTGAGGGTCCCACTCGCATTTTGTCTGACTCTGCTTGGCCTGCTGACAATGGATCTGCTCGCCCAGGAGCGACAGGTTGATCCTACCTGGCTGCATCGCTATGTTCCGCATCTGGCCGAAACGGCGAGCGATCTCACATCACAAACATGCCACTACACGCCGATTTTAGGTCAGGGTGATCAGCAGATGCGTATCCTGAAAAGCACGACCCGTTTCGGTGAACTCAGGCTCGACGCCCACGGCATTTGCCAGAGTGCTCTCTACGATCGAGAAGAAGAAATTGTTTTCGTGTTGGAGGGAAATGGCACCCTCCACTACGGCGGCCAGACCTATCCGGTGCGCGCCGATGATTTCACCTATTTGGCACCGGGAGTGAAGCACTCGCTTGCGAACGATTCCGAACGGACGGTCCGCATCCTGGTGATGACATTTAAAATTCCCCAGCGAATTTCCCTCAGCCCGCCATCGCCTCAACCGAAAATCATTAACCTGAATGATGTGAAAGAGGAGAACGTGGATGGGCATCCCACCTCCGTTCTCTATCGGCTGTTGATCGGTCCACGAAGTGGGAAGCGTGACGCCATCGATGAAGCGTACATGGTGACCAGCTTCTTCTGGATGGATTTTGCACCCGGCGGGACCAACTTTCCGCATCACCATGAGACGGCGGAGGAGATTTATCTGGTACTGGAAGGGCAAGGCACAATGGTGGCCGGAAGTGGAATGGATGGAATCGAGGGCCGCTATGCAGCACAGGCGGGAGACTCTTACTATTTCCGTCCCAATTGCACGGTGGGGTTCTACAACCAGAATAAACCGGGCGCGAAGGCTTACATTCTGGCAGTGCGAGCGTGGGCTCCGCTTGAGGAGCCTGACTGAATTATGCTCGCCTGAGCTCAACGGAAAGTGTTCGGCGGGCCACTCCGCGACCTGATACTGAACCATCTTCTTA
>JASHOT010000169.1 GCA_030040965.1 Candidatus Sulfotelmatobacter sp. | reverse complement strand
ACGGGTGCGTTCGTGTTTTTCGTAGCTCGCTACTCGCAACTTCGCGCGGAACTGGTGGTTGCAGAGCGGCAGCTCAATCTGACCTCGCATGGCCGCTTGGCCTCAAGCAAGTTGGGGCGCGCGATCCTTCGGGAGGCCATCCTGGCTGCGTCGCTTTCGAGCGTATCGAGTTTCGTGGGCGCCTCGATCCCCCTGTGCGTTGCCGCGTTAGTTCCGGCACACGGATGGGCGGCGTTGGTGGCAGCACTCCTCACGCTGGCGCTGTTGGGCGCCGGCTTGGCGAAGGTGAGTTTTGGCAGCCCATTCTATTGGTCCAGCACCTTAGTCGGAGGTGGAGTGGTGCTTTCGATTCTGGGAGCTCAACTGAGGATCGTGTAAGAGGGATTTTTAATGCCGAAGGTAACCGTGAATCTGTGCGATGTCTGCAGCGATCATTTGCCGGGCGGAGACATCCCAGATGGCTACATCGTGAGTTTCTACATGCGAGGCTGGAGATACCTTCCCAGCGAGCGGCCGGAACAGCCCGAGACCTTTCAGGGCGCCTTCGATGTGACCGTCTGTCATGAATGCTTCATACAAGGTCAACGCGTCATGGAAGCGGTCTATGGATGGCGTGCCTTTCGCAAGGATGTGAACCTGCACGACGTTATTGTCCGACGAGCTCAACACAAATTGCCTCCTGAAGGAGGTCACGATGGTTAGGGTAGTGGTATCGCTCTGGCACAGGGCAATCCGCGGACACAAATGGCGTAAGCACCTGGAATTTTTTTTGGGTGCGTTCCTGGTCATCGTGACGGCGGCGATTGCCAGCAACGGATCCGGGAAACCGGAGTCCCGTGTCACGTTCCTGGAACTGAATCTGAGCCTGGCTGCCCTGGTTGGCTTTGCGACCAATTTCATGGCATCTCTGTTCTACGTTGCTTATCACCAGGAACAATCCGATGCATGGGCGGTGGCCGGAGCCCGACTTGGCGTCACGCTGTCCGGCATCCTCTTCGCTCTTGCGCTGCTGCGGTTTCATTCCTTCTTTTCTGTCTGGTGGATCTGGGATCGAGCGCTGGTGTGGGCCACTTTGGTTGTTCCGGTGTACGTCAGTTATTTCTTGCTCCGAGGATACGCGAACCCCGGCCAGGGTCCGACGCTGGCTGCGGTGCTGGGCATCCTCGCGTTCCTTGATCTTCCGCTCGCCTACTTCTCCGTCGTCTTAAGAGCGACGCATACCTCCTTGAGCAAGCAGATCGATGGAGCGTATTCGCTGACGGGAAGCATGTGGTTGATGGTCGCGCTGGCCGCGACCGCCACGTGGCTCCTGTATCGCTGGGAAATCACTCAACGAAAAGAAGCGGAGCGGGAGCCGATGATCATGGCATGAGTTTGGTGGCTCTTAGGCAGAGTTTGTTTTGCGAAATGAAAGGATCAGAGAAATGTCGCATCCATGGCATGACATCACACCGGGGGAAGACCTGCCCAAGGAATTTCGAACGGTTGTTGAAATTCCGCTGGGTTCAAGCGTCAAGTACGAACTGGATAAGCCCAGCGGACTCATTCGAGTCGACCGGCTGCTTTATTCCGCTGTCTACTATCCCGCGAATTACGGCTTCATCCCGCAGACTCTCGCCGAGGACGATGACCCGCTCGATGTGCTGGTGCTTTCCCAGGAGGCAGTGGCTCCGCTCACCGTCATGCCCGCGCGCGCGATTGGATTGATGACCATGGTGGATGCCGGAAAGAAGGACCACAAGATTATCGCAGTCGCCACCGGCGATCCGGAGTTCAATGCCTATCACGATGCGAGCGAGTTGCCCCAGCATCGATTGCTGGTTCTGCGGCGCTTCTTTCAGGACTACAAACAGCTCGAGCAGAAAGCGGTCGAAGTGGATGAGATCGCATCCGTTGCGGCAGCCTATCCGGTGATCGAGGATGCATTACGTCGATACAGCGAATATCGGCGACGTGGTTTTAAGTCTTAATCGACCAGACGACTTCGAACGCAATCGAGAACAGAGCGCATAGCTAATCGCGAGAGTGCCATGAGCGAACTGCCAGAAAAGCTGAATCACCGCCTGATCACGATCAGTCTGTTTGCTCTCGGCTTCGCTGGCTTTGAGTGTTATAAGGGCGGCGGCCTGGTCTGGCATTTTATCTTTGGGCTCTTTGGCTACTTGCTTCTGGCTGGCATCTGGCAGGCATGGGTCCAGAGGAAGAAGTAGACAGTGGTGGAAGGGTGGAAGTCTCGCGGGGGTCCAGCGCTAGCGGATCGCAAGTTTAGGGAGCGTTCGATCACCGTGGAACAAACTGGTTTATGCGAAGCCTTCGAGAGCCATAGCTAGCCGTGGAAGCGTTTCGCAATCTGATCCGACTGTCGCCTTGTAGCCCATATCTGTTTCCGAGCGATCAGAACCCGAGCGGGCATCTAAGGACTCTGAAGACCACATGGGAAGCCACATTGCGGCGCGCCAAGGTAGCGTATTTTCGCATTTACGATCTGCGCTCGACCTACGCCACGCGGCTCAGCGCCGGAGGCGTAGCCGACGAGTGGGTCACACAAATGCTTCGCCAGGGAGACGCGCAAGTCTTCAAGAAATACTCGCAAATGAAGTTGCAGATGAAGCGCGAGGCCCTGGAGAAACTCAACCGGCACGCGAACGAAATGCCTGCTCAAAAAGCAGGCGAGCTAGCAAAAGCAGGTTCTCATACTGCCACGGTGACCGTGCAATGAGCACGGTTTTGACACGGTCGAGGCCAAAAATCAGGGTTGGGAGGTAGCAAGAAAGTTGGGAAGTACTTTAGAATCAATTCTGCTGATCATGTCGGGGCGTAGCGCAGCCTGGTAGCGCACCTGCCTTGGGCGCAGGGGGTCGTAGGTTCAAATCCTATCGCCCCGACCATTGTCTTTCATTCCGGTCGCTCCAAACCGCTTGAATTTCCGCTCACTTGCGGAGCTCAATCATGCTCCTGCAACGCGCTCCGCGGCCCTCCTGCAACGCGCTGCGC
>JASHOT010000168.1 GCA_030040965.1 Candidatus Sulfotelmatobacter sp. | reverse complement strand
GATCATCTCCTGCAGGTTGGCCGATTGCGTTGGCTTCTTATCCTGGTACACCGTGTCCACCACAGTGTTGCCGCGTCCGTAGGAGAATCCGGCCGAGTGCGTCATGAGTTCGCGCATCGTCGGGGCATGATCAGGATCGACGAGGATCGGCTTGCCTTCTTTGTCGACGCCGGTGAAGACCTTGAGATTCTTGAATTCGGGAATGTATTTGGAAATCGGATCGTTGGGCAACCATTTGCCCTCTTCGTAAAGAATCATCATGGCCACGCCGGTGACGGGTTTGCTCATCGAGTAGTCGCGAAAGATCGTGTCTTTCGTCATCGGCGCTTTGGAATCGATGTCGCGCAGGCCGTAAGTGCGATAGTCCACAATCTTGCCGTGACGCGCCAGAATGGTGACAGCACCGGCCAACTGCTTATGGTCGATTTCATCCTGAATGAGGGCATGAAGATTTTCGAGGCGCTCACTGGAAAAACCGACCGCTTCGGGCTTGGTAACAGACGTGTCCGTCGCAGTGCGACGATTCGGTGTTTGGGCCATACTGAGGGATCCGATAGCAACGAAACCTATGAGTGCGATTATCCGGTTCAAACTACCTCGCTTCATCGAATCGATTCCTCTCTTCAGATCAAGAATTTCAGTTGTGCTCGGTCAGGGAAACATGCCAGCATTAGCGCCAACAATGTAACACCGCGACGATACGTCGCAGGATCGCTATTCATACACGCTTATGCGACGCCGCCCTCGCCAGCGGCATGAACCATAGATTGAGAGAGCCATGTACTCAATTCGCAAAACAGACTTACCCTTGATCGGCAGCTCGTACAATTTTGTCGGCGCAGACCACGAAAACGTCGCCGTCTCCGTTTACCTGCTCGAAGCGCAGCCCGGACGCGGCGCGCCGCTTCACCTGCACGAATACGATGAGATCGTCGTTGTGCAGGAAGGGCGCTCGCGATTTGTCGTCGGAGATGAGGTCCGCGAGGCCGTGACGGGAGATATCCTCGTCGTCAAGGCGCATACGCCACATGGCTTCGTGAACATCGGCGATCAGGCACTGAAGCAGGTAGATATTCATGTAAGTCCGCGCTTTCAGCAGCAAAATCTGGCGCCGACGGAGGTTTCGATCAAGGCCGGATTGCCCTAGCCTCGCCTCAGCCCGAGACCGCGAGAAGACTTTAAGGGCTCGGCTCCGTCGCGATTATTACACGAGCCCCGCTTCCGTAGAGAAAGGGGAAAAGAACGGGCGATGTGATACAAAAGCAGATTCTTCAGCCGCCGTCGCGTGCGCTCCGGCGGCGTTCGGAACGACAACACCCTTTTTGTTCCTGTGCTAGCCTGCCGATGAGAAACGTGCCATGGCCCGACCGCCGGATCGCGTGCTGCTGGGGTATCTTGCCGCGTACGATCCACACGTCTCGAATCTGACGCTGGCGCTGCGCGAGGTGGTTCTCGAGGAGGCGCCTGCGGCGATTGAATCCATCGTTAAAAGCTACGCCCTCGCGATTGGATTCTGCTTCACCGGCAAGCCTCTGAAAGACGGCTTTTGCCACATTGTCACCTGCCCTGATCACGTGAATCTCGGATTCAACCGCGGCGCGCTGCTGCCTGATCCAAGCCGCCTCTTGATTGGAAAGGGCAAGTCGATTCGGCATATGACGATCAAGGATCAAAGCGAATTGGAGAACCCTGCGCTGCGGCGATACTTGCAGGCGGCCATCGAGCAGTTGAACGCCGCACCGGCTCAAACCAAACCGGGAAGTAACTCACAGACCATCGCGAAGCGAAGACGGCGTCCCAAAAAGCGTTGAGCAAATGTCGGAGGGTCATAACTATGCAATTCCCCCGGGCGTTCATAGGACTATTGATGATTGTCGGTTTCATCGTCGTGGCGGCTATTGGTCAGCAGGAACGGCCTACTCAACCGGACAGTACGCTTGAGAATTGCCAGGCTGCCATGCCGGTGATCATCAAGCAGTACAACAATGCAAGATACGCGGTGACCGCAGCGCGCAACAGCGGAGACCGAGGCCATATACTAACGGCAGTCAATCAGGCGCAAGCCGCGCTCGATAGCATGGAACAGCCGCTCAAAGTGTGCAGCGATGCCGTGCAAAGCGCGAACGCTGGACAGTCGGACGGCAAGAACTAAGGCGGAGGGAACCATCCACACACGAGAACAAGCATGGGAGCTTTTGACTGAGTTCACGCAATCTGAAAGCCTGCGAAAGCACGCCTTGGCTGTTGAGGCGTGCATGAGTGCGTGCTCGAAAAAATGGGGAAACGGTTCGGCGGAAGACGAAGAACTCTGGGGCATTGTCGGCCTCATCCACGACTTTGACTACGAGCGCTGGCCGAGTCTCGAAGACCATCCCTACCGCGGCAACGAAATTCTGAAAGAGCGCGGATGGCCGGAAGTCGTCACGCGCGCGATTATGTCGCACGCCGAATACACCGGCGTGACGCGCGACACGCCGATGGAAAAAGCGCTCTTCGCCTGCGACGAGCTCGCCGGATTCATCACCGCCGTGGCGCTCATCAAGCCGGGAAAATCGCTGACCGAAGTCGACGCCAAGTCGGTGCGAAAGAGAATGAAAGACAAAGCCTTCGCCCGCAAAGTGAATCGCGACGACATTATTCAGGGCGCGGCCGCGCTGGGCGTCGATCTCGATGAACACATCGCTTTCTGCATCGAGGCGATGAAGCCGATCGCGAAAGAGATGGGACTGGACGGCAGCGCCGCGAAGACGGCGTGATTTTGTTTGTGTGGGGCAGGGTCCTCTGACCCGGTCAGGCTGAGCGATAACTCAGCAGTGCTGCCACGGAGAAAGTTGTTTCTTGAGCGGCTCGATCTTCTCAGTGTTTCTCTGCCATCTGCTCTTTTCTCCGCCGCTCTTTTTCGGCTTTCATTTCTTCCACACTCTGCGATACCAGCGGCGAGTACAGCGCCTTCACCCACGGCGGATTGCCCCACTCGGGCTGGCTGAAAATCGCGCGATCGTAGTTGCTGAGCGCTTGGTCCGGTTCCTTTGCCTGCCAGAAGGCGACGGCCTGCGCCATCGCTCGCTCGGCCTGGGGGTGTTCCTCGTACGTGCCGCCTCGCTCCCACGCAGTGTTATAGACCGTCTGAATGGCATCGCTGTAATGTTGAATCTCGATCTCCGCCCAGGCGCGCCGCAGCCACATGTTTGTCCGCCCCGGCCGTTGCTGCACAACCTGATCGAGCAATTGCGTCGCTCGCCCGTAATCTCCGGCCAGGTAGTACCACCAGGCGAGATCGCCCGTGTAGTCGGGCGTCCACGAGTCGCTACTGAGTTGCAGATCGGACTCGACTTTGCGGGCCGGGGTCGGATCTCCAGCCAACAATGCGAGTCCCGCCGCTTCCGTGTCCGCGACGCCCGGTTTGCTGCCTTCCACGGAAGCGAGCCAGGTTCGGAACTGGCCGGCGGCCGTCTGCCGATCAGCGGCAGCGAGGGACAGCGCGTACGACTCCACATATTCCCGTTTTCGCGGATCGCGCTCCAGCAATTTGCGGTAGGACTCCGCGGCCGAAGCGAACTCGGCCTGCGCGAATTGCGACCGCGCCAGGATTTTCCAGGCCTGCGGTTGATCGGGATGCATCTTCAACGAGCGCGTAGCCAGCTGCTCCGCCTGCGGATAGTGCTTGTCATTCAATGCAGTCTCGGCCCTCTGCGCCCAGAAAATATAGGCGACCGCGAGATCACGCTCCGGATGCGGCTGCCAGTTCTCGCTGGCAATCATTCTCTGAATCTGCGCGATACGCTCGTTGGGCAAGGGATGCGACCGGAAATATCCTTCCAGAGTTTGCATCGCCAGTTGCGAAAGTTCCTCCTGCGGCGAACTCGCGCGCCCATCCGCTTGCTGCCTGCGATACTGCTGATACATGCGATCGAAGGCTTCGAACATGCGAATTGCGCCGCCGGGCGAATAGCCTGCTTCTACGGCAAGGCGCGTTCCTTCGCGATCGGCTTCGAGTTCCTGATCTTTGCTGTATCCCGCTTCAAAGACGTAGAGGGGAATGGCAACCAGCCCGCCGAGAGGAATGTGGCGCAGCGCCTCCTGCTGCTGAGCGCGTTCGGCGCAGTGGTAGTGGTCGACATGCTCGATCTCGTGTCCAACCACTGCGGCCAGTTCGTCCTCGCTATCCATGAGAGCCAGCAATCCGCCGCCAACGTAGACGTGGCCTCCGGGCAGCGCGAAGGCGTTGATCATGTATGGACTCGGAATGTAGTGGAAGCGGTACGGCAGCTTGCGCTGCGCGTGGGCAACGAGTTTCCCGCCAACTTCGGTCAAGTAGCGCTCGATGACAATCGTGTCTTCGTTGTTCTCTCGAGCTTCGTAGCCATACATCCGCGCGGTTTCATCGCCAATGCGGATTTCCTCCTGGTCCGACATGCGCGTGAAGCGCACCGGCATGCGAGTGAGTTCTTTCTCGGTATCGGCAACAAGATAAAGCAGAGCTTCGGGACTGGCGGTGGCATCGACTTTGCGGCGCTCGCTCGCCACGATGGCCGCGACGCCGAGTGCGACGATGGTCGTGAGTAAGATCCAGCGCTTCATTTTAGGAAACTCGAAAGCGAAACTCGAAAACGAAACTCGAAAACGAAATCTGGCTACGAACTCGTCTGAAACTTACCTACAAACCTGTCTAAGAACTCGTTACAACTCGATTTACAAATATCGCCGCAACGCCTCGCGATTCCGCGTGTAGAGGAACGACACGAGCAACAACGCACCGCCCAGCACGATAAACGTCAAATACCGGTCGCGCGGATTGAGTCGCCACACGTCGGCGACCAGAATTTTTCCCACGCAGAGCAACAGCAGTCCCAATCCGGTGAGGCGAAAACTTCGTTCTCCCAGCCACAATGCGAGCAGAAAAACGGCGACGCCCTCCAGTCCCCACGAAAGCGTGACCATGCCATGCCGCATTTCGACGCCGAGCAGTCCGCTGAGCAGACCGATCGCGACGAAAAAGAAAAGCTGTTCGGGACGCCGGCCAATATTCTGCACCAAACGCACGAGTCCAACTTCTTCGCTGGGTTCGTCTTTGCGGCGCATTTGAAATGCGATGGGCAGCGACCCGAGTAGCAGCGCAACCGTTGCGCCGACCGTGACCCATCGGCTTTCCCACGGTGGAGCAGGGAAGTAGCTGCGTTCGAAAAAATTGTGCAGCACGGTGCGGAACAAGACACCGGCCAGAAAAAGAATGGCCTGATAGAGAAACACTTTGCGTCCACTGCGCCATGCGATGGCGAGCAAAGCGAAGGCGAGAGCGGCCCACGCTGCTGCCACCCAATCCGCCTCGAGTTCAAAGCGCATAAGTGAGCCGACCGCGATGGTTCCCATCCAGCAGTTGATTTCTGCAAACCGAAACCTCTTTTCGAGTGCAGTAAGATCCGCCTTCGTCGCATCCAGCCGCCAGTAGGCGTAAAAGAAGGCGAGCGCGATCGGCACGACCGTATAAAATCGCGGGCTGATCTCGCCCGGCAAACCTGCGGCATTCAGATTGAGGAAAAAGATTCGCGCAAAACCGGCAAGCTGAGCGACGTATCCTTGCAAACGCAGGCTCGGATTCTTCCGTGTGATTCCCAACTCGAGCAACAGCAAACCACCGACGACCCAGGCATCCGCGACACCCACCGGACGCAATTCGTACCATGCCAGGAGCGAGAGCAGAAAGGACGCAGCCCAGGTGTAGGCTTCCGCCGAGATTCGCTCGAACGTCCAGAGCCGTTCGGAGTCCCCGTCAGAACCTGCATTCGCGCGTGAGGTGACGTAAAGCGTCGCGGCAACGAGAGAAGTTGTCATCAGGCGCAGCGTAGGGCCGTGAAATTTGTCCGTGGCGCTGAGATTGATCGCGAGCACTCGCACGAAACCGATAGCAGCGAGAAAAACTGCCTGGTAGTGCAATTCTTGCGCTGCGAGTTGGCGAGCAGCGACAACGAGCACCAGCCCCAAGGCGCACCACGCCACCGCCGTCCAGGATTGAGGGAATGCAATCCAGGCTGCGATCAGCAGCATCACCGTCGCGGCGTAAGAAAAGCGCTGCATGACGCGGCGGTCGAATTCGGTCGTAAAAAAGTCTGGCCATTCGCGCAACACCCAATGCGCATTCGCGTAGAAGACCGCGCCTGCAACCACGAAAAGAATCGCAATCCGGAAATCGGCGCGGAGATCGGCATCGTCCATGCGCCTGCCGAAAATGACCGCAGCGTCGTACGCGATCATCTGGCCTGCGACCAGCACAGACGCGATCATGCCGAGGCGCCTAAAGATGATCTCTTTGGTCCACACTCCGATCAGCAGCAGCGCTTCCGCCTCGGCGAGCCAGAGAACTGACAAGCGCGTTCCAGAATAGCGGAAAGGGAAGGCGGCGATCAGAAGAACCACGCCGAGTGTCGAGAGAACGATGACCGCATTGCGCCGTCGCCGCGATGCGGGAACCTGCGCCAGTGCGATTTCGACAGTTCCAAGGGCGAGCAGTGCCCAGAAAGCCCACTCCGGATGCACCGACTGATATTTCAGCAGCGCCAGCAGCAGCGAGGTGTTAAGCAGCGCGGCAACGGTCGAGATTCTTTCCTGGTTCTGATCGCGCGGCGAGCGAAACACGTAAGAAAAACGGAAGATGAGCCAGTACAAGACGAGAATTCCGGCGCTCGGCAGGAATTCGGGAAACGGATGCCGCTTGCCCTGCATTGGCTCGATGATGGGCCGCAACCATAGAAAATGATTCAGACAACTGGCGAGAATTCCGAAGACTTCCAGTTCGAACCACTGCATTCGCCCGACGATCACCACCAGAGCGGCGGCGAGTACCGCTCCGGCCGACAGGCTGTAGACGTTCGAGTGGCTGATGGTGACAGTAAGAAACGCGAGCAGAAACGCCAGTCCGGTGACGACCTGCGAGCGATAGCGCAGCGTGTGCCCAACCATGGCTGCGGCGACGACGAGCATGAGGATGAGATCCGTTGGCTGCGACTGTAAGATCTGTGCGGCGGGCACGTGATACATCGCATACGTGGTGAAGAACAGCAGCGCCCATCCGCCACCGATGCCGGCACGCGCCAGGATGCGGTAGCGCTCGCCGCGTTCGAACCATATGCCCAGGCCGAGCATGACCGCGCCCGTGACGTATCCGACCAGCACTTTGCCCGCCGGGCCGAAGGTCTTGAGTTCGTAGGCAAGGAAAAATGCGACGCCTAGCACCAGCAGCACGATGCCCAGCTTGTTGAGCCAGTTCGTACCGAGCATCTCCTCGATATCGAGAGAAGACTTGAAGCGATCGAATAACGTCGGGCCGAGTTCGGATGCGAATGTCGGCGCATGCGGTGCGGCGGATGAGGATGGTGGGGATGGAGTCCGCGCTTGCAGCGGAGGAGGAGACACAGGGGCTGCAGAAGGCGGGACAGTGGCCGCAGGAGTTACGGGAGCAGTCTTGTGCGTGACCCATTGCTCCGCCACTTCTCGCACGCGGGTAGGCGTGTGCACGACTGGCGTAGGCGCTGCCGGAGCTGGGCGTGTATCGAGAGCTGGTTCCTGTCGTGCCTCTGGCGCAGCGGCAGGCGATGTCCGCGCTTGCTTGAGTTCGCGCAGTTCCCGTTCAAGAATATGAATCCGCGCGGTGAGGTCGTTCCAGCGCCACTGATCTTCCTGACGATCGCGCTTTCGCCGCGAGTTCACACGCCACACCAGGACCCACGGACCGAACAGGATCACGAGCAGGATGCCGATGTAGAAAATGATTTCCATCGGAGTCGCGATGCCGAAAAGATCAAGCCCGCCGAACGTGTTCTCCTTGATTGAGCGCGAATTCTACTAGATAGTCTGGCGCTTCGCCATGACGGGAGTTACGAAGAGCTTCTTCGCTCCGAGATCCGCGCGAACAACTTCCGCAAGGCGATCGAAGCAGCGCCCGAATGCCGCAAAATCTATGCTAAAATCCGCTTTCACTTCTTCGGCCCAATGCAGAAGTGCAGGTTCGCATCGAGGCCACCTCAGGATCCGCGAGTAGTCACTAACGGGGAGCGCAGTGGAGACCGAGCCCAACAAATCTGCCGCGAACGTTGCCACTGTGAGCGTGGGCTGCAGCAAATGCGGCGCCAGTCTGCCGGAAGGTGCGCAATTCTGCCTCAAATGCGGCAAGCCGGTGAGTTCGACTCGCAAGAGCCCGACCCTCGAAGGCGGTGCAGTTCTGCAGACCCAGCCCAAGCCGCGGCATCCCAGGCGCACGCGGCGTTATATCCTCTGGTCATTGCTGATCCTGTTGCTCCTCTTCCTGGGTTGGGCCATCACCAGCGACAATCCTTTTGCTCAGGCCATGCAGGAACTGGCGGGATGGAAACATGATCGGACCCTGCTGGAGACGGAGACTCCGTTTGTCGTCGGCGAGCACAGCTTTCGCCGCTACAAGTTCGATTTGCCGGAAGGCTCGACGCACGTCACCATCATGGGCCAGTTTTCTTCTTCCAGCGTTACCACTGGCAAAGACAAAAACAATAAGGGAAAGGGCGGCGATGGCGAGATCGACAACAATATTGAAGTCTATGTGATGAGCGAACCTGCTTTCGCTGTCTGGCAAAACGGATATGCCACCAGTTCGGTTTATGAGAGCGGTAGAGTGACGCAGGGCACGTTGCAAGCCGAACTCCCCGCGGGAGCGGGAATCTACTATCTGATCTTCAGTAATAAGTTCTCAACGAACACAGCCAAGAATGTGAACGCTTCGATTCTGTTGCGCTATAAAAGCTGGGTTCCGGGCTGGTTCCGCAGTTTGAAGGAACGTTTTGTGAACTGGACGGGATTCTGAGGCGTGTGTTGCCCGCAGCCTACCGCATCGATTCTTCGATTTCCGAAATCCAGTCAGGGCGCTTGAGCACCTCGCGCGGCTTGGGACCATCCGCCGCACCGACGATTCCGTCTTGTTCCATAAGATCGATCAAGTGGGCGGCGCGGCCGTAGCCGATGCGGAGGCGGCGCTGCAGCAGGGAAGTCGACGCCTTGCCAAATTCGACGACCAACTTCACCGCGTCGTTGTACATGGGATCGTTTTCGCCTTCGCCGTCACCGATGGGGCCGCCGTCGTTTGTGCCGATGGCGGGCTCGGATTCATCTTTGGGGGCATCGAGGAATCTCTGCTGATACTCGGCGAGACCCTGCGCCTTCCAGAACTCGACGACGGCGGCGATTTCTTTCTCGGTGACAAACGGTGCGTGCAGGCGATGCACGCGCGCCGAACCCGACGGCAGATAGAGCATGTCGCCTTTGCCGAGAAGCGCTTCCGCGCCGTTGGCATCAAGAATCGTGCGCGAATCGACTTTGGTCGCGACCCGGAACGAAACGCGGGCGGGGAAGTTGGCTTTGATCAATCCGGTGATCACATCGACGCTCGGTCGCTGTGTGGCCAAGACAAGGTGAATGCCGACGGCGCGCGCCATCTGTGCGAGGCGCGTAATCGATTCTTCGACGTTCGAGGAGTCGAGCATCATCAGATCGGCGAGTTCGTCGATGATGATGACGATGTAGGGAATCGGTTTGTCATCCGATTCTTCGTCGAACAAACTCGGCGTGCCGTTTTCGAACAGCCGGTTGTATTGATCGATATTGCGAACGCCCTTCGAGGCAAGCAGTTTGAGCCGGCGTTCCATTTCGCGGACGGCGTTGCGCAGCGCGTTGGCGGCAAGTTTCGGCTCCGTGATGATCGGCGTGTAAAGATGTGGCACGCCTTCGTAGTTACCGAGTTCAAGCCGCTTGGGATCGACAAGGATGAGCCGAACCTGTTCGGGCGTCGCCTTGTACAGAATCGACATGATCATCGCGTTGATGGCGACGCTTTTGCCCGCGCCAGTCGATCCGGCAATGAGAAGGTGCGGCATACCGGCCAGATCAGCCGTAACAATGCGGCCGTTGATGTCCTTGCCCATCGCCATCGTGAGCTTCGACTTCGAGCCCATGAATTCCTGCGACTCGATGTTTTCGCGCAGGAAGATGATTTCACGCTGGCGGTTTGGCACCTGGATGCCGACGGTGCTCTTGCCCGGCATGCGCTCGATCAGGATGCTCTCTGCCTTCAGAGCTAGGCAGAGATCGTCACAAAGGTTGGTGATGCGGCTGTACTTGATGCCGGCTTCGGGCTTGAATTCGAACGTGGTGACGACGGGACCGGGGTTAATCTGCGTTACCGTTCCATGAACATCGAACTCGGCGTACTTCTCGGTGAGGACCTGCGCCAGCAGCTTGAGTTCGTCGGCGTCGACGGCTTGCTGCTCATCGGGACGCTGCAGGAGGCTGCTCGAGGGCAGTTTGTATCCGCCGGCGGCGATGCGCGGCATGGTGGTTTTCGGCTTGTGGCCGCTGTCGGCGCGATCGGTGACCTCGGGATCGGCGACTTCGACTTCAGGTACTTCGGGGCCGGCGAGTTCGGCATCAGCAGAAGGTGCTGCGGCGAGAGGTTCGTGGAGAATTCCGCCGGTTGCTGTCGAACCGCGCTCGACTGGACGGACGAGAGTGTCCGCCGCTCCACGTTCTTCTTCCATCATTCGTTCGATGCCGGTGCGGCGCGGCTCAGCCTGCGCCTGAGGCGATTGCGGGCGCGTCTGGATCAATTGTGTCTTGACCAACGGTTTCGAAATGCGCCGCTGTTCCAGTTCTTTCTGCTGGCGGCGTTTGGCGCGTTCTTCCCGCCAGTCTTTATAGCGGTTCCACAACGCGGCCACGAAGGCAAAGCGCGTTGGCGCCCACAGCCGAATCGAGGAGAACGAAAACGCAGTCGAGAGATAAAGCGCGACGGCCAAAAGCGTGCCGCAGACGATGTAGGCGCCGACCAGATTCAGATAGTGAAGCAAAAAATCGCCGACCACGCGGCCCAGCAGTCCTTCAATGGGGATCACGTGCACCCAGCGCAGATGTCCCGGCAATAGCGCGAGCAGCGCGGGGATGAACATCATCAGCCAGATTCCCCCGAGCGACTTGGCGATCGGGGATTGCACCTTCGACGAGCGAAACCAGCGCAGGCCCAGCATCGCGGGAAAGATGACGAGCAGAAATGCGCCAACGCCGAAGAACTGCAAAAAGGCATCAGCCGTGTAGGCTCCGACCACGCCAATCCAGTTGCGGGCGGCGTGCGAGCCGGTGAGAACCGAGGCGCTGTTCCAAGAAGGATCGAGCGGAGAATACGATACGAGCGCGAGGAGAAGGAGGAGCGCGGAGACGCACATCAGGAAACCGACGAGCTCGTTGAGCCGCCGGTTCGCGGTAGGCGTAAAAATCGAAGCGAAATAATCCATGTAGGCCAGATTCATCACCGGAGGCACTTCCAGCCTCCAGTGCCGCAATCGGCCAGAGCCTTTACATTATGGCAGGAAGGCGAGGCCGGGGCAATTGGGGAATTCCAGCGTAGTGCTTAGGCGGTTTCCCGGATCGGCTAAGCAGCTGCGTCATCCCGAGTGGAGCCGTTCTTCAGGCGGAGCCAGGGATCTCCCGATCCATTGCACTCGTGGGGCCCCTCTGGAAGCGTCGCATGCGTTCTTTTGTAGAAGACCAGGGCGGAATCGTCCGTGCCGGATGAACATAGGCCTGTGGAAAGGGAGATCCCTTGCCGCGCTGGTAAAAGCGCGCGGCTTCGGGAACGCAACAGGACAAGAGTGCTTATTGCAGATGCATTACAATCGCCAATGCGATCACCACAACGCCGGCGAGGATGCGATAGATGATGAATGGCTTCAGCGTGTTCGATTGCAGATAGCGAATGAGCCAGGCGATGGCGGCGTAGCCGACCAAGGCGGAAACGATTATACCCACCAGGACTGGCATCTGCATGTCGTGTGGCAAGCCTTCTTTGTGCAACTCGTGAGCCTTGAGCAGGGCGGCTCCGGCGATGAGTGGCGTGGAGAGTAGAAAGCTGAAGCGCACGGCCGCTTCGCGGGTCAATCCGAGGAATAGTCCCGCGGTGATGGTCGATCCGGAGCGCGACACACCGGGGATCAGAGCGAAGGCTTGGGCGATACCGATAATGAGCGAATCGAGGAACGAGATGCCGGTCAGCGGTTTTTTCAGCTTGTCTAATCTTTCGGCCAGCCACATGAGCAGGGCCACGAAGATCAAAGCGCCCGCGATCAGAAAGATGTGTTCGCGGAAATAGTCTTCGGCGGAGTGCTCGAGCAGTTTGCCGGCAATGGCTCCGGGAACGGTGGCAATCGCCATAAACCATAGCAGCAGGCGTTCTTCTTTTTGCTCAGCGGGAGTGAGATTCACATCGGAACCGCCAGACTCGGCGAAGCGCACAACTTTGCCACCGAACCCGGCGCGGATGATCTGAAACCACGTGCGTCGAAAATAGAAGAGCACGGAAAGCAAGGTCCCGAAGTGCAAGGCGACGTCGAAGCTGAGCTCGTGCGCCGGAGACAGTTCGTTCCAGCCGAGCAGTCGCCGCACGATGATGAGATGTCCGGAACTGGAGATCGGTATGAATTCGCCCAGTCCTTGAACGATGGCAAGAACAATCGCTTGATAGATTGGCAAGTTTTAGTCCGCCGCGTTTCCGTAGGTTGGTACGCCCTGCTGAATGTAAAAGATCAGATCCTCGGCGCGCAAGGCCCAGTCGCTTTGTGAATACTGGGTTACGATTTTCTGCGCCAGCTCGAGCGCGTGAGTCTTCGACTGATCTGATTTTTTCGCGTTGGCCTCGGTTTTGTAGATCTCGATGAGTGCCGAGTAGCGCCAGGCCGCGTCGTAGAGCGCTTCCGGTGCGGTCGGCGATTGCTCGTGGTCTTTGACGTATTTCTCGTAGAGGTCGGCTTCTTTTTCCGGGCACTTGGAGGCGCCCTGCCAATCGCCGCACAGCTTATTTTCGATCAGATGGAAAGCGGCGAGATCGGCCCACTTGCTTCCGGGAAATTTCTTGATGACGAGCTTCATCCAGTCTTCGTTGATCTGTCCGCGCATGTAAGCTTCACGTTCGCGGGCCGAGGGACGGGTCATCACATCGGAGCGCTCGACCTGCCAGCGGATGTCGGCGGCGCGGTAGAGGCCTTCGCCGGCCAGAGGCGAGGTGGGGAACAGATCGTAGACGCGATAGTACAGGCGCAAGGCGTCCTGAGCAGCGTCGCGGCGGCCGCGGCGACGGCTGGCTTGGTCTTCGGAGTCAGCGGCTTCGCCGAAAATGATTTTGTCACCGTTGGGAGTCGACATGCTCACGAGCGCTTTGTTGGGAACCCATCCGGTGATGGTCTTGCCTTCGTGTTCTTCGCTGGTTTCGTCGTCGCGTCGGGCTTCTGCAATGATGGCTTCGACATTGGTCCAGTCACGACTGGTGCCGAGGATGATCAGTTCGTGGCCGCGTTCTGCCTCGCCCAGGCGAGCGGTGTCGGCGCTGGGCGAGACGCGGATAGTTTCTTCATGAATGAGAGTGCCGCGTTGAGTTTGGTTCTGAGCGGCGGCCATCAGCGTGAAGCACGACATTGCGACAGAGAGAAGGATCGCGTGACGCATGTATAGATTATTGGCCCTTGCGAGTTTGTGCGCAACGTCTAGCCGCGGCGAAGATCTTCGAGCATGGCGGGTTCGATGTTGCCGCCGGAGATGATGGCGACGTTTAGTTTTGTTTTCGGGAGTTGATCGGCGTGAAAGAGGAATCCGGCGGTAGCGACCGCGCCGCTGGGTTCGGCAACGGTTTGGAGATTTGCGGCAAGGAGTTTCATGGCGGCGCGGATTTCGTCTTCGGTGACGGTGATGATGTCGTTGACGAAGGCGCGGATGTGATCGAAGTTGATGGGGCCGATGGATTGGGTGCGAAGGCCGTCGGCGATGGTGCGGGAGACTTTCTCGGCGGGGAACTGGACGATTTTGCCGGACCGCAGGCTCGCTTGGGCATCGGCGGCGAGTTCGGGCTCGACGCCGATGACTTTCACTTTCGGATTTGTGAGCTTTATGGCAGCCGCGACGCCGGAGATGAGGCCTCCGCCGCCAAGGGGAGAGAAGACGGTTTCTACTTCAGGGAGGTCTTCGAGGATTTCGAGGCCGATGGTGCCCTGGCCGGCGATGATTTTCTCGTCGTTGTAGGGAGGAACGATGACGTATCCGTGATGCGCGGCGAGTTCTTCGGCTTTGGTTTTACGTTCGTCCGAGCCGGGGCCAACGAGGACGATTTCGGCTCCGAGCTTGGCCGTGGCTTCGCGTTTGATAGTGGGCGCATTGTTGGGCATGACGATGACGGCTTTGGTGTTGAGGGCGCGGGCTGCGTAGGCGACTCCCTGGGCGTGATTGCCGGAGGAGTAGGTGATGACGCCGCGGTGGCGTTCGGCGTCTGTGAGCGACGCGATTTTGTTGTAGGCTCCGCGCAGTTTGAAAGCGCCGATCGGCTGCTGGTTTTCGGGCTTCAGAAAGAGGGAGCGGTTTTTATCTGAGCGCTCGAATTGAACCAAACGGGTGCGGACGGTGGTGCCGTCGAGGAGAGTGCGGGCGTAGTGGAGGTCGGCAAGAGTGACGAGGCGTTGCGTCATAACGCCAGTTTACGATGCGCCGCCATATGGGGCTTTTTCATCCCATCTTGGATGCCGCCATTTATGTTCGGTGAGTTCCGCAATCTCGCGCACACGCGCGTGCGTGATTCCCGTGCGCTGCTCGACCGCAAGAGGATGATCTGTCGGCTCCAGCTCAACAAAGGGCCGCGTTCCGACTTGACGTGTATGGATTTTGGTCTGTAGAAGTACAGTGTCGGGATAAATCTGGATTCGCGAGGACAACCATCCGAAGTACGCGGGTTCACGGACTCTTTCAGGGTCCCGGCGAGGACGGCGTTCGCGTTCAAAGTTCTCTTTGCTAAGAGTGACCCACACTCCCCAAACGAAAGGTTCGTCTTCGCCAATGATTGGAACTTCGAGGCATCCGCGCACGAAAAAATCCTCGTCGAAGAGATGCATTCGTCCTCCGTCAACCCGCAGTTTCGTTGCCGTTCACTTTCGGGTGTAATGTGCCAGGGCCATGGCACATCAAAGGCAAAACTCTGCGGTGCCTCGGCGTGAATCTGAACACACTGTGAACACGTCCAGGTGTCCAACTGTTTGTCCTAGATCTCCAAAATCACCGGCATAATCAGCGGGCGTTTTTGCGATTGCTTGGAGATATAGCGCTTTAGATCGGCGCGGATTTTTTCTTTGATGACCCCGTAGTCGGCTTTCTCTTCTTCGCTGGAGTGCACGAGCGTGTCTTCGACGATGCGTTTGGCTCCGTCCATGAATCCGTCTTCGCCGATGTTGAACCCGCGAGTGACGATCTCAGGCGAAGTCTCGACTTCTCCCGACAACTTGTTGATGGCGATGATGGGCAGCACGATGCCGTCTTCGCTGAGATGGCGGCGGTCTTTAATAATTAAATCCTCAACCACATCAGTGCGATTGCCGGAGTCGATGCAGACGCGGCCGACGTTGACTTTGCCGGATTTGCGGGCGCCGAGTTCGTCGAATTCGAGAATTTCGCCGCTTTCGATCAACATGACTTTGCCAACCGATCCGCGCATGGCCGCGGCCATTTCCGCGTGCAGTTTGAGTTGGCGGTATTCTCCGTGGATCGGAACGAAATAGCGCGGCTTGACCAGATTGATGATGAGCTTAAGTTCTTCCTGGCTGGCGTGGCCGCTGACGTGGACGGGGGGCGAAGTGCCGTCTTCGTAGATGACGTGGGCTTCGCGGCGGAAGAGGTGATCGATCATGCGGTAGATGGTTTTTTCGTTGCCGGGAATGATGCGGCTGGAGAGAACGACGGTATCACCTTTTTCAATCTTGGCGTGCTTGTGATTATCGACGGCAGCGCGAGAGAGCGCGGACATGGGCTCGCCCTGCGTGCCGCTGATGAGGACGCAGACTTTTTCCGGCGGAAAATTTTTCATCTCGCCAGGATTGATGACCAGGCCTTCCGGCACTTCGATGTAGCCGAGATCTTCGGCGATCTCCGCCGAGTTGTTCATGGAGCGGCCGATGAAGGCGACCTTGCGTCCGTGCTGATGGGCGAGTTCGACGGCGAGATTGATGCGATGAATCGACGATGAGAAGCACGAGATGAAAAGTCGGCGGCGGGTGTGGGCGAAAACTTCGTCAAATTTGCGGCGGACGGCGCGCTCACTCGGCGTGTATCCCTTGCGCTCGACGTTGGTGGAATCCTGGAAAAGGGCGAGAACGCCCTCCTTGCCGTATTCCGCGAAGGTGTGGAGATCGAAAAGCTTGTTGTCGGTGGGCGTGGGATCGACCTTGAAATCGCCGGTATGAATCACCACGCCGAGCGGGCAATGAATGGCGAGCGCGACGCAATCGACCAGGCTGTGGGTGACCTGGATCGGGCGGATCGTGAAGGCTCCCAGCTTGATGCTTTCATTGGCGCGCAGTTCGCGCAGATCGGCGTCGTCAAGCAGGCCGTGCTCGTCGAGTTTGTCTTCGACATAGGCGAGCGTGAATTCGGTGCCATAAACCGGCACGTTGAGTTCGGAAAGGATCCAGGGCAGGGCGCCGATGTGATCTTCGTGACCATGGGTGAGGATGATGGCCCGCACGCGCTGCCGGTTTTCGAGGAGATAGGAAATGTCGGGGACGACGATATCGACGCCAAGCAGTTCAGCCTCTGGGAACATGAGGCCGGCGTCGATGACGATGATGTCGTCACCCCAGCGCACGGCCATGCAGTTCATGCCGAACTCGCCCAGGCCGCCGAGAGGGATGACGTGAAGTTTTCCGGTGGGCATGGAGTAAGAATGATGCTAGCAGGAGCAGTACCTAGTTGCCAGCGCCCAGTACTCGGTCGTTAAAGCTGAGTAGCGCGCTGAGTATTTCCTCTGATGGCATTATGGGTGCGCGTGCGGTAAGGTTGAAGAAGATGGCGGACGAGCGCAAATCGTGGCTGGGGTGGCGGGTCGAGACCGCTCTGGTGAAGGGGCTGACGCGCGCCTATATGTCGGTGCGCGTCGATCCCGAGAAGTTTCTCTGGCAGTTGCGGGCCGCATATCGAATGCCCATCAGCGGCTATCATGGCGTGTTTTCGTTGCAGATTGGCGAACTGGATGAGGTTGCGGATTCGATCATTCGGGGAGGTATGAAGATCGCCGCGATTGAAGGCGCCGGATTCGGGTTGGGCGGTCTGATGACGATTGTTCCCGACCTGGGGATTTTGTCGGCCATCACCATGCGAACCATTCAGAAGTTGAGTTTGATTTACGGATTCGAATTCAACACCGACGACGAGATTGCCGAGCTTTGGGTTGCGGCGGCGAGCGCGGCGGGAGTCGACATCAGCCGCGAGTTGCTGGAAAAGGAAGTGGTCAACAAATTCGTGCCCCGCGTCATCCAACGAATTGCCGCCAAGGCCAGCACGGAAGTGGTGGAGAAGTGGGCCGGCCGGGTGATTCCGCTGGCCAGTTCCGCGATTGGAGCGGGCCTGAACTACTGGTTTGTGCGAGCCTGGGGTGAGCGGGCGAGAGAACATTTTCGCGATCGGCATTTGCGCTTGCGGCAGAAAGCGCAGGACGCGGCGATTGATGCGCCGGCGGTGCAAAGTCTTCCAGCCTTGGACCATTAAGAGTTTTTTCGCCGCAAGGAGCGCGGAGTACGCAAAGGAAGATGAGTTTCTGGGATCTCGGCGTGCTCGCCGGTGAATCCGCTTGTGATAGAAAAAATCAAGAATGCCAACTTTTTCCTGCACCGCAATTCTTTTTGATCTGGATGGAGTGCTGGTCGATTCCACCGGTGCGGTGGACCGGGAGTGGCGCGACTGGGCGTCGCGCAAAGGCGTCGACGGAGACGCGGTCATGGCCGTTGCGCATGGAGTGCGCACCATTGAAGTGATTCGGCGCGTGGCGCCGCATCTGGATGCGGAAGCCGAGGCGGCGGCGATCGAGAACCACGAAGCCGGTGATCAGACGGGAGTCGTGGTTATGCCGGGCGCGCTGGACTTGGTGCGGGCGATTCCCGACGGACGATGGGGCGTGGTGACTTCAGGATCGCGATTGCTGGCGCAGAACCGGCTGCGGCATTGCGGATTGCCCGTGCCGGAAGTTCTGGTGACCTCCGACGATGTGAGGCACGGAAAGCCCCATCCGGAGCCGTATTTGAAGGGCGCGGAGGGATTGGGACTTTTGCCGCGTGAATGCATCGTCATTGAAGATGCGCCGGCGGGAATTGAGGCGGCGCGCGCTGCAGGCATGAAGGTGATTGGCCTCGCGAGCACGTACGGAGCAGAGAAATTGTCGCGGGCGGATGCGGTGGCGAAGACGTTAGCGGGGATTCAGGTGTCGGCGAATGGCACGGGGAAGTTGAGCGTCCAAATCCACCGACACATCATTGGATAGATATTCGTCCGTCCAACTTTGAGGGAAATGCGGCAACCTGAAATTTGTCCTCCCGCAAAACGTTTCCTAGTTTTTCGGCACTTTTGGACTTCCACGAAGTAACCGTGATGGCGCAATGGGTAAACCAATTCCCAGATATTCCGGATACTTTCCTCTGCACTGGATTTGAACCAGAAGACGGCTCTTTTCGCATGGAAGTTTTTCGGCGGACCGGGCAAGTTCTTGTTGAACCAGATCTGCAGATCCCGAACGCGCTGCCATTCATCTGGTGTAAGTTCTCCGGAGTCGAGCAGTGCGTACGATGTAGCAAAAGCGCCTTCTGGTTTGTGCGAATCTTTATCTATCCGCGTTGTGACGAATCGAAGATACATCTGGGTCGTTTATCTCAGCCAGTCTTCGAGTTCGATTCCTTGGTCGGTTTTTTCGTCGCGGTACTTCACGATCACGGGCGTGTAGAGCGAGAGGTTCCACTTCCAGGGTCCTCTCTCCTCCTTAACCGCACGCGAACCCGGTACGACGACGGCATTTTCCGGGACTTCGAGCGGAGCGTCGGCGGTGGCGCGGTAGACTTCGCCTTTGACCAAGTCGTAAAGAGGCGTCGAGCGCGTGAGGATGGTCCCGGCGCCGAGAACGGCTCGGGCACGCACGAGCGTTCCTTCATAGACGCCGCAGTTGCCGCCGACGAGAACGTCGTCTTCGACGATCACGGGCGCTGCGTTAATGGGTTCAAGAACGCCTCCGATTTGTGCGGCGGCGCTGAGGTGAACGCGCTTGCCTACCTGCGCGCAGGAGCCGACGAGGGCGTGGGAGTCGATCATGGTGCCTTCGTCCACATAGGCTCCGACGTTGATGAACATGGGTGGCATGCAGATCACAGACGGGGCGACGTAGGCACCTTCGCGGACGGATGATCCGCCGGGAACGACGCGAATGCGGTCGGCGACGGTGAATTGGCGGGCGGGGAAGGTGTCTTTGTCGACGAACGAGAGGCCGGCGTCCATGCCGGTGAGCGCGCCGAGACGAAAGCCCAGCAGGATGCCTTGTTTGACCCAGGCGTTGGTGATCCATTGATTAGGGTTGGCGGGATTAACTCCTCTTTCGGCGGCGCGGATCTTGCCTTGCGTGAGCTGGTCGCGGAATTCTAGAAAAATCTTTCGCGCCTCAGGGTCGCGTTCCACTTCGCCCTGTGCAGCCAGATGCTCAATTTGCGATTTCAGGTCAGCCATGAAGGGTTGATTGTTGATTGCCGATTGTGGGTTTGTCAAAGCGCGCAGACACAAGATCCCTCCACTGCGCTTGCTTGCGCTTCGGTCGGGATGAAAAAGCGGGATAAAGGCAGGGATGGTTCGACTGCGGTTGAGCTTCGCCTCGCGAACCTCAATCCCTGCTCAGCATGACAGGGCAAAGGTTCTCAACCGGCAATCACAAAATCACACAAGCACCAATTTGTTACACGCATTTGCATTCGCTGCGGATGAGCACGCCAGTCATATCATGGGCGGCGGCGCGGGTCTCTGCTAATGATGCATAGGGTCCGTGCCAGCGGGCGTGGTTCTGATCGTGGCCGGAGGGACGTCCTTTGCCGTGGGCGCATTGGCCGCACGATCCGCGATGCAGCACGATCTTGTGCGGCCCAGCAGCCCAATTTTCGTAGATGAAGAATTCGGCCGGGTCAGGGGCGTGGCTGGACGGCTTTGAGATCAATCCGGCTTCACTCGCGACTTTCTGTAAACGCGAGCGCGTGTCGCGGCGCATGGGGAGAAGCGGAAGCCGGTAGACTTCTTCGACTTTTCCCATCATCGCAAGAACGGCTTTCACGGGAAGCGGGCTCGACTCGATGAAGTTGGCCTGCATCAGCTGCAAATATTTTCGGTGAATCTGCCGTGCAGTGGTCCAGTCGTTATTCAATGCAGATCGGGCGAGAGCGGCCATTTCGTGCGGAATCTCGTTGGACGCGACGGAGACCACACCGACACCGCCGAGCGCGATCACAGGCAGAGTGACAGCGTCGTCGCCAGAGAGAACCAGAAAAGTCTCGGGCACCGAGTTGATGGCTTCGGCGATCTGCGTCATGTTGCCGCTGGCTTCTTTCACGCCAATGATATTGGGAATCTCAGCCAGGCGAGCGAGGGTTGCGGGCTCGATGTTGGCGGCGGTGCGTCCGGGGACGTTATACAGCACTATCGGCTTGCCCGCGGCGGCTTCCGCAATAGCGGCAAAATGACGGTACTGGCCCTCCTGCGTGGGCTTGTTGTAGTAAGGCGAGGCGGTGAGGATGGCGTCAACGCCGGGGCGCGCGACGAGCTGTTTCGCCTTTTCGACGGCGTCGCGCGTGGCATTCGACGTAGCTCCGGCAACGACGGGAACGCGGCCGGCGGTGACTTCGATCGTCGTGTCGATGACGTGCAGCCATTCGTCGTGCGTGAGCGTTGGCGTTTCGCCGGTGGTGCCGCAGGGAACGAGGAAATCGATTCCCGACTCGATTTGCCACGTGACCAAGTTGCTCAAGGCGGTATCGTCGATGGAGCCGTCCTGACGAAAGGGAGTGACGAGAGCGGTGCCGCAGCCGCGAAGTTGCATGGAAACAGGATAGCGCGAATGGGCGGACGCGTGGTGGCGCAATCATGCCCAACGGCATTTCAGCACCTAAACGCGGATGGCAAGGCAAAAACTTAGTTTTTCTTCCGGTAGCTCGTGGTTTCCGGGCGCGGAAAATAGGGCAAGGGCTCGTCGTTGACGATGGCGAGCGGATTCGCTTCGACAAGCGCGTCAGCGACCTCGTCCCCGAAGAGTTCGGCAGCGGCGTCGCGTGCGGTGGAAAGAATCGGCACGCGCTTTTCGGTATCGTGGGCATCGGTGGCGAGCACATGCACGGCCTGCCGTTCGAGCAGCCACTGGGCGGCGCGCTGCGAGCGTTCGCCCCAGAAACCGGTCAAGGCGGAGCCGGTGACCTGGACGACGCATCCCTGCTCGGCCCACTCGACCACGCGCTGCAGGCTCTCGCGCAGAAT
>JASHOT010000167.1 GCA_030040965.1 Candidatus Sulfotelmatobacter sp. | reverse complement strand
GACTGGAGGTGTAACCCCGTAAGGCGCTAGAGCAGTCACGTACTCGCCCGGCAACGGCTGGTTGATGTCCTCAACTCCCAGCAGATGACGACCAACGTTGCCGTAGTATCCGATGTCTACGAATGTATTGTGCAGAACTTCGCGCTGTACGTCGAGGCTGAACTGCTCCGTGTATGGTTGTTTGAAATTTGGTCCGACGGCTTCCAGTGGGGAGGGTGCGCTGCCCACAAAAGGACTGACGGCCCCCGGATTGTCCAAAGTCGTGTTGAAGATTAGCCTATCGGTCACGAGCGGAGGGTTGTCGAATATCGTGTCTTCGAATTGACTGATCGCTGGTGAGTCGAAGTAAATGCCATAGCCGCCTCGTACCGATGTCTTCCCATTGCCAAAGGGATCCCAGGCGAAGCCGAGGCGTGGAGCAAAGTCGCGATCATTTTGCCTTGTGATGGCATTTCCGAACGGAGATCCTTTCCCAGAGAAAATCATGCCATCCAGCGGGTTGCCCGTCGGCGGCAACACGTTCGGGTTGGCGCAGGTGCCAGTCTGAATCCCGAGATTGCCGGTGCAGGGATCGATCTGCTGCGCGGTGCTCAGGCTGAACGTCGCCGGGTCAAAGTTCGAAAGATTATTATTGGCGTCCGTTGGCGCACGGAATAGCGAGTAACGGATGCCGTAGGTGAGGGTCAGATGGGGTGTTGCGCGGAATTGATCCTGCGCATAAAACTCGAGTTGCTGCTGCCGGATAACGGCACGATAATCCAGCGAAGTTTGTGCAAACAGGAAGACGTTTCCTTCCAGAAAGTTTGCGAACTCAGCCCATTCGGGAGAAGCGGAACTGGGATCGCTCGCGGGAAGAGTCGTAGGAAAGTAGAAATCGCCTTGATTCCCCCGCGCCGCGTCCTCGTTTTTCTGGTACCAGTGATAGCTGAAGCCGAACTTTAGGGAATGGCGGCCGTGGATTTTGGTCAAATTATCGAACGCATTGTAATCGTCGTTGTAATCCCGATATGGTCCGAAGCCGGTAATCCCTGAGAAATTGGAAAAGTCGAGGTCGGGCACTCGCCCGAGCGTGTTTGGATACGGCAATGTAACCGCGGGTCCCACATCGGGAGAATTCTTCTCCGCGTCCAATCCGGTGGGATTGCTGGCAATGCCTCCGTGAGAATAATTGAAGCCCAAATCGTTCAGCAGCGTCGACGAAAGAGTGTGAACGGCGTGCACCATGGCAATTCGCCCGGGTGCATTCGTTGAAGTGTTTGAGACTCCGGGTAAGGCGCTGCCCGTGAACAGCCCACCAGGCTCAACGGTGGGAATCGTGTCATTTTCGTAGCGACCGAAAAGCCGAAATTTCGGCCCGAAGACCTGATCGATGCGGATAATCTCCTGATGAAAGTTGAAGACATTTCTTCCGGTATTGGCCGCAGTGCAACCGCTTGTGCACGTCGGATCGTCCGGCAAGGGAAGTTTGTTGATGATGTCAGTAAGATAGGCCTGTGCTGCAGGATCGATGCTCGTGACCTGCGTTCCAGTCGCCGAACACGAAGGATTCAGGCAAACCGGTGCAGGGAAGGTACCGGCGCGCTCCGCCGAGGTCGGGACGAACGCCAGAAAAGTGGTGTAGGTGATGACCCGCCGCGCCTCTTCGGAGAAGAAGAAAAAGGTCTTGTCCTTAAAAATCGGGCCGCCGATCGTCCCGCCGAAATCGTTGTAACGCAATGCCGGTCGGGTGATCTGGTCGAGGTTGTTGATATAGTTGTTGGCCGCCATGTCGTCGTTGCGGAAAAACTCGTAGAGATCGCCGTGGAAACCGTTCGTCCCAGATTTAGTAATGACGTTAACTTGTCCGCTGGAGCCACGGCCATATTCAGCCCCAAACTGACCGCGCTGCACCGAAAACTCCTGAATCGCGTCGACGCTGGGATAGCCGAGCAGAGTGAGGTTCGACCCTCGGTCCAAGTTATCGGCGCCATCGATATTCCATGCATTTTGCGTGGGACGGTCACCGTTTATCGAGAAATTGATCTGGTTGGACGTGCCGACCGGACTGGACACGCCGACGTAGAGCTGATCGGAAGCCAAGCCGGTCGAGACTCCCGGCATCAGTGTGACCAGCTGTTCATAGTTGCGCGTGCTGATCGCCAGCTCATTGATCTGGGCCGAACCGATCACAGTTTGTGATTGGGCGCTTTCGGTGTCGACTTCCGGAGGCGCTTCTGTGACCGTGACGGTCTCGTGGGCGTTACCGACCTGCAGAGTCAGGTTGACCGTGACGGTGGCGTTCACATCCAGCGTGACATTGGTTTGCTTGCTGGTCTTGAAACTGGGAGCCTCAGCAGTGACGGTATAGTGCCCCACGGGCAGCAACGGGGCTGAATATTCGCCGGACGCGTTGGTTTTGAAGGTACGCGCCACCACGTTTTCGTCCGTGTTGGTTATTGTCACCGCCGCGTTGGCAACAGCAGCACCGGAACTGTCCTTTACCGTGCCGGCAATCGTTCCGGTAACCACCTGGCCTAGCGCTGCGGTCGTAAAGGCCAACAGCCCCGCAGCGATCCACCGCAAGCGATTCGACATGTGTCTCATTTGCCTCTCCGTTTTTGAACGCCCAATCATTCTGTTGTTGGCAGGACGCGGTCATCACCAACCTGATTCGCACACCCACGGGCGCAGCTAACCCGAGCAAACCTATATACCGAGAATGGAATCCGGCTGTCAAGAACTAATCATTAAAAATGAAACATTTGTTTCTTGTACGAAAATGTGCAGTTTGGCCTTTAGGGCTATTCTCGATACCAGCGAAATCCGTGTCGTTGCTCATGATCCACCTTCTTCAGGATCCGCAATGTGCGGGCGCGCCGGTAATGTGCGCACACAGTCAGGAGAACATTCATAAAGCTCATGGGAGCCGCGTAAGAATTGCTCAAATGCGCCTCAACCGGCACCAGAAAACATTCGTCAGAGAACCGCGCGATTGGCGAAATAAAAGTATCGGTGATGCCCACGCAATAGGCTCCGTTGGCACGTGCCTCCTGCAGCGCTTCCACGGTTTGGCGCAATCCTCGGCGGAAGCTGATCGCGAACACGAGATCATTCTTCCGGCAATGCCGGGCTGCATTTGTGCTATGGCCTGGAGTAATCGCCGACGAAACCGCGAAACCGAGACCGGTCAGCCGATATTCAAGAAAGTGCACAAGGCTGATGGCCAGATCGCCACCTAGAACAAGAATGCGGCGCGCCTCGTGAATTCTCTTCGCCAGCGCGCCGACCTTCTTCATGTCGAGTGTGTTGCGAAGCGCATGAAGATTGCGAATATCCTGCTCGAGAGCCTTTAAACCGTGCGACCTGGAGTCCGCGTCGGCATGGCTTCTCATTCCCTCCAGCGACGTCGCACTGGCGATTGACAGGTCGTGCAGATAGGTTTTGAAATCGCGAAAACTGCTGAAGCCGAGGCCACGAACGATGCGCAAGACTGTTGCCGGATCAGTGCCCAATTTGCGCGCTACGTCGCGAATGGGCAGCAAAACGTATTCACGTGGATGTTCCTGAATGGGCCGAATCAGTTGACGCCTTTTCTTACTCAGTGATCCGAGCCGCTGTTCAAAACTCAAAACGTAATCGCCCGAGCCGTTTCTGGAATGCAGATTTTCCATTTGCACACCTGCCCCTTCTCCCTTCACCGACCCAATTTGTTCGACCGGCGCGTGAACATCCACGCAGGTCCATTCCAGAACGCAACAAAGGTAACAGATCACAAAAATGTTGCCAAACTTAAGTGGAATGTCGAAGGGATGGTGCTGCGCAGGGTTCGTCTATCGCAGTTGCGACCGGATATATGAATAATGCCGGGAAGGACGGCACAACTTACAGGTTGTGCTGCTGCCACTACTCTCCTGCCAGCAGCCCGTTTCGTACGTCGTGCACTCGTACCTTGAGCCAGTAATTTGGCTTGTGCCGCCCACTGAGACGCAGCTTGAGGTAATTGTCGGTGAGCGCCTCGGTGAATTCGCCGCACTCGTCTCTTCCCACCACAGTCAGCGTAATGGCTTCAACCTCGCAGCCGATGAAGGCGCGCATAAAAGCCAATTTCTTCTGAGCTGCCAGCTCGCGCAAAATCGCATTTCTGGCGCGCGCCGTGTGCAATGGGACCTGATTCTCCATCGCAGCCGCCGGTGTTTCCGGGCGCGCCGAATACGTGAAGACGTGCAAATATGTGAATGGCAATTCCTCGACCATTCGCCGCGTAGATTCGAACTCAACATCCGTCTCGCCGGGAAATCCGACCATCACGTCCGCCCCGATCGCCGCATCCGGCATGGCTGCGCGAATCTTCTCAATCTTCTCGCGATAGTGCCACGGCCGATACTTGCGGTGCATGCGCCGTAGCACCGCGTCGCTGCCGGATTGCATGGGAACATGGGCATGCCTGGCGATGCGCGGCGACGACGCCACTAATTCGATCAGTTCATCAGACCAATCCGTCGGCTCGACGGAAGAGATACGCAGCTTTTCCAGCGAAGTCTCGTCGAGAATCGCACGGACAAGATATTCGAATCCGCGCCTTGAGTCGTCCGCAAAATCTCTTCCCCATCTACCCAAATTGATCCCGCTGATCACGACCTCGCGATAGCCAGCGTCGACCAACGCGTTCACTTCCGCAATGATTCGATCGAGCGGAAGCGACCGGCTCTGCCCACGCACGTAG
>JASHOT010000166.1 GCA_030040965.1 Candidatus Sulfotelmatobacter sp. | reverse complement strand
CAATCTACTCGCTGCGACCAGCCAACGTCGTTATGCAATCAAACGCCCGCGTCTTCTCCCGCGGGCGGAGGGATCTCCCGCTTCGCCGGCGAGGCGCGTAAGCCAAACTGGACCACTACCAGCGCGCCGAATCGAACGCCCGCACTCTCTTCCTTTAGAGTTCTTTAGCATTTCTTCAGCCCGCCGTCAGGACATACAAGTCCAACTCCTGCACAATCCCTTCCGGCTCAGAACGACCCCTTTTCACCATGAAACGCAGGAGGACCACATGACCCGCCACAAACTCTTCTCCATCCTGACCGCAGCCGCTCTCTCCGCCATGCTTCCAGCCGCCATCCGCGCCCAAACCGTCACCGCCCTTGCCGACTTTGACTATACCGATGGCGCCGAATCCCAATCTGCCCTCGTCCAAGGCATCGATGGAAACCTCTATGGCACCACCCAGGAGGGCGGTACCACCAACGGAGGTGAAGTCTTTAAGATCACGCCTTCCGGCACGCTCACCGTCATTTATAACTTCTGCTCAGAATCCAATTGCACCGACGGCAACGGACCACAGACTGGCTTGCTCCTTGGCACCAATGGCAACTTCTACGGCGTCACTACCGGAGGCGGAGCCTATGGCGGTGGCACCGTCTTCGAAATCACCTCTGCCGGCAAGCTCACTACCATTTATAATTTCTGTGCCGCAGTAAACTGCACCGATGGCTACCACGCCGTGGGCCGGCTCATCCAGGTCGGCGCCAACTTCTACGGGACCACGGAGCTGGGGGGCGCCAACGACGTCGGCACCGTTTTCGAAGTCACTCCGGCGGGCAAACTTACCACTCTCTGGAATTTCTGCTCCCAATCCAACTGCATCGACGGCGCCGAAACCGCCGCCGGCCTTCTCCAGGCCTCAAACGGCGACTTTTACGGAACCACCGTCTATGGCGGCACTGAGGGCCAGGGCACGGTCTTCAAGTTCACTCCGTCGAGCGGCACGCTAACCAGCCTCTACAGCTTCTGCTCCCAGGCCAGCTGCACCGATGGCGACACCCCCCTCGCTCCGCTGATTCAAGCGAGCAACGGCAATCTCTATGGAACCACCGAAAAGGGTGGAACGGTGTTCGGAGACGGCGGCACAGTTTTCGAAATCACCCTCGCCGGAAAACTGACCACCGTCTTCAGCTTCGCCGGAAGCTCCGATGGCGACAACCTTTACGCTGGAGTCATTCAGGGCACCGATGGAAATCTCTACGGGGCAGCATCCGAATACGGTCCGGGCGGTGCAGGTGGCACCCTCTTCGGCGTCTCCACCGGCGGGACACTCACCATGCTCTACGCCTTTTGCGCCGACGACAATTGCGCCACCGGCGCCGGTGTTAACGCTTCGCTCGTGCAGTCCACCAATGGCGACTTCTACGGGGTCAATACGAGCGCTGGCGGGAGCACCGAGAACGGCGTGGTCTTCAGTTTATCCATGGGACTTGGGCCCTTTGTAACGCCTATGTCGACCTCCGGCAAAGTCGGAGCCAAGGTCGCGATCCTCGGCAACGGCTTTACCGACAAAACTACGGTCAGCTTCAACGGCACCGCTGCGACGACCTTCCAGATACTGAAGAGCACGCTCCTCACGGCGATCGTACCCACAGGCGCCACCACGGGTCCCATCGAGGTGACGACCGGTACATCCACGCTGAAGAGCAACGTGGTCTTCCGCGTCCTTCCATAGGACTTGGCGGGTAATAAAGAGTGGCCCCCACCAAACGCGCTTTTCGTTATCGGGCGAGTTGTCCTGCAAGGAGCGCCAGCGACGGAGCTGGATAAGTCGCGGGCAAGCGGGCGGGGCGCGCCGGAGTCGTGGCGCACGGAGGAACCGCGCGACGACTGCAGGCGCAACGAGGGTGCATCGACCGCCTCGCAAATCTGCAATCGTCGCTCTAAAATCGGAAATCCATGCAGCCCGCTCGCATCGCCGCACTGCTGACTCCATTCCTTACTCCGGAGCCGGGATCCCTCACAAATGCTTGTCATTCCGAACCGGCGGAAGCCGGTGAGGAACCTGCTTCTTTGACCACTGTGCAACTGCATAGCATATCGACGTACATCGATATACTTATTCGCTGGAATGCCAGCGTCAATCTCACCGCGGTCCGCGACCCCGAGCAGATCGTCACCCGCCACTTCGGCGAATCCCTGTTCGCCGCCCGTCATCTGTTCCCGCGCGACGCGCCGGCGACTGACAACCCGTTCGCTGTTGCCGACTTGGGTTCCGGTGCCGGATTCCCAGGCCTTCCCATCAAACTCTGGGAACCCCACGTCTCTCTCACACTCATTGAGTCCAACCACAAGAAGGTCGCCTTCCTCCGCGAAATTACTCGCGCTCTTATATTGACGGACATCAATATACTTCCCGTCCGTGCGGAAACTCTTCCCGCACTTGCTTATGACGTCGTGACCCTTCGCGCGGTAGAACATTTCCAGTCGATCCTTCCCATCGCCGCCAACTTGCTCGCTGCCGCTGGCCGGCTCGCGGTGCTCATCGGTGATTCGCAGGTCGTCCCGGCCCAATCGTCCCTCCCTCACCTTAACTGGGCGTCCCCCATTCCAATCCCACTGTCACGGTCTCGAGTCCTGCTTGTTGGCCAAAGGGAAGCAAGAGAGTAAATAAGCAACGATAAATTTTATGAAAGTGGTACACTCAGTAGCTAAATAGGCTCCATAGTCTGCGTTTATGACTATATTTACGTCTCTGACATACTTAAAAGTGGAAAATTAATTCTATTCCTGCGTCTGGTTTACGGTCGCCCTTTACGGCTTGGGACAGAGTTTTCCACAGTGTTCCTATAGGAACACTTTTCTGGTTCGCGCTGCTCAATCGCTTCGGGTAGGTCTCCGACGTGTTTTCAAAGATATGTTCCTATAGGGAACCTTATCTCGCTCATAGCTGTGCAAGTGGATCTAACCAATAAGAAATGTTCCTATGGGAACACTTCGCCGTTCTGTAACCAAAGCGATACCAAGGCGTTGAATTTGAAAAGGCGTTTCCATGCCCACACAAATAAGCACAAATCGTAGAAGTGTTCCTGCAGGAACACTTGTCAGACGTCAGCCACTGACTTGGTCCTTTTACAGGTCTCATGACACAGGTCGGGTTTTGCACATTAATTCACTTCTCTGCACAGCAATTCTTCATTGCTTTGAAATGTGAACGGACTTATTCTGCGAAGTAGCTCTGGGTTCTCCTCACAATCCAATGGGACGCGTCATCGCTGTTGCCAATCAGAAGGGCGGCGTCGGCAAGACTACGACTGCCATCAACCTGGCTGCGTCATTTGCAGCCGCTGAAGTCAACACCCTGCTGGTCGATTGCGATCCGCAATCGAATGCCACCAGCGGCCTGGGGTTCGTCAAAGATCCTGAGCGTGTGAGCTCGTACCATCTGCTGATGGGCGCGGCCACGGCTGAAGAGGCGCTGCAGACCACTGAGCTCGAGCAGTTGTGGCTGATTCCATCCCACAAAAATCTGATCGGCGCAAACCTTGAGCTGGTCGATGCTGACCGGCGCGAGTTCAGGATGCGCGAAGCGCTCGCGCCATTGCGAGACCGGTTTCAGTTCGTTGTACTGGACTGTCCACCTGCGCTCGACCTGCTAACGCTGAACGCGTTGGTGGCAGCCGATGCGGTATTGATTCCCATGCAGGGCGAGTACTTTGCACTGGAAGGAATCAGCGAGCTGCTGGATACGATCGAGCGCATTCGGGCGGCGCTGAATCCTGAACTGGCGATTGAGGGCGTGGTGCTGACGATGTTTGACGAGCGCACCAACCTGGCGCAACAGGTGAAGACTGAGCTGAAGAATTTCTTTGGCGACAAACTGTGCACGACGACTGTGCCGCGCAACATTCGCCTGGCCGAGGCGCCCAGCCATGGCAAGCCGGCACTGGTTTACGATCCGCGATCGAGAGGCGCGGAGAGCTATATCAAGTTGGCGAAGGAGATGATTGAGAGGTCAGTCATCAGTCGTCAGTCATCGGTCGTTGGCGAGGAGCCAGCGGCAGAGCCGTTGGCGGCAGAGGCTCTCACCACGGAGCAAACAGAGGAGCGCAGGGAGACGCAGGAGGCGAAAGTGGAGGAGATTCCGGCCACAGGCGAGATGGATAAGAGCGCTTAGTATATTGATGATTATCGATATATTAGATCGATGGTTATCGATATATGTATCCGAGGCCAAAGCGCCCTCCTAGTCGCGCCCATACGCCGAGACTCGCGGAGTTTGAGGGCGAAAGCGCATGAGCGCTGCTCGCGAGATCCCTCCGCTCGCTGGTCAAAGCCGCGGGCGTTCGGGATGACGCATCAATTATTCCGATTTTGGACGGCCTGGGGTGGATTCGAAAAGGAGTGAAAGAGGGACGGAATGACGACATCGACGGCGGCGAATGTGGCGGGGCAGGCGGGAGAGAAAGATAAAGATAAGGTAGAGAAGCGGCGGGCGCTGGGGCGCGGGCTGGAGTCGCTGTTGCCGGGGCCGAGGGCGGTGCAGTCGCCATCAGCCCACCCTGTCGCACAGAACGCGACCCTTCGGCCAAGCTCTGGGCAGGCAAGGGTGGGGCAACCTGCAGCGGCGGAACAGCAGATTCCCCGCTCCGCTCGGAATGACAATGTGGATGTACATAGTTCTGGGACTGCCGAGCTGCGCTCGGCCGGACAGCCGGGGGCGGCTGTCCCTACACAAGCCGCTTCGGCGCCGGTTCGGAATGACATCGATGAAGGATCCGAGGCGGGGATTGAGCTGCTGGGGATGGCGGAGTCGCGGACGCCGGGGAATCTGGTGATCAATCTGGCGATTGAGCAGATTGACAAGAATCCGTTTCAGACGCGGTATGTGGCGGATGACGAAAAGCTGGAGGAGCTGGCGGAATCGATCAAGGTGAGCGGGGTGGTGCAGCCGATTGTGGTGCGTCCGTCGGAGCAGGACGGGCGCTTCACGCTGATTTTGGGCGAGCGGCGGCTGCATGCGTCGAAGAAGGCGGGGAGGGAGACGATTCCGGCGTTGGTGCGGAAGGTATCGGACCAGCAGGCGGCAGAGATGACGATCGTCGAGAACCTGCAGCGCGAGGATTTGAGCGCGCTGGAGCAGGCGCAGGCCTTCAAGGTTTTGAGCCAGGACTTCCAGATGACGCAGCAGCAGATCGGCGAGCGGATTGGCTTGTCGCGGCAGTCGGTGGCGAATTACATGCGGCTGCTGAAGCTACCGCGCGACGTGATGCAGCTACTGGCGGAGAAAAAGCTTACGTTTGACAAGGCGAAGGCGCTGCTGTCGCTGGGCGACGATTTTCAGATTCAGGAGGCGGCGCTGTATGCGGTGAAGCATGGGCTGTCGCTCGATCAGATCGAGACGCTCGTGCTGCAGATGACGGGGGATCTGGCGGCGTTTCCCGGGATGCCGGGGCAGCCGAAGAAGGCGAGCGGGGCGCGTTGGGTGGATCCGAATGTGCGCGCGGCGCAGGTGGATCTGGAAAGATTGCTGGGTGTACGCGTGAGGATTCGGGATCGAAAGGGAAAAGGGAAGATCGTGATTGAGTATGCAACGGTGGAGGACTATGAGCGGGTGGTCGGGATGCTGAGGGGAAAATGAGTACCGATTTGCGAGTACCGAGTACCGAGCGGATAACAGTACCCAGTTTCTATTGAAACACTGTGCGCCAGGTAATCAGAATAGTTAACTGGTGGTAAACCGAGTGGACTCCCCCCGCCGCCCTGGCGCCGAGATCCCTCCAGAGTCTTCTGCGCGTGTCCAAAGTGGTCCTTCCTCGGGAATATTTTCCCTGTTTACGTTTTTGGTTCGGGGCTTGAGACGTAAGATGGAGCGTCATGCTCGACCATTCCATTCTGCAATCGGTGGCGGAGCAGATGATGGGCGCATCCGAAAATGCCCACCCTCCCGCAAAGAACGCGGGAAGGGTGGGGCAACCGCGTCCCATTGAAATTGGGGTGGGCGGGAAATCATTTCCGGTGATGCAGACTGGGGTGAACAAGTTCCGCACGGTGAGATTTGAGATGGGTGGGAAGGGATATCAGGCGATCGAGCAGAATCAGGAGAAGCCGAGCCGGTGGGGACAGCTGGCGCGAGCGGGATTATCGCGTCGTGCAGTTTCGCGAGATTGGATCGGGGAAATATGTGGCGGTGGTGGTGGATGGGAAGGTGACGGAATACAGTCGCGGGTCCTGAGTCCGGCTAAAGTTGCATAGGTCCCTCGGCGCAAAGAGCGCGCCTCAGGATGACAAGCGTGGTGATGTTGACTTGAGGGGGCGCAGCCACTACCATTCCGGCCAGCAGCCGAGCCGAGCACGATCATGGCGCTGACGATTCATACTCGCGAAGTTTCGCACGTGTCGATACTCGACATTGAGGGGCGGATTGTTTTGGGCGATGAGATCCATGATTTGAGAGACGCGGTGCGCGGGCTGATTGGCGCGGGGAAGAAGAAGATCATTCTGAATCTGGAGGGCGTGGACTACATTGACAGCTCTGGGGTGGGCGAGTTGGTGGGGTGTTTCACGACGGTGCGAAATGCGGGCGGCGAGCTGAAGCTGATGAACCTGACGCAGAAAGTGCAAGACGTGTTGCATGTGACGAAGCTGTACACGGTGTTTGATATTAAGGATGATGAGTTCCACGCGGTGAAGTCGTTCGATTACTTCTTCGCGAAGTAGGGCGAGTTGCGAGTCGTGAGCTGGACGGCGTGGCTAGCCCTCTACCATTTTTTCCCTATTTTTCGTTTTTGTCTCCCCCAAACATTTCCTCAGGGGCTAAAGCCCATCGTTTATGACGGCGTTTAGAGGCACGACTAAAGTCGTGCCCTTCCCGGACCACTGAACCGCTTTCGCTACTTTGAAAGCGGAGCGGGCGCGCTAGAATTTTCGGAACGGAAGACCATGGGCCAGGCAAGATCAGATTGGGGACTGAGGAGTCGCGCCGGGCATGCATTGGGAAAGTCAGCGGGGTGGACAGGACCGTGGCGGTCCCGGCGGAGGCGCGTCGGCGAAGGCGCGGGAGATGGTGTGGATGGTCGATGCAAATTTTCAGGGATGGACGTGCTCGCAATGTGAATGGAATTCGGCGATGCCGACGCTGCTGAGCGATGCAGAGGCGAAGACGGCATATGACCGGCTGGCCGCGTCGAAGTTTAAGGGGCACAAGTGCGAGGATCATCTGAAACGGCTGGCTGCGCCCGCGCAGCACGACAGCTTCACTGCGCGCATTAAGAGGATGGTGACCCAGGGGTTCAAGCCGAAAGATGCGGTGGAACTTTTTCTGCAGGAGGCGGCGCTGGAGTTTCGCGGTCAGCCGAAAGTGCTGGCGCAAGCTCAGGCGGAGGCGGATGATTTTCTGCGGCGGTTGAGGGCGGGGCTGATCTAGCGCGGTGTTTTTGCAAAGTGCTGCGTGCGTCGATGGACCTCAGGGCTAACGCCCGACAATTTGAGACGCTTGACGCGGTGCTAAAGCGCCGCTCTTCCGCGATCGCTGTTTTCCCACCCTGTCGCAAAAGGCGCGACTAGAATCAACATCCCCACTCAAGCCAAAAGCAGGCTTGAGTGGGGCACCCATGCTCTCTAATCTCTCGCGCTTTCTTATTGCACTCAGCTGGTAATGCCCATTTCGTTGAGGATCCAGGCGTAGTCGAAGGCGGACTCGTGGAGGCGGTCGTAGCGGCCGGAGGCGCCGCCGTGTCCCGCGGGATCGAGATTCACTTTGAAGATGAGAGTGTTGTGATCGGTGCGGAGGGCGCGCATTTTAGCGACGTATTTGGTGGGCTCCCAGTACATGACCTGGCTGTCGTTGAAGGATGTACGTACAAGCATGTCCGGATAATTTTTGGCAACGACGTTGTCGTAGGGCGAGTAGGTGATCATGTAGTCGAAGGCGGCTTTTTCCTTGGGATTGCCCCACTCTTCGAATTCGCCGACGGTGAGCGGGAGAGATTCGTCGAGCATGGTGTTCATGACGTCGACGAAAGGGACGCCAACGAGGGCGGCGTGGAAGAGATCGGGGCGCATGTTGAGGACGGCGCCCATGAGCAGGCCTCCGGCGGAACGGCCTTCGATGACGAGGCGGTCTTTGGATCCGTAGCCGCGTCTGGTGAGATCTTCGGCGCAGGCGATGAAGTCTGTGAAGGTGGTGCGCTTATTCATCATGCGGCCGGCGTCGTGCCAGGCCTTGCCCATTTCTCCGCCGCCGCGGATGTGGGCGACGGCGGTGACGACTCCACGATCGACCATGCTGAAGATGCTGGAGTTGAAAAACATGTCGATGGAGATGCCGTAGGAGCCGTAGCCGTAGAGGTAGATTGGGCCCTTGCCGTCGAGCGGCGTTCCTTTTTTGTAGAGAACGGAGATGGGAATTTTCACGCCGTCACTGGCGGTGGCGTAGATCTGCTCGACCGTGTATTTGGAGGCGTCGTATCCGCCGGGAACTTCTTTCTGCTTGAGCAGAGTGGAGGTTCCTTTATCCATGTCGTAGGCGAAGATGGACGCGGGCGTGATGGGAGATTGATATCCGTAGCGGAATTCGGTGGTGTCGTAGACGCGGTTGAGGTAGGGGTAAGCGGCGTAGGCGGGCTCGGGAAAGGCGATGCGCTTGGACTGGCCGTTGCGCAGGTCGGTGACGCGGATTTGCGGAAGTCCGTTCTCGCGCTGATAGAGGACGAGGAAGTTTTTGAAGAAGTCGGTTTCCTCGAGCATGATGGCGGGATTGACGGCGAGGACCTCCTGCCAGTTGGCGCTGGCGGGATCGGTGACGGGGGCGCGGACGAGGCGGAAGTTTCGGCCAGTGTCGTTGACGCGAATGTAGAACGAGTCGCCGTTGTGGTCGGGATAATATTCGACGCCCTGACGGCGGGGCTCGATAACTTTCCACTCCTGGGAGGGATCTTTGGCGGGAATGTAGCGAGCTTCGGTGGTGGTGTGGCTGCCGGAAACGAGGAAGATGTATTCCTGGCTGCGGGTTTTGTAGGCTTCGAGTTCGAAGCGCTCGTCTTTTTCTTCGTAGACGAGATCGTCGGGGCCGGCGGATCCGACGGTGTGGCGATAGAGGCGGTACTGGCGCTTCGAGACGTCGTCTTCCTGCGTGTAGAAGATGGTCTGGTTGTCGTTGGCCCAGACGACGGAGCCGACGCGGTCGGCGTGATCGATCAAAGTTTTGCCGGTGCGAAGATCTTTGACCGCGAGCTGATATTGGCGGAAGCCGGTGTTGTCGAAGGAGTAGGCGAGCAGGTTGCCGTCGGAGCTGACGGCGCGCGTGGCTATGCCGATGAACTTCTGGCCTTTGGCCAGTTCGTTGACGTCGAGGATAACTTCCTCGGGCGAGTCGCTGGTGGCGTTCTTGCGACAGAAAATCGAGTACTGCTTGCCGGCTTCGGTGCGCGAATAGTAGGAATAATCGCCTTCGCGGTAGGGGACTTCGACGTCGGTTTCTTTGACGCGCGAGAGCATTTCTGCGTAGAGCTTCTGCTGGAAGCCTTCGGTGGGCTTCATGATGGCGTCGGTGTAGGCGTTTTCGGCCTCGAGATAGGCGCGGACTTCGGGATTGGGCTTGTCGCGGAGCCAATAATAGTTGTCGACCATCTTGACGCCATTGACTTCGGTGACGTGTGGAACGATTTTGGCGACGGGTGGCTTTGGCGAAGTGGTGTCGGCGAGAAGAATGAAAGCCGCAACGATAAGGAGAATGGCGATGTGCGCGCGGCGGAGAAATGTGTGCATGATTGGCTCCGAAGGTGAGTCGGGATGAAAGACGATGGGCTCGGCGGAAATGGTAGTGGGAGTGCGTGGAGGGAGTCAACCGCATGTTAGTCCGGAGTCGTGAGTCCTCAGTCGCGAGTGGCGCGGTAGAAACACCCTTATGAGCCGGTTGATGGCCGTGGGAAACAAGGGGGTCCTTCGACCCGCCGTCGCTTGGCTCCGACTCACTCAGGATGACAAGGCAGCGGTTGCACAGGTCCTTCGGCGCAAAAATCGTGCCTCAGGATGACAAGGGAAAAAGCAGGTTCCTCACCGGCCTTC
>JASHOT010000165.1 GCA_030040965.1 Candidatus Sulfotelmatobacter sp. | reverse complement strand
ACTCGCTCGATCTGATCTGCGCCAACGACTACATGCCGCGCTTCATCCGCGTGCAGATTGCGGGCGTGACTGATATAAGCCGATAGCGAGGTAGCGTTCGATTTGGCTTGCGCGGCTTATCGACATCGCGATTGCATCATCCCGAACGCCCGCGCTTTTACCAGCGGGCGGAGGGATCTCGCGTGGACTGCCCCCGTGCGCGTCACCAAACTGCAGCCACCGGCGGCCGGCAGGTCTGCGCCGCTGCTCATATAATCTTCTGCGATGCCCGCCTCCAAAGACGAGAAGAACATCGAAAAGAAGGTCGAGTCTCTGCGCGCGACCATTCGCCATCACGAATATCTCTACCACGTCCTCGACCAGCCTGAGATTTCCGACCAGGAATTCGACAAGCTGCTGCGCCAGCTGAAGGATCTTGAGGCCGAGCATCCGTCGCTGATTACGCCGGATTCTCCCACACAGCGCGTCGGCGGCAAGCCGCGCGAAGGGTTTGTGAAAGTCGCGCACTCGTCGCCCATGCTCTCGCTCGACAACACTTATAGCGAAGACGAACTGCGTGCCTGGGAGCGCCGCGTCCACGAACTGAGCGGGCGAAAGGACATCGATTACGTCTGCGAACTGAAACTCGACGGCATGTCGCTCGCCTTGATCTATGAAGACGGCAAGCTGGTCCGCGGGATCACCCGTGGCGACGGCAGTGTCGGCGAAGACGTTACGCTCAACGTGCGCACCGTGCACTCGATTCCGCTCTCGATTGATCGCGACAGACTGAAGAAGGCCGGCATTCCTGCGGATTTTGAAACTCGCGGCGAGTTGCTCATGCCCACCGCCGCGTTCAAAAAACTCAATGCGGAACGCGAGCAGGCCGGATTGGCTACCTTTGCCAATCCGCGCAACTTTACGGCGGGCACCGTGCGACAGCTCGATGCCAGCATTACCGCGCAGCGCCGCCTCGACTTTTTCCCGTACATCCTGCTGCAGGATGGTCGAACTTATTTCGACCGGCATTGGGAGACGCTGACTGCGCTCGAACAGGCCGGGTTCAAGGTCAATCGCAATCGCAAGCTCGTGCATTCCATGGACGAAGTCTGGGATTTCATTCAGGAATGGGAGGCCAAGCGCGAGTCGCTGCCCTACGAGATCGATGGCATCGTGGTGAAGGTCGATCGCACCGGATTGCAAGATGAACTTGGGTTTACAGGAAAAGCCCCGCGCTGGGCGATTGCGTACAAATATGCGGCGCGTGGCGGAGTAACGCAGCTCGAAAACATTCGCTGGCAGACCGGACGCACGGGAAAACTCACGCCGGTTGCGGAATTGGCGCCGATTGCCATCGGCGGTACGACCGTGCGCAACGCAACGCTGCATAACATGGACGAGATCGAGCGGCTAGGGGTGAAGGTCGGTGACTGGGTTCGAGTCGAGCGCGGCGGCGACGTGATCCCCAAGGTGGTGGCCGTCGATCAAGATCATCCTCGGGGGAAAGAAGATATCGATCCCCCCAAAGAGTGCACGGTTTGCCACACAAAACCAGTCCGAACCGAAGGGGAAGTCGATTACCGCTGCGTCAACGCCAACTGTCCTGCCAAGCTCATGGGCACGATTCTTCACTTCGCCTCGCGCGGCGTGATGAATATCGACGGAATGGGCGAGTCGCTGGTGACGCAGCTGATCGAGCGCGGGATGGTGAAGAATGTCGCCGATATTTACGACCTGACGAAGAGAGATCTGCTGAGTCTGGAGCGATTCGCCGATAAATCGGCGCAGAACATTCTCGATGAGATCGAGAACTCGAAGAAGCTGCCTCTGGAGCGCGTGATTTATGGCCTAGGAATTCGCATGGTCGGCGAGCGCACGGCGCAGTTTCTCGCCGAACACTTCGGATCGATGGAAGCGATCAAGAATGCCAGCGTCGAAGAATTGCAGAACGTTGGCGAAGTCGGGCCGAAGATCGCGGAGAGCATCGCGGAATTTTTCGGCAACGCGGCCAATCAAAAGCTGGTGGAGCGTCTGCGCAAGGCCAGCCTGACGATGGAAGGCCAGAAAAAACGACGAGGCACGAAGCTCGCAGGCAAAACATTCGTGCTCACCGGCACGCTGGCTCACTTCACCCGCGACGAAGCCAAAAAACTGATCGAAGACGCCGGCGGCAAAGTCACCGGCTCGGTGAGCAAGAAGACGGATTACGTCGTGGCCGGCGCCGATGCAGGATCGAAGCTGGATAAAGCAAAAGAACTGGGCGTAGCCGTGATTGATGAAAAAGTGATGGAAAAGCTGGCTGGATAATTCAGAAAGTCCTTAATCCTTGTCATCCTGAGCGAAGCGAAGGACCTATGCAACTTGACTGGCAACAGCATAGGTCCTTCGGCTCAAAAGCTGAGCCTCAGGATGACATGGCTTTTTTCATCCGCTCCCACGTCGCGTCCAGCGTCTCGGGCAGCACGCGCGTCTCGCTGATGACCGACATGAAATTGGAATCGGCGACCCAGCGCGGCACCACGTGCATGTGAATGTGTCCGGCGATCCCGGCTCCGGCGGCTTTGCCAATGTTCATCCCCAGATTGACGCCATCAGGATGGTAGAGATCGCGCAACACCGTTTCCACGCGCTGCGAGAGGGCGATCATTTCATTGGCGGCGTCGGAAGGCAGTTTTCGCAACTCATCCAGATGCGTGTAAGGCACGACCATGACGTGGCCGGGCGTATAGGGAAACGTATTCAGAATAATGAAGCAGTGTTCGCCGCGATGCACGACGTGGGTCTTGGCGTCGTCTTTTTCTTTTGGGGCGTCGCAAAAAACGCATCCGGCGGTCTTTTCCGTGGCTGAAACGTAGGCATAACGCCATGGAGTCCAAAGATAATCCATAGCACGGCAGGTTAGCAGATGGCGGCAGATCGGGGAAAATTTCGGAAAATGTAACAGCTGAAACATGGCTGTAACATGCGCAAGATTTGCGTTTGACACTCGTCGCAGCCGGTTGTTATAGTCGAGAAGAATTCCCCAAGGACGCGGGTTTTCTGCAAAACGTCCGGCAGCTGGGATTGTCCAGGTTCACTCGCCAGGGTGGGCCCAACACAAACAAACGACTCCTCCAGCAGTCCGCCACGCAGGTCTCGCATCCTCCGCCAGAGAGGCATAACCTTGTTCGACGAGACCACGTTCACCGAAACCGCCAACGAAACCACCTCCAACACAACCGTCGCGACGGAAGCCGAACCTGTGACTGCGGCCGCGAATCACGCGGAAGCCGGCGAGCACGCAGACGCCGGCGAGCACGCGGAAGCCGCGCCGGCGCACACCAGCGCGACGGAAGAAAAACCCGCGACCGGCGAGGATTTCGCCTCCGCCCTTGAGACTTTCACCACCGAGTCGGAAGAGGCCGTGAGCGAAGACCGCGTCATCAAGGGCACGGTGCTGAAGTTGACCGGCACGCATGTGGTGGTCGATATCGGGGCGAAGTCGGAAGGCATGCTCGCGCTTTCGGAGGTGCTCGATCACGAGGGCAAGCCAAAGTTCAAGCCCGGCGACGAAATCGACGTGATGCGCGACAAGGGAGAAGCGGAAGAAGGTTACATTCATCTTTCGCATCAGAAGGCGCAGCGCATCCACGCATGGGAAGAGATCGAGAAGGCGCATCACGAAAAAAAGCCGATCAAGGCCGTGGTGATCGACCGCATCAAGGGCGGCCTCACTGTCGACATCATGGGCGCGCATGCCTTTCTGCCCGGATCGCAGGTCGACCTGCGCCCCATCCGCAATCTTGACGGAATGAAAGGGCAGACGATCGAAGTCGCCATCATCAAGCTGAACAAGAAGCGCGGCAACATCGTCGTGTCGCGTAAAGAGCTGCTCGAAGGCGAGCAACAGGAAAAGCGCTCGAAAACGCTCGAGCATCTGGAAGAAGGCTCAGTGCTCACCGGCGTGGTGAAAAATCTAACCGAATATGGCGCGTTCGTCGATCTCGGCGGCCTCGATGGACTGCTTCATATCACCGACATGTCCTGGGGACGGCTCACTCATCCCAAGGATCTGGTAAATGTCGGCGATCAGATTCAGGTGAAAGTCCTCAAGTACGACAAAGAGAAGCAACGCGTCTCGCTCGGATTCAAACAGCTCACCCCCGATCCCTGGCTGGATGCGGAAGCCCGCTATCCCGTGGGCGCGCACGTCTCCGGACGCGTCATCAGCGTGACCGACTACGGAGCCTTCGTCGAACTCGAACAGGGCATCGAAGGGCTCGTGCACGTCAGCGAGATGACGTGGTCCAAGCGGATGAAGCATCCCTCTAAGCTGGTCAACGTAGGCGATCACGTGGAGTGCGTGGTGCTCAATGTCAATCCCGCTGAACGCAGGATTTCACTCGGAATGCGGCAACTTGCCGCCAATCCTTGGGATTCGCTGCATGAGAAGTTCCCAGTCGGCATGACGGTCGAAGGGCGGGTGCGCAATCTTACCGACTTCGGCGCCTTCATCGAAATCGAAGACGGTATTGATGGCCTGGTTCACGTCAGCAATTTGAGCTGGACCAAGCGCGTGAAGCATCCCTCGGAAGTGCTGAAGAAAGGCGATCGCGTGAAAGCGGTCGTGCTCGCCATCGAACCCGACAAGCGCCGGCTGTCGCTGGGCGTGAAGCAGCTTCAGCCCGACATCTGGGAAACTTTCTTCGCCAGCCATCACATTGGCGACGTGGTCCGCGGCAAAGTGCTGCGCGTGGCGGCGTTTGGCGCCTTTGTCGAAATTTCCGAAGGCGTCGAGGGCTTGTGCCACAAGTCCGAAGCCACCGACGAAAGCGGCCAGCCCATTCACCTTGAGCCCGGCCTGGAGCACGATTTCAAAATTATCAAGATGAGCCCCGAGGAGAAGAAAGTGGGCTTGAGCATCCGCGCGGTTGGCGAAGAAGCTTCGCGCTCAGAAGTGGAGGCCTACAAGCAGCCGGTATCGAGCACCAGTTCGACCATCGGCGAGTTGATTTCGTGGAAGCGCGCCAGCAACGAAGGCAACTAAAATTACGCTGTCATCCTGAGCGAAGAAAAAGCCCCCCCGTTGCGGGGCTTTTTCGCAGTCGAAGGATCCCTGCCGGGTCGATTCGCTCACATCACTTCCTCTAGGTTTCTTTGGAAACAGCCAGTACCATGCCGCGAGGATGGTCTTCGACAGAATCCATGCACCCAGTTCATCCAGATCGTACCAGAACTCTATCAATGCATGCATGCCGATCCGGTTCCTCGTGTGTCATTTTCTCATGACCCACCTGGATAATCATGGCGCCCTACTTTGTGCGTTCCTCCGCCCTGTTCTAGAATCATTCGTTTGCCTTTGATCATCTCTTACTAAGGACTAAACCTTGCCAGAGACTATTTACGACGTCGCCATTATCGGCAGCGGACCCGCTGGTTACACCGCCGCGATCCGCGCCGGCCAGTACGGCCTGAAGACCGCTCTCATCGAAAAAGACGGATTCCTCGGCGGCACCTGCCTTCACGTCGGCTGCATTCCGACCAAAGCGCTGCTTTTTAACGCCGAACTCTGGGACCACCTGAAAGAGGCGAAAGAATTCGGCATCGAAGGCGTCGATGCACGCCAGCTCAACTGGGCCGCGATTCAGGATCGCAAGAATAAGATCGTCACCAAGCACACCAAAGGTCTCGACTTCCTGATGAAGAAAAACAAAGTCGAGACCATCAAGGGATACGGCATGCTCGCCGGGCCCGCACAGAATGGCGTTTTCACCATCGAACTGACCAATGG
>JASHOT010000164.1 GCA_030040965.1 Candidatus Sulfotelmatobacter sp. | reverse complement strand
TGCAAGCCCTTGGGCTTCATCGGAGTGCCGCAAAGCAAGCAGGTCGCGTCTGGGTTACTGCAAATGCATGCGGCTTAGCAGATTCTGAAACCGCGGCTCCCTTCGAAGGCTCACCCACGCCGGGTCGACCTTCACGTAAATAAGCTCGATGGGGGCATGCTTATAGCAATCCTCGAGCGCATTTAAAGCTGTCGCATTTCTGCCCAGCATTACACTGGCGTTTGCGGAGGTGTAACACCCTGGACCCGAGCTCACGAGTTTGTCTGACCTTGGCTTCGCCATCTCTTCCATGGCTGCGCGGAACCCGCCTTGGGCAGCCAACCCTTCCAGAACTCGGGCCCCGCGGGGATTGCCAAGCAGCCGGTAATTCTCCACGGACTCCTTGAGCCAAAGGTCGTATTGACCGGTCTGCTGATAGTAATGCCACAAGTAATAATGGACCGGTAAGAAGTCGGGGTTCGCAGCCAGCACCTTCTGATAGGCCGAGAAGGCCAGGTCATAACGGCCGGCCAGGTAGTACGCAAAACCCACATCCGCGTTGACGATCAGCGAGAGCGGATCCAACTCCTGGGCCCGCTGCAATTCAGCGATCGCTTCATCGTGGCGGCCCTCCGGCCCCAGCAGCAAATTTCCATACCAATGATGGGCCTGCGCCAAGTTAGGATTCAGTTCTATCGCCCGCTGGAACTCCTGCTCTGCACCCTGCCAATCCCAATCATGCAGAACCTTTGCCGCCGCCAGCGAGGTATGCGCCTCCGCCAGCGTGTCGTCGAGGTGAAGGGCCTTCTCCGCAGCCGCCTTGGCGTCGGCCGGGCTGTCGGCCGGGCTTCCGTAGAGCGCAAGCAAAGTATAGCAATCGGCTAAGCCGGAGTAAGCCAGCGCGAAGCCGGGGTCTTTCTCCACGGCCCGGTTGAAATACTCAACCGCCTTCGTGAACCCGTCATAATTTCTCTGGTTCCAGGCGTAGCGGCCGTGCAAATAGAGATCGAAGGCATCCCTGTTCATCGCGCGCACGCGATGCAATCGGCCACTCTCCTCAGCGGTCACGTTCAGTTTCACCTGGGTAGTAATCGCTTCGGCCACGCGCGCTTGCAGAGAGAACACATCCTTAAGGTCTCCCTCATAGGAATCCGCCCAGACATGGCGATCGGTTGCCGTCCGGATCAACTGCGCCGTGATCCTCACCCGGTCGCCCGAACGCAGCACCGAACCTTCTATCACCGCGTCCACGCCCAATTCGCGCCCGATCTGCGGCAGGGCGGTGCGCGTCCCTTTGTATTGCATGATCGAAGTCTTGGAAACAACCTTGAGCTCGCGAATCTGCGCCAGATCGGTGATCAACTCATCAGTCATCCCGTCGACAAAATATTCCTGGTTAACGTCATTCGAGAGATTCTGCAACGGCAGCACCGCAAGCGAACGGATCGACGCTGGCTGCCGGTCGGCGAGAGCTTTGACTCGCGATTGGCCATGACCGGCCCAGAGAAAGATGATGAAGCCGGCGGCGAGCACGAGCGGTACCAGCCAGGCGGCCAGGCGCGACAATGGCCGCCTGTCGAAGGTTACGGCCGGGGCGGATGTGGCCGGCGGCGCCTGAACGTCTCTCTGAACGTCGGCTTCCCCGGACCCGGCATCGTCGTTCTCTAATTCCTCAGCACGTCCCTTCAGCCATTCCGACAACTCCGCGGTGTAAGCGAAGACAGCGCTGCGCCCGCCGCCCGGCATGCGATGCACGGGCAGTCCGCGCTCAATCTCCCATCGTTTGACCGTGCGCTCGGCGCGTCCGAAGAAGGCGGCAATTTCCTTCCACGAATCCAGACGCTTTCCCGAGAGCGGGTCGGGATGAACTGCCATAAGGGGAAATGGCACGTCGTGGCACGAAAAGGCACGACATGTCTCTTGCCCGTTGGGGGCAGGGCGCGCATAGTATAGCGCGATTTGCGGAGCGTTCGTCCCCCACGAATGGGCATTTCGCATAGGAAATACGGGCCAATTCCGGGCAAGGCAAAACGTTTGGAATCAAACAGTTCAGGAGGAATTCGATGTCTAGAAGCCACCTTGCCCATTTCTTCGTCGCTTCTGTTATCGCGGTCGTACTTGTTGCCACCGCCGTTTCAGCTCCAGCGCAAACCTATACCGACCTGCACGATTTCAACGGTAGCGCTGGTGATCCGACGAACTTCAACTCAGGTCGCCTGGCGCAAGCTCGCGACGGGAACTTCTATGCCGAGTCGCGGGCGGGGGGAACTTCGAGTCTGGGGACGGTGTTTAACGTCTCGCCCACTAGCGGTGCCGTCTCAATCATCCTCAGCTTTGACGGAACCAACGGCTCACAAGAGTCCGGCGGCTTGACGCTTGGCCCCAGTGACGGGCAGCTGTACGGCGACGCAATATCCGGCGGCACATCTGGAGACGGCGTCACGTTCAAGGTAACGACGAATGGAACCTTCACGCCGCTGCACAACTTCACCAATAGCGGCGACGGAGAGAATCCGGTTAACGCTCTGGTGGTTGGAAGCAACGGAAACTTCTATGGGATGACCCCGGGTCCGGAAACCTTTTACGAAGTTACATCGGCGGGAAAGCTGACGACGCTGCAAACGTTCACCTCTGCGGACGGCTACCAGGGTGGCCAGCTCACGTTGGGAAGCGACGGGAACTTCTACGGCGGTCTGAACCTGGGTGGGGCCAACGGCACGGGAACGCTGTTCAAGGTGACGCCGTCGGGAACGGTAACCGTGCTACACAACTTCGCAGGCAATTCCAGCGACGGAGCCGATGCGGCCTGGGGCATGGTGGAGGCGCCGAACGGGCTTTTCTTCGGTACTCCGTACGCCGGAGGCGCGAACGGAGCTGGCACGCTTTTCAAGGTAACGTCGTCGGGGACGTTCGCCTTGCTGCAAAGTTTCACCGCGGCCACGGATGGAAGCGGACCCGGCGGGCTCACGCTGGCAACGGACGGAAACATGTACGGAGACCAATAGCGGCGGCCCGAACGACTGCGGGACGCTGTTCAAGGTTACCGAAGCTGGCGTTTTCACCGTTGTCTACAACTTTGCCAGCGCGACCGGCTGTAATCCAGAGGGATCCCTGACCCAGGGAACCGACGGGAAGCTCTACGGGCTAACCAACAGCGGGGGGGCGCACGGCAGCGGGACTTTCTTCAACCTCGATCTCGACATTGCGCCGTTCGTGATACTGCAAAGCACAAGCGGCAAAGTGGGATCGGAGGTCGGAATTCTCGGGCAGGGATTCAGTTCGTCGTCGGTGGTGAAGTTCAACGGAGTGCAGGCGACAACGGTGAAGTTGTCGGGGACGACGTACATCACGGCGACGGTGCCGACCGGTGCCACCGACGGCTACGTCACGGTGACGACGGGATCAACCACGCTGACGAGCACGAAGAAATACACGGTGCACAACTCGTGGGCGAGCGGCGCGGCGATGCCGGTTGCGGTAACAGGCCCGGCAGCCGGTGCCATCAGCGGCAAGATTTACGTGGTCTCAGGCGTCGAGTCGCAGGGCGGGACTCCTGTGAGCAACAATCAGGTGTACAACCCGTCAACGAATACCTGGACAACGGCGGCCGTCATTCCGACCCCCGTGCAGGATGCGGCCGGCGCGGTGGTGGGCGGGCTGCTGTATGTGATTGGCGGCTACGAAGGCTCCAGCGGGACGCCGTCGAACCTGGTGCAAATCTACAATCCGAAGACGAACTCGTGGACCACGGGAGCCGCGATGCCGACGGCGCGCGGGGAAACGGCCGCGGTAGTGGATGGCACTTCGATTTATGTGATCGGTGGAAACGGATCGACCCTCCGGCTAACCAACGTCGAGAAATATGTTCCTGCCACTAATACCTGGACGGAAGAGGCTCCGTTATTGACGGGTGTCTCGGATGTGTCGGGTGGGCTGCTGGGATCGACCATCGTCGCGGCAGACGG
>JASHOT010000163.1 GCA_030040965.1 Candidatus Sulfotelmatobacter sp. | reverse complement strand
CTGCCTTGTCCGCCGAATGCGGCCGAGATGTCGCCGGCATTGCCGCTTTGCAGCAGCACCACCACAATGATGAAAAAACAAACGATGATATGAACCGCAGTTACGAGATAAATCATAAGTTTGCTGTTGTCCTACCGGGATGCTCTCGGAGTCGATCTTCTGATCCGTAAAGATCAATGGTGCGGAAGGGGGGATTTGAACCCCCACGCCTTTCGGCGCCACCCCCTCAAGATGGTGTGTCTGCCAGTTCCACCACTTCCGCAATGGCCTGAACCACGTGAATCCGAAAGCACTTTATTATAGCAAAGCCGCGTCGGGCGCCACGGAACAGGTTTAATGCAGATTCAGCAGCGAACGTGACATGAATCACGTTCATCCGTGATTCCGGCTACGCACTTCCATCTTGACGCGACGCGGTTTCGCCCTTATTGTCAATCTGTTCCGGCATCGTGTTCCTGTGGTCATGCCGGAACGATGCCGTATCTCATGCAGAGTGGCTGAGGGTAACGGGCCCGCAGAAGCCACGACAACCGGATCAGAGAAGACAGCCTGATCGCCTGGTGCCAATTCCCGCCCGGTTCGCGGGGGACATGAGATGGCGGTGAGCATGGCCTCATCCCCTTCAATCCCGGATGAGGCATTCGTGTTTTTAGGCGCGCAATCCGCAAGAAGAACCGGCGCAGCCAGGCTGAGGCAAGCAGCTGAGAAAGAGAAACCGATGAATTCGCGAATCTACTTCGATCATTCCGCCACCACACCGCTCGATGCGCGGGTGCTCCATACCATGGCTCCATTTTTCGGCGGCGCGTTCGGCAACCCGTCGAGCCTGCATCACGAAGGGCGAGTCGCACGTGAGGCGGTGGAGAAGGCGCGGGCACAAATCGCAGCCCTGATTGGTGCTGAAGCAGAAGAAATCGTCTTCACCGCCAGCGGCACCGAAGCCGACAATCTGGCGCTGATCGGCGCGGTACGCGCAAGCGGCATGCCGGCACACATTGTCACCACCGCGATCGAACATGCGGCCATTCTTGAGACCTGCCGTTTTCTTGGCCAGCAAGGGACGAAGATTACGCATCTGCCGGTTGACGCCGCGGGAGTTGTCCGCACGGAGAGCCTGCTGCGCGAGCTGCAATCAAACGTAACGCTGGTTTCGATTATGACCGCGAACAACGTTGTGGGAACGATCGAGCCAATCGAAGAACTGGCTTATCTCACTAAACTTCACGGGGTGTTGTTTCATAGCGATGCGGTGCAGGCGGGCGGGAAAATTCCGCTCGACGTGAATCGGTTGCATGTCGATCTGCTTTCGCTTTCGGCGCACAAGCTGCACGGGCCGAAGGGAGTTGGCGCTCTGTATGTACGCAAAGGCGTGAAGCTTTCGCCCATTATTTTTGGAGGCGGGCAGGAGCGTGGCCTGCGCTCGGCGACGGAAAATGTCGCGGGCATTGCCGGTTTCGGCGCGGCGGCGGAAATCGCGCGGCGGGAATTGGAGAGCGAATCGGCCCGGCTGGCGAAATATCGCGAGCACATTGTGCGCGAACTCGCACGGCAGTTTCCGAACTTCTACATTTTCGGACATCCGCTGCATCGTTTGCCCGGGCATCTCAGTTTCGGATTTCGCGGCCAGGAGCATAGGTGCGGGCGGATGATTTCGGCGCTCGACGCGGCCGGGGTTGCCGTTTCAGCGGGAAGTGCGTGCAGCGCCCATCATGCGGGCGAGCCGTCGCCCGTGCTGCTCGCGATGGGCTATGACGCAGAGCGCGCGCGCGGTCTGCTGCGGTTGAGTCTGGGACGGTTTAATACCGAGCAGGAAGTCGAGCGCTTTTTGGAAATATTGCTGCGGACGATCAGTTCGCGGGGATTGGAAAGCCATTCTCGACCAATTGCTGCGGCTGAATCGCTCGCAGCGGCTGTTGTATAGCGGTCGATATCCGGTTCCGCGGCCGCATCATCCGCACACCGCGATGTGTTTGCAGTCACCGACAATGCACGCTCGTTAATATCTGATGAACAGGTTCCGCCTCTTCGAAGAGCCGGCCCCGCCAGTCGTGAGTGCAACCACTCCCCTGAGGCGGACGGGCCGAACCCTGGGAATCGTAATTCCATCACACAAGTTCGTCTTTGGAGGTTTGTCCATGAAGCGAATCAGCATTGCGGCCTTGATTTTATTTGTGTGTTTCGTAGCCGTGGCATGGGGTCAGAAAGTAACCTGCCCGGCCTCGGTGAACTGGACCGAGTTCCACACGCAAGACATGCGACGCTGGAACCCGTGTGAGACCGTGCTTGGCGTTGACAGTGTCAGGAGTCTTGCCTTGCTGTGGAGCTATTCCACCGGTGGCGCAGTGCATTCCTCGCCCGCTCTGGCGGATGGGGTGGTGTATGTCGGATCGGAGGGCGACAGCCTGTACGCCCTCAATGCGAGCACCGGTGCCAAGCTGTGGAGCTACAGAACCGGTAATCAGGTGTGGTCATCGCCCGCCGTAGCGAAGGGGGTGGTTTATGTCGGCTCCCGCGATTCAACGCCAAGACTGGACGTAAGCTGTGGAGCTACGCCACCGGCGGCTATGTGGGTTCTTCACCTACCGTAGTAAATGGGGTGCTTTACATCGCGTCGTCTGACGACAATGTGTACGCGCTGGACGCGGGCACCGGCGCCCTGTTGTGGAGCTACATGACCGGCGGCCCGGAGGGTGCTTCCTCGCCCGCCGTATCGAATGGCGCGGTTTATATTGGCTCCAACTATCCCGACAACAGAGTGTATGCGCTGAACGCCAGCAACGGCACCCTGCTGTGGAGCTACGTCCTCGACGCTTATGCGAATACCTAACCTGCCGTGGCGAATGGGGTGGTTTATGTCGGGGACACGGCTGACGGCTCGGAGTATGCGCTAGACGCCAGCACCGGCGCTCTGCTCTGGAGCTACCAAACCGCCGGCAATGGGGGCGTGGTTTCCTCGCCCGCCGTAGCTAATGGCGTGGTTTATATTAGCGGGTCGGGCGGCTACGCGTACGCGCTAGACGCCACCACCGGCGGCGAGCTGTGGAGCTATACGAATGGCTTTGCAGGGACTTCCTCTTCGCCTGCATTGGCAAATGGCGTGGTTTATTTCGGCTGGGGCGACGGCTATATACACGCGTTGAGCGCGAAGACCGGGGCTGAGTTGTGGAGCTACGCCACCCTGAACAATGTCGGATCCTCGCCCGCGGTTGCAGACGGAGTGGTCTATATCGGGTCGGACGATGGCAATGTCTACGCCTTCGGCCTGCAGTGAAGCGCGGGTCGGAAGCGCACGAGCAGCTTTCGAATGACGCCCGGCATTCGTGACGATGGGTGTCCGATTTGATCGCGCCTTCAAGAATGAAAAGGGCCGATCTCGTTTTAGACCGGCCCTTCGTTATTTCGCGATCGTGTTTGCGATCGTTTAATCCCCAGACGGCAGCAGCATCTCCTCCGATCCCGTGCTAGCCGTATCAATCGTGATAGGCACGTGCGGGCAGTCGCCGAGAATCGGCTGGCAGGCCGCATCCGGACCGTGTTCCGGGTGGACCAGTGGCTTGCGCTCGGAGAACTGCTCAGCTTCGGTCGATTCCGCAAGTGCGATCGTTGACGCCAGTCCAGCCGTGATCACCTGCTGCACCTGATCGAAATATCCGGTGCCCACGAAGCGTTGATGTTTCACGGCTTCGTATCCGTATTGCGTCTCGCGGCTGAATTCCTTTTCCTGCAGGCGCGAGTACGCCGTCATTCCGGTCTGCTTATATCCGCGCGCCAGTTCGAACATGCTGAGATTGAGCGCGTGGAAACCGGCGAGCGTGACGAACTGGAACTTGTATCCCATCCTGGCGAGCTCGGGCTGGAACTTCGCGATGGTGGCTTCGTCGAGTTTCTTGCGCCAGTTGAAGCTGGGCGAGCAGTTGTAGGCCAGCATCTTGCCCGGATATTTGGTGTGAATGGCGTCGGCGAACTCCCGCGCTTCTTCGAGATCGGGATGCGACGTTTCGCACCAGATTAAGTCGGAGTACGGAGCGTAGGCGAGGCCGCGGGCGATGGCCGAGTTAATTCCGCCCTCGATGCGGAAGAAACCTTCCGAGGTACGTTTCCCGGTGCAGAAGACGCGATCGCGCGGATCGATGTCGCTGGTGAGCAAGTAAGCGCTGTCGGCGTCGGTGCGCGACATGACAAGCGTGGGTACGCCCATGACGTCGGCCGCGAAGCGCGCCGCGACCAACTTCTGAATCGCTTCGCTGGTCGGCACGAGAACCTTGCCGCCGAGATGTCCACATTTCTTAGCCGACGAAAGCTGGTCTTCGAAGTGAACGCAGGCCGCACCCGCGTCAATCATTCCCTTCATTAGCTCGAAAGCGTTCAGCGTGCCTCCGAATCCGGCTTCGGCGTCGGCCACGAGGGGAGCGAACCAGGTCTCGCTGGGCGCCACTTTTCCTTCCGCGTGGTGAAGTTGATCGGCGCGCTGCAGCGCATTGTTGATGCGCCGGCAGAGATTCGGAACGCTGTCGGCCGGATAGAGACTCTGGTCGGGATACATCATACCCGTGTTGTTGGCGTCGGCCGCGACCTGCCATCCGCTGACATAAATCGCTTTGAGTCCGGCCTGCACCTGCTGCACGGCCTGATTGCCAGTCACCGCGCCGAGCGCGTTGACGTAGGAATCAGTGTGGAGCAGATCCCATAGGCGCTCCGCGCCCATGCGGGCCAGCGTGTGCTCAATGTGAATTGAGCCGCGCAGACGGAGCACCTCTTCCGGCGTGTAAGTCCGTTCAATGCCTTTCCAGCGCGGATTGGTGGCCCAATCGTGGGCGATGACTGCCTGGGCGAGAGCGTACTGCGTGGTGCGTTCTTGCTGGTTGAGTTCAGGGTGAGTTGCGGTTTGTTTGTTTCCGTTGCCCGGCATGTACTTTCTCCTACCTTGTAAATTTTTTGAACCTGTGGTTCTCTGAGAACTTTTCTAGACCGGATCGAATTCTCCATTGACGATCATGGCTTCGCTGATCTGACGGGCGCGGCGGAAGCGCTCGGCTTCTTCTGCGGGAGCGTCTTTCGGCAACTCGCGCAGCAGGCGTTCGAGCTCTTCGTCGAACAACTGCGTGATCAGTTCCGGCGTGTGTTTCACGGTGTGCCCGTTTTCATCGCGGATGGTAACGAACTCGCGGTGCATCACGCGCTGCGCGATCATCAGGCGATAAATGCGGTCAGTGGCGAGATCTTCCATGTAGCCGTCGAGAAGGCTGGCGCCGTTTCCGCTGAGCACGCCATGGCGGTAGCGGATGACGGTGCGCACCGCGGCGCGCGTACCTTTCAGCGTGCGTTCGCCGATGCCGGTGGGAATCGGCCTGAGATCGGGATAGCGACTGTTGCTCTTCGGGCGCGCGTGCAGCTGATTCGGATAGGGAAACTGCGCGACCGCGATTGCATTCTGATCGGGGTGTCCCGTCCAGGCGCCGTCCATCAGGGCGTCAGCTTCATTCTTCTTGTCTTTTTCCAGAACCGCTAGAGCCCGTGCATTCAGGTCGGCATCCTCGCGGCTGGGATAGAGCGCGGTCATGCCACCGATGGCGAGAATGCCGCGATGATGACAGATCTCGGGCATAAGCTCGCGCAGATTCTGGAAGAACGGAACGTCATGCGGGATGGTGTTGCGGTCGGGCAGCACCCAGTCGGGATCATCGAGATTGAAATGGATGAGGCTTGCCATGTAGTCCCAGCGGCCAAGATCGAGCCCGACGAGGTGATCGCGCAGATTGTAGGCGAACTCCTCCATCTGAAACGCGAGCGGGTGTGCCTCGACCAGCGCCATGCACTTGACGTAGTCGTGGGGCAGGCCGCGCTGGCGGGCGAGCGTCTGGAACAGATCACGCCACCAGAGCGCTTCTTCGGCCGATTCGGATTTCGGAATGTAGATCGAGAACGGGTGCCGCAGCTGTGCGGGATCGATGCTGTAGAAAATGCGCGCAACGTCGTAGAGCGACGCGGAGGTGAGTTCGCCGGGAACCAGACCGGCCTGATGAATGTGCAGCCCGCGCGGACGCGTGAAGATAACAGTCGTGCTGGGTTGAATCACGACGGTGCGCTGGCGCTTCTTATCGTAATAAGTAAGCTCGCCGCGCAAACACGCGAGAATGTTGGCGATGGCCGTCTGCTGATGCGTCCACTCGTTGACGCAGGAGTCTTCGAGATCGAGCATGACGCCGGGAGCGCCGGAGTTGAGCATCTTCACACAAAGCTCGGCGTCGTCGGCCGGCCCGGTCATCTGATTGCGCTGGTCCTGGCACCACTCGGGAAGTTGAATTCTCCAGCCATTGCGCACCACGTCGGATGGAAAGCGATGCGTGGGCTTCTCGCCTTCAAGCGATCGTTGCAAGACCTCGGCGCGCTGCAATACGAGCCTCTGCTGGCGTGGGGTAAAGTCGCGATGGAGCGGCAGGAAGAACTCCAGAAAACCTTCCGGCAGGTCGCGGGAAGGGTCAAATCCCTTGGGCGGACGGTTGACGGGATTGAGAAGTCGTGTGAATTCAGGCGTAGCGAGCAGGGCCGACATGCGTGTCATCCTTTTCCATGTGTGTTCAATATAATGAACACATATTCATAATACAGGCCGAGGATAGTTGAGCAGTAAAATGGCGTCAAGATTGTTGTTCAATATTACGAACGTACATTCATTTTGTTGTCCGCCTACGGGTTTTTGTTACGATAACGATTCGGCATGTCTTCCCGCGATGAATCTCCGTCCGTTGCCGTCGAACGCGCGCTCGCCATGCTCGAGGCTGTGGCGCACGAGCCCGAGGGTCTTTCGAACGCTGAAATCAGCCGCAAATTGCAGATTCCGAAGAGCTCCGCGAGTTATATCCTGCGCACGCTGGAGACTCAGGGATACCTGAACCGGGATGCGGACAATGGAAAATATCGAGTCGGTTTGAAAATTTTGAGCCTGAGTCGGGGCGCGCTGAGCGGTCTGGATGTGCGCGAAGTGGCCCTGCCGGTCATGCGCCATTTGATGGAGAAGACCAACCTTACCTGTCACCTCGCCATCCTGGATGGCCCCGACGCCGTCTATATCGAAAAAGTCGAGCCCCAGGGCTTCATCAAAATGGACACCTGGGTGGGGCGCCGCATGCGAGTGCATGCGACGAGCGTGGGCAAGGCGCTGGTGGCACACATTCCGCAGGAGCGTCTGGAAAAGATTCTGGCCGAGCGCGGCATGGAAAAGCGCACCGCGAAGACGATTACGACGCTGCCTCGACTGCTTAAGGAACTCGAGAAAGTGCGGGCGCAGGGCTACTCCGTCGACGATGAAGAAAACAATCTGGGAGCGCGATGCGTGGGCGCGCCGGTTTTCAATCAGCGGGGAGAAATCGAAGCCAGCGTTGGGTTGAGCGGCACAATCTTGCAGGTCAGCGCCCACACCATGCCGCGCATTCTTGAGGCGCTGAAAGACGCGGCCCGGCATATCTCGATGCAGCTGGGATATCGCGCGCCGCAACGGCGAGCCGCCCCGTAGTAATTTGCAGACCTGCACGTTGGCAGACCAATCTGTACTGCCGCGGCATCTATGCGGCAACGTGCACCGCATGGTAAGCCAGCGGCGCGATCGTCGGATTTACCAGCCGGACCAAATCCTCCCACGCCAGGCGCACCAGTTCGCGGTGACTGCCCGCGCTGAAGGTGATTTCCTCCGCAGTGGCGAGGCTCTCATCGGCATAGACGGCCATATCGTAAAGATTGCCAAAGGGCGGCATGGCTCCGGTTTCGCAATCGGAAAAGGCATCGCGAAACTCGCGTTCCGAGGCGATTACTACCATCCGTGCGCCGGTCAGTTTTTGCAATAGATCGAGATTGACATGCTCCGACGCGGGAACGACCGCCATGGCGAGGATGCCATCGATTTTGACAATTACCGTTTTCGCCAGTTTTTTGCCCGAAAGGTGGACCAGTGCGGCGATACCCTGGGCCGTGTAAGCAACGGAGTGAGAGATGACGAGATATTTGATGGAGTGGGAATCGAGGAAATCGCGAAGCTTGGAGAGCGGCATACGAACCTCCTCGCAGAAAGGGAATGCCTGAACATGAGGGAGCCCACTTCCGCGGACTGTGCTGTCGAATTATATGGAGGCTCGGATTTGCCTTAAGTGCGCCCAATCACTGAAGACAGGACCTGTGACTCGGGGCACTGACGAGCGATGGAGCACGAGGCGGATCAAGAAGTGGACAGTCCAGTGGGCGCTCGCAATCAAAGTGGTTAATAAGCGTCGCCGAAATCTATCACGTTCGGATCCTCAGCACTGTGCAGCGTACCGCCGGTCTGGTCAAAGACAACGAATGCCGCCGTACCTCTGAGGGCGAGCACTTGTTGTCTCTTTTCTTGTTGCATCTTGACGCCGAGAGCTTGCAATTGCCTGAGGAAATCAGAATCATAGGCGCCATCGGGTACAAGCTGCTTCTTCCATATGTAGGACTCACCTGATTCAGGTGGCGCGTAGTTGTAAAGCAATGGCGGGGTAGAGAGAAGAATGTTCGGATCGGCGTGGTTACCCAAGGCTCCGAGAATGATCCGCACAGTTTCCGGGACCAGCGAAGCGCCAACCGTCGCCACAGCCAAGACTGGTTTGTTCGCTTTCATGACAATTACAGGAGCCATGTCATCTGGGACACGATCGCCCGGTTTGACTTGGGCTAGCCGGCTCTGTTGAAGCCCCGCGGCATCCGATAGTGGTACTCCACCAACGACGATTCCCGTCGTCCCCCAAGGCGCTGCGTTCAATGTGTGCACCAGGGCAGCTAGATTTCCCCAGCGGTCGACCACTACAACGCCTGCACTGTGATGGGAGTCGGTCGACGGGACAGATGGCTGGTTCTGCTCCAACAGCGGGAGCATAACTTTTGCGTATTCCTTGCTTACGCGATCCGCCACTGAGAAACTCAGCTTATGTTCGCGCTGAAATGCTGCCACCTCCGGAGTGACATAAGCTCCGACGGCAGCGAATTGCAGAATTCTTGAAAGCCAGCTGAAAACCTGCGGATCCTTCCAGTAAGGTTGCGCCTGGCCTAAGTTCATCTCTTCGGCAAAGTTCAGCGCTTCCAGAACGGCTTTGCCGCCGTCATTCTCACCTCCTGGCGCGAACACGCGATGTTCACCGAAGGTCGTTGCCATGGGCTCTTCCCAGGTCGGCTCATAGGCAGCCATGTCCGCCACCGTTACCTTGCCGCCGTTTTTCTGCACCGCAGCGACGAACTGCTGTCCCCAAGCGCCGGTATACATATACTGTGCGCCGTCTTTCGCCACGCCGCGCAGGGTTTGGGCCAAAGCGGCCTGGACGAACCGATCTCCGACTTGGGGATGTTCGTTGCCGGCCTGACTTATGAACTGTCTGCCTTCGGGAGTTCGCGCCAGGAACTTTCCAAACACGGAAAAATAAGGCGCCAATAAATGCGTTACAGGTATGCCATTGTCGGCATACCAGATGGCCGGCTGAAATAGCTGCGCAAACGGCAGCTTGCCGAACCGTTTGTGCATGGCTTCAATGCCCGCCATGAAGCCAGGAACCAGCGTCTTACGTCCCTCAGAGCCGGAACTGGTTTCGGGATTCGGCGAAGGCCCCGGCAATCCCGATTGAGACGAAGGAATACTCTTGGGATCGCTCTCGCCGCGATAGGAGTTCCAGCCAGCCCCGAGCGAATAGACATTGCCGGACTTGGCGTCAAAGTAGACGAGTCGCAAAATGCCCGCATAGGAAATGAAGGACCCGAGTTGAGTGGCAATCTCGGTGAGTGCCACGGTCGCCGCGGCGTCGGCGGCGCTTCCACCATTCTTCAGAGCGACGATGCCCGCGTACACCGCGATGGGCGAACCTGTGTCGGAAATGATGGCGGATTTGCCCTGAATCGCTCTCGCACGCGGAGGAAAGGGATTCATCTGCAACCCTTCCACGTGCTTCTTTTCTGTAGCATTCCAACTTTGTGGACTCATGTCAGCGGCAGAAAGAAGCTGTGTACACAAAAGCACAGCCGTGAGCTTCGCTGCGATGGTTGTTCGCAACTGCACAGGTCTGCGTAGGCGTCGGCGCCGTACCATCGTTTTCATATTTTATTGCTGCGCCAAATTTGCGCTTGTGCTTGCGATCCTGATGGTCAACACAGCATGCGGTTTAGTACTTCACGATCGCGGCAAGGGATTTCGGATCGAGCGAAGCGCCGCCGACGAGAGCGCCGTCGATTTCTTCCTGCGCCATCAGGGCCGAGGCATTTTCCGGCTTGACCGATCCGCCGTAGAGAATGCGCAGTTGTGCGGCAAATTCTTCACCGAAAATCTTGCCGGCTTCGTAGCGGATGACCGCATGCGCCTCGGCCGCGATCTCCGGGGTCGCCGTTTTTCCTGTGCCGATGGCCCACACCGGCTCGTAGGCCACGACCAACTTCGCCGCTTTCTTCGCCGAGATGGCATGAAAGGCGCGCACGCACTGGCGGCGCAGAACATCGTCGGTCATGCCCGCTTCGCGTTCTTCGAGCACCTCGCCCACGCAGCAGATTGGCGTCAATCCGGCTTCCAGAGCGGTTTTCAGGCGAAGGTTGACCGTGTCGTCGGTTTCGCCGAAATATTGCCGGCGCTCGGAGTGGCCGACAACGACGTGGGTCACGCCAATGGCGAGCAGTTGCGCGGCAGAAGTTTCTCCGGTGAACGCGCCTTCTTCTTTCCAGTGAACGTTCTGTGCGCCGATGGCGACATTCGATCCTTTCGCCGACTCGATGGCTGCGGGAAGATCAAGAAATGGCGGGCAGACGACGATTTCATCGCGCGTCTGACCGGAGACGAGTGGCAGGAAGTTGCGGAAGAAGTCGCGGGTCTGGTCAGGAGTTTTGTACATCTTCCAGTTGGCAGCCATCAGTTTTTTTCGCATGAGTGCTCTTTTCTAGGATTGGACATGAATTTGAAGCGAGGAATTCGAGCTGCTTAGTTTCTGCGCCGCGCGTTCGAAGGCGCGCGCAGTAGAGACGTCGAAGAGGACGAAGCGGCAAAGGTTCACGTGCCTGGCCTCGCCGAGAGCCTCGATGACCGCGGTAATCGCCACCGGAGCGGCTTCCGTGACTGGATATCCATAAGCGCCAGTGGAAATTGCAGGAAAAGCGATGGAGCGGAGTTCGCGTTCGTCAGCGACGCGGATCGACTCCCGGTGGCAACTGGCCAGGGTTTCATTCTCGCGATGATTGCCGTCGCGGTAGATCGGCCCGACCGTGTGGATCACGAATTTAGCCGGAAGATTTCCCCCGGTGGTGATGACCGCGTTTCCGGCTGCGAGGCGGCCAATCTTGCCCACGATCGCGCGGCATTCTTCGAGAATCACAGGGCCGCCGGCGTGGTGGATCGCGCCATCCACGCCACCTCCGCCGAGCAAGGTTGAGTTGGCGGCGTTGACGATCGCGTCGGTCGTCTCTTTCGTGAGGTCGGCCGGGCCGTGAATCTCGATGGTTTTTTCTTTACCGAGGATGACACGCATGGTCAGAGTCAAAATCTTTGTCATCCTGAGGAGGGCGAACTTTGCCCGACGAAGGACCTGTGCATTTTGTCGCAGCGCGCAAATCCCATAGGTCCTTCACTCAAGATGACAATAAAAGATGGCGCTCGTACTGGGTACTATTTTTTTTCCGTCAACGCTTCGACGCCCGGCAGCTTTTTGCCTTCCAGAAATTCCAGCGACGCGCCGCCGCCGGTCGAGATGTGCGTGATCTTGTCGGCGACGTTTGCGGCGTGAACGGCGGCCACTGAATCGCCTCCGCCGACGATCGAAATCGCGCCGCCGTTGTCAGCGACCGCATGCGCGACCTTGAATGTGCCCTTGGAAAATCCGGGAACCTCGAAGACGCCCATCGGGCCGTTCCACACAATGGTGCGCGCATCGGAAATCTCTTCGCTGAACAGTTCGATGGTTTTCGGTCCGATGTCGAGCGCCATCTTGTCGGCCGGAATCGGCTGGCCTTCGCCGATCTGCTGAATCACCGCGTTGGCTTCGGGTTTCGACGCCACCACATGATCGACCGGCAGCAGGAATTTCAGGTTGCGTTGTTTGGCTTCCGCGAGGAGTTGCTTTGCAAGGTCGATTTTGTCGGGCTCGACCAGTGATTTGCCGATCTCCTGTCCCTGGGCTTTGAGGAAGGTGTAAGCCATGCCGCCGCCGATGATGAGCGCACTAACCTTGGTCATCAAATTCTGGATGACGCCGATCTTGTCGCTGACTTTGGCTCCTCCAAGAATGGCGACGAACGGCTCCTCGGGATGCTCGAGCGCCTTACCCAGATATTTGAGTTCCTTTTCCATCAGCAGGCCGGCAGCACATTGCTTCATAAAGTGTGTGATGCCTTCGGTGGAAGCGTGGGCACGGTGCGCGGAGCCGAAAGCGTCATTCACGTAATATTCGGCGAGCTTGGAAAGCTGCTTGGCGAAATTGGGATCGTTGGCTTCTTCTTCGGCGTGGTAACGGAGATTTTCCAGCAGAAGCGTTTGCCCTTTTTCGAGCTGGGTGGCGACTTCTTCCGCTTCCGGCCCAACACATTCCGGCGAGAAGCCGACGTTCTCGCCGCGGGCCAGTTCTTTATCGAGCAACATGCGCAAGCGCTCGGCGACCGGCTTGAGGCTCATCTTGGGATTCGGCTTACCCTTGGGACGGCCGAGATGCGACGCGAGGATGAGCCGTGCTCCGTGGCGGAGCGCATATTCGATGGTAGGCAGAGTCTCGCGGATGCGGGTATCGTCCATGACGCGGCCGTCATCGAGCGGGACGTTGAAATCGACACGCATGAAGACACGGTTGCCACTGAGCGGGAGATCGCGAATCGAAAGCTTGGACATGGCTGGAGTCCTTGATGTGATGTGGCGCGGGCACTCCTGCCCGCGTGATCTGCATCGATGCTGCCGGCGGCGCGGACAAGAGTGTCCGCGCCACACAAGCTTAGTCTTACAGGCCCTTGCTGCTGAGATAGTTGATCAGGTCACGTACGCGGCAGGAGTATCCCCACTCGTTGTCGTACCAGGAGATCACCTTCACGCAATTTCCGCCGACCACCATGGTACAGGGCGCATCGACGATCGACGAACGGCTGTCGCCTTTGTAATCGGACGAAACCAGTTCATGCTCTTCGTAACCGAGATAGCCCTTGAGCGGTCCGGACTCGGTAGCCTTTTTCAATGCGGCATTCACTTCTTCTTTCGTCGTCTTCTTTTCAACCCAGACCACCAGGTCGACCACGGAAACGTT
>JASHOT010000162.1 GCA_030040965.1 Candidatus Sulfotelmatobacter sp. | reverse complement strand
GAGGGCATCGACGCCTGGGCTGTACTTATTCACAGCAGCCGGAAGCTCGATCCGGAAGTGCCCTCGCCCGCACAGTTCAACCACATGATCACGGTCGTTCCGGCTAAGGGATCCTACACCTGGCTCGACACGACGCCGGAAGTCGCACCCTACGGACTCATTCTGCGGAACTTGCGGGACAAACAGGCTCTGGTAATCCCCACCGATCAAGCGCCCAAGCTGATGACAACACCGGAGAATCCGCCGACGCCGCAGCGACAGGAATTTTCCATGCAGGGGAAATTGAATTCGGGAGGCACGTTCACAGGCCATGCCGAACTCAGCTATGAAGGCGATACGGAAGTTCTGCTCCGCGCGGCCTTCCGGCGATTGCCGGAATCACAGTGGCGGGAACTGTTGCAGCGGATGTCGTCCGCAATGAACTTAGGGGGCGAGGTCAGCAATGTCAAAGTAACTTCGCCCGATGCCCTGGAGAAGACTTTTGATATTTCCTACGACTATGAGCGCAAGAGCTTCGCCGGCTGGGACAGCCATGAGACGAATGCACCGCTGCCGCCGATGGGCATTGAGAGCGTAAAGGGAGTAAAGGAAAAGAAGCCGCTGGAACCATTTCCGCTCGGTGCACTGGGTCAGATTTCGTACCGATCGCGGGTGGAGCTTCCCGATGGCTATCACGTAGACCCTCCGATGGCGGTGCGACTGGTCGAACCTTTCGCAGACTACGACTCACACACCAACATCGACAATGGCGTCATGACCACCACCCGCGTGCTGACCATCAAGAAAACCGAAATACAACTGAGCGAGTGGGAAGACTTTCGCAGGTTCGGGGAACAGATCTACGACGATGAATACAACCTCATGAAGATCGAAAAGACGGGTCCGCCAATGCTCGCCAGAAACCCCAATACGGAAGCGGGCGAGAACAAGGATACCGACGAGAAGAAGGGCGAGGAACCCGACACCGCTGATCTTGCAAGTCTTTTCCAGGAAGGGGCGGATGCGCTCCAGCGGCGCGATTTTCAGCATGCGCAGGAAGTGAACGAGCGCATCATCGCAAAAGATCCCAACTACAAGGGAGCGCACTTCAACCTGGGGGTAGCACTGGCGTTGCGGAGGATGATCACTGACGCCATCGACGAATTCCGAAAAGAGGAGAAAATTTCCCCCGACGATCCCCGCCCCTATCAGGCTATGGCAATGTATTTTGGCTCGGTCGACAGAAAAGATGAAGCCATGGAAGAGTGGCGAAAGCTGCTGAAGGTAGACCCGGAGAATCGCACGGCCGCTACGACCCTGGGCGGATTGCTGTATCAGGCAGAGAAATATGCCGATGCGGTTCAGGTCCTGGAAACCGCGGTGAAGAAAGCGCCCGACAGTTCCAGCTTGCAGTTTTTGCTAGGGGAGAGCTATCTGAAGACAAGTCAGAACGACAAGGCGGTCGCGAGTTTTCGGCAAGCGGTGGAACAAAAATCCGACGACGCCATGATGTTGAACAACGTGGCATATGCTCTGGCAGAAAGCAAGGCCAGCCTCGACATGGCACAGCAGTATGCAGAGAAAGCCATCGGCCAGTTGGAAAAGCGGAGTCAGGAAGCAGGATCCTCGTCCACAATTGGAACCGGACTGCAGCTGACCTATCAACTTTCGCTCACCTGGGACACTCTTGGATGGGTGTACTTCCAGCAGGGGGACGCGAAGCGGGCAGAGGGACTGGTGCGCGCTGCCTGGTTACTGGGCGAACATGAGGTCGTGGCCGAGCATCTTGGCGAGATTTACGAGAAGGAAGGCAAGACGCAGCAGGCCGCCCGTCAATACGAACAGGCGCTGGCAGTGTCATCGACTCCAAGCTTCACCATGGGTCCGTCGCCGACATCCGTGACCGAAGAGCTTCAGCGCCAGAAAGAGATCCGGGCGCGCTACAAGAAATTGACGGGCAAAGAACCAGGACTGACGGAGATTCGCCGTCTGCCGAACGGTGAGTGGACAAAAACCCCCGCAGAGCAACTGCGGCTCACGCGTGAGGTAAAGCTAACCAACGAGGGCAAACTCTCCGGATCCGGACAGTTTCTGGTGACTTTCAAACCAGGGCAGGTTACGTCGGCGGAAATTACCAGCGGCAGGGATGAGCTCGAACGATTGTCGGACAAGCTGAAATCCGCGCACTATCCCATCGAATTTCCGCCCGATAGCGCGGCGACGCTAGTATTGCGGGTTGACGTTAACTGCCATACCGGTGAGACCTGCATTGCGAGCCTGGTGAATCCTGTGCCCGGCAACGTAGGGGCGCCTCCGGCGTTCTGAACGAAGCACCGGCCGCTTCAGAGCGAAATCCAAAGATAAAAACCGCGCCCTTATGGACGCGGTTTTATGTGGACTCGGAGGCGGTCTTGCAGCCAATGGCCAGCATGACTCTTAACGGCGTTTTTTTCCTTTTTTCTTGGCAGCTTTCTTCGCCGGTTTCTTTTTAGCGGCTTTCTTGGCTGGTTTTTTCTTCGCAGCCTTCTTGGCTGGTTTTTTCTTGGCGGCTTTTTTCTTGGCCGGTGCTTTCTTTTTGGCTTTAGGCTTGCCACCACCGCCACTCGGGGCGGGGGGCGCGGGCTTGGGTGCTGGAGGAGCGATAACCGGCTCAGGCTCTATCGCCTCCGGAGCCGGCATGCCGGATTCTTCTTCCTCCTCTTCTTCCTCGAAATCTTCTTCCAGCGACTCGTTATACGCGCCGCTGTCGCCGAATTCGTCTTCTTCGTCACGTCCGTAGAGCGTGGGATCGTAGAAATTCATTGCTCCTCCTGATGTCGTCGTTGTTGGCGGCCAGAGCGCATGCGCGGCTGGCTGCGGGCACGAGAGAATTTAAAAGACCACTGCGACTTCTGCTGGAACGGCGCGCGATTATAGCACGACCTTCCCGCCATTCTGCAAGGACTGCGGCTACAACCTGCTCGTTATGCTGTTATCACACTACGATAGAAAAAGGGAAGCAGAATCGCAAACCGGCCGCTGCAAGCAACGGAGCAAAGAAAATGACGACGGAGAAAAAAGATTCTGCTCTGCCTGGGCAATCAGGTCCCGCCAATAAAGAAGCCCTCAAGCTTAAGCTCAAGGGCTGATCCGGTAGAAATCGCGCAGCTTACTTCAGGGTCTTCACATAATCAGCCACGCCCTTCGCATCGGCGTCGGAAAGGCCGCTGATCGCCTTTTTGTGGGGCGCCTTCTTGGCATCGTTGCCCTTGGTCAGCAGAGCGACGATGTCGCCTGCGCTCAGGCTGGTCCCTTTCAGGGCCGGTCCAATCTTGCCTGCGCCATCCGCGCCGTGGCAGGCGGCGCATTTTGCCTTGTACGTGGCGCCACCGTCCTGCGCGAAAGCAGGCAGCGAGAGCGAGGCGAACATTGCGACGACCAGCAACAAAATAAAGATCTTTCTCATGGGGTCTCCTTGGTTGAATTGAGATGACGTAACGGATTTAGTGCCAACAACCGCGCATTGTAACGCCTTGGGAAAACAGGAAGATGTGAGCAGGCTCACAATATTTTGCGAGGAGTGCCAAGCCGGGAATCCATAGGTGACTTCGGGCATGTCGAGCGTAACCGTGGTTGGTGTCTAAATGATGTATGCACATCCGGGTACCGGCTACCGTCAGAATTGGCTTGGGGCTTCTGCTAATCGGAGTGGGAAGTTATGCGGGAATCGAGCACTGGATGAGCACCCGCATAGTGCGTCCGGTCGACATGCCGGTCTCACTCGCCAAGGGCCATATCCACACCGGACCCTTCCGGCTCAACCTTCGAACGCAGTACTGGATACTCGTCGATCCGGGCCAATGGTGGATGAATCCGACGTGCGATCGGTATCGCTTGCTGACTAGATGGACGCTTTTCCAAGACCGCAAGGTCGTCGCGGAAAGGGATGAATCGGCAGCAGACGGCTACTACTACCTGCCCACCAATGATCTGGCTCCGGGCGTGTATGACCTTGATCTTGAGGTGCTCTCCGATACGAGCTGTCTTAACTCCGGCCGTCCTCGCCTAGCGGTAGCCGCGTATACCCAAAACTACGAGACTGGTGCATTCATTCTGAAAGCGCTTGGCGTCGTGTGCGTCGTCCTTGGCGTGTATATGCTGACATTCCTGCCGATCGTGCGCCTGGTCGGATCGCGCGAGCAGATTTCCCGCGTTACGGACGCGGTGACGGTCGGCCAGCATTTTCAGTGGGCACAGAGGCTGCCGCTGCGACGTCCGTTTAGCGGCCTACCCGCTTTCGGATTGTTTGCGGGGCCTTTCTTTGCCTTCGTGGTGTTCGTTGTGATAATGAACAACGGGTTAGGCTACCACTCGAAGGGACTATGGGTGCATTTGCTCAAGCCGGGTGAGACGCCAAAGAAAAGTGACCCGTGGACCGAGCCATTGATCGTGCGATTGGAAGACGGGGGCCCAGGACACGAGCCCAAGCTGCTTGTGAACGCGAAGCAGGTCAGCTGGGATGATCTGGATCTTGCGCTGCGACAAGAACTCGGACGCCGGCGAGATTGGGTGGTGTATGTGGAGGGTGACGACTGCATCCCGTGGTCGAACGTCACCGCAGTCATCGATCTAGCGCGCGGCGACCATGCGAAAGTGTTCCTGCTTACCGAAAATGCTGGCAAAGACTGTGGGTGGTCGCCGCTGCCAGGAGCTCGCCAGTAACGATGTAGCCGCCCGATTTGCAGAATTCCGCAAGCACGGTCTGGCGCTGAACTTAGCGGGCGACTTGCACGATTAGGATCATCCCCGGGCGGATGACGCCGACGTTGCGGTTATCGCGCTTGAGGGCGGCGACGGTGGTTTTGTAAAGATTGGCAATCGAATAGAGCGTTTCGCCACTCTTGACCTTGTGATGCACGACGCCCGCTTCTTCGCCTCTCACCGTGCTCTTGGCTATTTTCAAATGTTCGATTTCCGCCGATTTCGTCGCCGGAGGCTTCGTCGTGGCTTCCTCCGTCTTCGGTCCGGCGCCGCTGGCCGGCCGCTTCGTCTTGCTGCGCGATGTGGCGACCTGGGTATCAGCCGAGTTAGGCGTAATCGGCAGGTGCAGAGCCAGAACTTTGCGTCCACTCAGGCTGTTTCCGCGTAATCCATTCCAGCGGCGCAACATCTGCGGCGAAATGCCGAAATTCTCAGCCACAGTTTCCACCGTGTCGCCGGCATGAACCCGGTAGCGCGTAATGCGGCGGGCATAAGTCGCATTGTCGCTCTGCGGATGCTTGCCCGGCGCAATCGGAATGAGCAGCTTGGCACCGGCTTCGAGATCCGTCCCGTCGAGTTGGTTCGTTTGTTCGATCGATTTCGCGGTTACGCGATATGTGCGGGCCAGCGATGCCACCGTATCGCCTGCCAGAACCGTGTGGTATCGCCACCAGAGCCGCATGTCGGGCGGCACGTCGGCGATTGCGGTCTCGTATTGGTCCTTCGTCCCGGCGGGCAAATGCATGGCGAACTTGCCTTGGCGGGGAGTAGTCAGGCGCAGCAGGTTGGGATTCAGATCCTGCAGCTCAGCGGCGGTCGAGTTCACGCATTCCGCCACCAGCCGCAGGTCGACGGGATAGTCAATCGTGACCGTGTCGGTATCATCAGGGTGCTCCATGGCCACGCTATCCAGCCCGTACTGCGAGGGATTCTTGGCCATGATGGTCACAGCCAGAATGATGGGAACGTAATTCCGCGTCTCTTTCGGCAATACGTTGCGCCGGTAAAGCTCCCAGAAATCGGCGTAGCCGGTGCGCTTCACGGCGGCCTGTACCGTTCCCGGGCCTGAGTTGTAGGCGGCCATCGCCAGATACCAGTCGCCAAACTGGTTGTACAGATCCTTGAGATGTTGGGCTGCGGCACGCGTCGATTTCTCCGGATCCTGCCGGTCATCGACCCACATGTTGTGGTACAGGCCGTATCCGCGACCGCGTGCCGACATGAATTGCCAGATTCCGCGCGCTCCGGCGCGCGATACCGCCAGCGGATGGAAGCCGGATTCCGCCTGTGCCAAATAAATCAGATCCTGCGGCACGCCTTCCTGTTTGAGCGTGGCCACGATCATGTCGTGATAGCGCCCTGACCGGGCATAGGCACGCTCAAACACTCCGCGTCCGCGTCCCGAAAAGTAGCTGATAAAACCCGCTACCTGGTCGGTCATCATCAGGGGCAGGTCGGAGTGCGTTTTCTTGACTTCAGCGGCAGCTTTGGCGATCGTGCTCGCGTCCGCCGAAGGAGTCATGCCGTTGGTCTCATCAATCGGCGCTGGCTCAGCCTTTTGCTGCGGTTCCTGCTGAGCATCTTGCGCCGTCTCGCTATCGGCCGATGTTCCGCCCGGATACAGCGCATCTACACCGGCTACAATATGGTCGAATTCCTTCTGTAGCCGCTCGTCTGACCGGATATCGAAATTACTCTCCAGCAGAGCGTTGAGAGCGTTGTCGAAGTTCCGCTTCGCATCTTCGGTTTTTCCGGCCTGATAGTTCTCGACTCCGGCCTGATAGTCCTTTTCCGCCCGGGCGATCAGGTCCGCCACGGGATCGGGAGAAAGCTGTGACGCCGCCACCATCGCCTGTTCTGCACTTTGCGACGAGGAGTCATTCTGCTGGGTCGAGGTTTGCGCTTGTGCAGTCGAACCTGATTGAGGCGAGCCTGGAGCGGGGTCTTGATTGCTGCCTTGGACTGCAGCAGTCTGAGCCGTCGGCTTAAGCGCGGGAGCACTTGTAGGCGGCAAAAGCGAAACCGGCTTTTGCGCAGTCTGGCATCCGCTGACCATCAAGGCCAACAGCCCCAACCATCCCAACCCTCGATGGAATCCGCCTAATTGCATTCGTTCTCTATCAGATGCGAAGTTTCCCGGAACGTAAGCTGGGGAATTCTATCAAAATCGTAACGGCACGTGCGCTCAGGGTCAATGCCGAATGCTGAGCGCAGGGGGTTACTTTCGGCACATCATTCATTCCCGACCCGCGGCAGGCTACGACCCGCCTTATTGGCCGACTTTCTGATCGTCCTGCATGATGACCACGCAAGAAGCGTTCTTTCCAGCCGCTTTCTTGCATTCTTTCATCGCCAGTTTTTCGGCCTCGTCGGTTGTACGCCGACCAGTGGCGGTGCCGAAATGGCCCGCTGGCGAAGCGGCAAATGCCTTATGGGGAGCGCCGAGCAGATATTCCTGGAATTCTCGGCCGTGTTCCGACAGATAAGCCGGGGGATCAACGGCCGGCACGGTCAAAGGCAACAAAGTATCGCGCAACACCGCATTCTGCCTCTTCAGGAACTCATCCACCATCGGAGTCCATATCGGAATGCCGCGCAAGGAATACAGATGGTGTCCATCCTCGCCAAATGGTTGCGCCGCAATGAATTCTGCCTTTCCGCCGGCTTGCGTAAAAGCCTGATAGAAGCGCCTGGCCAGGAGCGGAGAGAAAAAATGGTCGTTGTCGGAGTAGATCCAAAGCATCGGTACCTTGGCATGGCTCCCAAAAAAACCAAACGCGCGGATCAGGTCGTCGGGATGGCACACCTCATCGGGTGCTCTCGATCCTCGCCCGCCAGCAAAATTAATCGCTGCAATCAGACCCGGAGGAGGATCGGCCGCAAGCCCCACCATCGCGAGCCCTCCCGTTGAAACTCCCACCGCGATCATTCGTGCCGGGTCGACCGCAGGAAGTGTCTCAAGATAGGCAGCCGATTCTTTGAGGTCCCTGACCGATTCTTTCGTCGGCGCGACAAAGTCGGGAAAGCGGCCGCACACCTCATTCTCTTCGGCGTAACCTCCGCCCGAGTCGCCGAATCCGCGACGCATTACGATCACTGCCGTCCATCCGCGGCGGGCGAATTCACGTGCCTGGGGAATGAAGCGCAGCGGAGTCATCTCCTCCCGGTCTGAGGGGTCCCGCGGGGTTCCGTGCGTCATCAGAGCCAGAGGATGGGCTGTCTGGTCGTTGGGGCGAACCATGACCGCTTCCAAGCCCTTTTTACCCGCCCCGCGAGTTGGAAGCCGCATCTCTCTAACGACGATATCTTCATCTTGACTTTGCCCCGGTGCCGATTGGACTGTCGGGGAAGCGGCGAAAAACGCCGTAAGCAAGATACCGTTCGCGATTTTGATTTTCATCCCGAGGCCGTTCAACTTGCCTCCGCCATGCGCGCTTCAAACTCTCCAGTAGTCCGGGCGCCAGTTCTGGATCGATGCTTTGATCTGCTTGCGCGACAGTTTCTCATTCAACGTACGCTCCACCAGCTTGGGAATCTCCGCATCGGAGGCGAAACGCAGGCCGCACAGCTGATCCTCGGTGAGTTCGGGAATGCGCGAGCGCAGCGGCTCCGGCAAAAGCTGCGTAAGCCGCAAGCGCTCCTCCAGCCGGATGACACGGTCCTGTACCTTCAGCGGGTAAAGGCGAATCTTGGAGACGGCAACGAGAAGCGCCAGGGCTAACAGGATCAGCATGAAAGCGTGGAAGTTCTCGCGGAAATCATTGTGCGAAAGATGGGCAAAAAAGTGAATGAGAGTGAAAATGACGCCCAACCCAAAGATCGGAAGAACGAAAAAATGGAACGGCGGGTCCAGGCGTCCGTGATTGGCTAATGTTTGCGGCTTCTTCTCAGCCATGAAAATCTCCTGGGATCGACTGCTTGATTTTGTCTGACGATCGGCCAGTTTAGCAGAGTCACGAGCCGCACTCCGCTCCCCCGTCTGCATGACTCGACCGCGACATGTAGAATCTCATGTTGCCGGAATCCCAGAGAGCTGTGGCGGAATCGAAATCACCATGAAAGCCATTCAAGTCAAGCAACCAGGCGGGCCCGACGCCATGGAATTGGTCGATGTGCCAGTTCCCGAGCCGAAGGCCAACGAGGCTGTCGTCAAGCTGGCCGCCTCCGGTGTCAACTTTATCGATGTCTATAACCGCGAGGGTCGTTACAAGGTAGCACTTCCCTTTATCCTCGGTCAGGAAGGCGCCGGGACCATCACAGCCCTGGGCGCAGACGTAAAGTCAGTGAAGAAAGGCGATCGCGTCGCCTGGACCAGCGTTCTCGGCTCCTATGCGGAATACGCCGCCGTTTCCGCCGATCGTCTGGTTCCCGTGCCTGCTGGCGTAAATGATCAGCAGGCAGCCGCAACCATGCTGCAAGGCATGACTGCGCATTATCTGTGCCACGACGCTTTTCCGCTGAAGGCCGGCCAGACGGCTCTCGTTCACGCCGGCGCTGGTGGCGTCGGATTGCTTCTCACCCAGATGGCGCACAATATTGGCGCGCATGTCATCGCCACGGTTTCGACGGAAGAAAAGGCCGAATTGTCGCGCGGGGCCGGGGCCGATGATGTCATTCTCTATACGCAAGTGGACTTTGAAACCGAAACCAAACGCCTGACCGGCGGCAAGGGCATCGACGTTGTCTATGATTCTGTCGGGAAAACCACGTTCGACAAGGGATTCAACCTCCTGCGTCCGCGCGGCATGATGGTTCTCTACGGCGGATCCAGCGGCGCGGTTGCGCCTTTCGATCCCATCATCCTTACGCAGAAGGGATCTCTATTCCTGACTCGACCGTCGCTGGGAGCCTACATCGCCACGCGAGAAGAATTGCTTGCCCGCGCCAGCGCGGTCTTCGGCATGATCGCCGCCGGCAAACTGAAGTTGCGCATTGAGCATACGTATCCGCTGGCCGAAGCCCGCCGCGCGCATGAGGAACTGGAAGGACGAAAAACCACGGGCAAGCTGTTGCTGATACCCTAGCACGTCGGAAACCTGGCACATCAGAACCTGGCACATCAGAACCAGGTCAGAAAAAAGAACGCTTCACCCATTAAAACGAGCAGGCAACGATGAAAGCCATTCGCGTGCAGCAAACCGGTGCGCCCGAAGTCATGCAGTTGACCGAAGCGGCGACTCCGCAACCCAAACCCACCGACGCGCTCATTAAGGTAAAGGTCGCGGGAGTGAACTCGATCGATGCGCAGTTCCGCGATGGCACGCTGCGTACGCCCTTGCCCTTCATCCCGGGGCAGGAAGGTGCGGGCGTGGTGGAAGCGGTCGGCTCACAGGTGAAGAACGTGAAAGTCGGGGATCGCGTCGCCTGGAGTGGAGCTCTCGGCTCCTACGCGGAATATGTCGTATCGCCCGAGGAGCACCTGGTCCCCGTGCCGGCTGCGATCAGTGACGAACAAGCGGCTGCCGCCATGATGCAAGGCCTTACGGCGCATTATCTGGTCAATGATGCGCACAAACTCAAGGCAAACGAAACGGCTCTCGTTCATGCCGCGGCCGGCGGCGTTGGCCTGCTGGTCGTGCAGCTCGCTCACGCCATCGGAGCGCGTGTCATGGGCACGGTATCGAGCGACGAAAAGGGCAAGCTGGCGCGCGAGGCCGGCGCGGATGAAGTGATCGTCTTCACCCGCCAGGATTTCGAACCGGAAGTGAAGCGCCTCACCGGCGGCAAGGGCGTCGACGTCGTCTACGACGGAGTCGGCAAAGCGACCTTCGAAAAAAATCTCAACGTTATACGGCTTCGCGGGATGCTCGTGCTTTATGGCATGTCGAGCGGCCCAGTGCCTCCGGTCGATCCCGCCAAGCTCTCGGAAAAAGGCTCCATTTACATGGCGCGCACCACGCTGGCGCACTTCACCGCCACGCGGGAAGAATTGCTGGCCCGCACCCGTGCGCTATTCGCCATGATCGCAGAGGGAAAACTGAATGTGCGGATTGGCAAGACGTATCCACTGGCAGAGGCCGCACAAGCGCACCGCGATTTGGAATCTCGCCAGCTTAGCGGGAAGTTGTTGTTGATTCCCTAACCATGATTTCGCCCGTCAGCTTTTCACTGGCGTATCCGAGTGTAACCGCTCGCATAACCGGGCACAGCTCTCTTCGGCTCAAGTTTCGGGTCGCTGTGCGGATCATCGATCGGGTGGCCAACTTTCATTTCCAGCGGGATTACGCCCGCCCACGTCGGAAATGACAGGTCTTCGGCATCGTCAATAGGCGGACCCGTCCGTACCTTGGCGGAAAATTCTTCGATCGGCACTCGCAACACCGAAGTCTGTTTGAGCTCGCGTTCGTTCGGCTGGCGAGCGTCCTCCCACCGGCCGGGGATGATGTGCTCCGACAAAATGCGCAGCGCCTCGAGCTTTTCGCTCGCATCCTCAACCAGCACGGCATTCCCCAGCACCACGACCGAGCGATAGTTCATCGAGTGATTAAAGACCGAGCGCGCAAGCACCAGCCCGTCGAGCAGCGTTACCGTCACGCAGACGGGCATGCCCTCTTTCATCTGGCGCAGCATGCGGCTCGCGGCCGAGCCGTGAATGTACAGGCTGTCATCCTTGCGCCCGTACGATGTGGGAATCACAAAAGGCTGGCCATCCATGGCAAAGCCGACGTGACAAAGAAATCCTTCGTCGAGAATGCGGTAAATAGTTTCGCGATCATAGACCGCGCGATGAGCCTCGCGGACCACACGCGTCCGCGCGGTAGGCATTGGGGTTTCCGACATGAGAGAGCGAACTCCGGGCAAGCGCCAAGAATCGAAGACTGGTGAGAGAAAGTTTAGCATTCCGCGCCAGCACGCAGGACTAGCGGACTCACGACTCAGGACTCGGGACTAACTACCAGTTCACTTTCATCGCAAACTGGAACTGGCGTGGATCGTATGCGGCCGTCGCCTGCCCGGCATTGGTGAACAGCGGGCTCACCGCAGCCGTGTTGTTCTTGTTCGCGACATTGAACATGTCGCAAATCAGATCCCAACTCAATCGCTCGCCGAAGTAGATCCGCTTGGCCACACGGAGGTCGCCGAATTCAGTCCACGGTTGCACGCCGGCATTGCGGCCGAGATTGCCGTCGAGCTGCAGCAGCGTCGGTACCACACCGGCCGCGACAAAGCCGTTGATGCATGGTTCCTGAAACACGCCGGTGGGCGAGTATTTTGACGGATACACGGGGCCGCAGGCGGGATTCACCGTAACATTCGGCCGGCCCGTCAGCGATGACAGTTGGAGATTGTCACCATTGCCGGTCACGATGTTGAACGGACGGCCCGATGCGATGTCAACGATGGGAGCAAAGGTCCAGTTGCTCCAGAACTTCCCTCTGAATCCGCCGGCAACTTTTCCGGTCATCAACACGCCGCTGAAGACGAAGCGATGCCGCTGATCGAACAACGAAGTCGAGCGGTCGAGCCCCGGATAATAGCTGTCCTGCGGTGTCAATGTAGATTGCAGGTCGGTCGAATCGTCAATCGCATGCGACCAGGTGTAGGAGGCGAGGAATTCGTAGTGGTCGCTGAAGCGCTTGCGCAGGTTCGTGCTGAACCCATGGTAAATCGAGCTGCCGTTCGAATAGTTGGCGTCCATGTCACCGAACGGCACACAGCCCGTGTAGGAGAACCCGTTCGCCGCAGTCGGATCGCAAGCGGCGTTGAAGCCCGGCAAGGACGAGGCCATGGCGGCCGCCTGCGCGACACAACCGAGGGGGTCCCCGACGAGTCCATAGCCGGTCGCGATCGAAGGATTCAATCCACCCGGACGGAAGAAGTTCATCAGGGAGGCATCCACGTACGGGTACGGTCCCAACGGTGACGTCGCTCCCCCCGGATTGCAAATGCCCGCTACAGTAAATGGGCTGGCGGGCGGCGCGGTTCCTGTCAGCAGAGCATCGTAATAAGCTGCTTCAAAGTTCCCGGTCATCAGATCGCCGCGGATCGTATTGGCGTTGATCGGCCGATTCAGGTGGCGCCCGCCATTGAAGTTGTAAGCCAGATTCAGAGAGAACCCGCCGCCCAGATCGCGCTCCACGCTCAGGTTGGCCTGCTGCGCGTAGGCATATACAAACCCCTTCGCCTGCGGATAGCCGAACGGCTGGAAGGCCAGGGGCAAAAACGTAGACTGCGCGGGATTCGCATTCAGCGTCAGGTAGTTCTGGCTCAAGAACACGGATTGCGGGAAGTTGAGCGACGTGAATTGCTGTTGATTGGGCAAATAGCCGAGATTGGCATTCGCCTCCGGGAACGGCGAAGCAGCGCAGCCCGCGGTTCCCTGGAGTCCCTGAAAAATGGGGACCGCGTTCAGATTCGCCGCCGATGCTGTTCCTGTGCAGATTCCCGTCCCGGCGAACGCCAGCTGTCCGCTGGAGGAACCGTCGGAAGCCTGACCCAGGAAGTAGAGACCGAGCAACGGATGGTCGTAGAAAATGCCGTAGGAGGCGCGCACGACGGTTTTTCCGTCACCCCGCGGGTCCCACGCAAGCCCAAGGCGTGGCTGAAAATTGTGGGGCGCAATCTGAATTCCCTTTTGCAGTTGCAAGAGGTTATACGCGGGCAACGCCAGTCCCTGCGGCGGCGTGAAGGTGGGGGGAACTTCCACGTCGTAACGTAAACCGTAATTCAGCGTGACATTGGAGTTGACCCGCCACGAATCCTGCCAGAAAGCAGCCATGGGAATGTTGTGGAACGAGTCGCTCGGACTTCCAATGCCTTGGACGAAGTCTCCGGGTACTCCGAAGCCGTATGCCTGTACCGCGTTTAATCCGGGGATGCTCGCATTGGCGCCCAGCACAGAAGTGAATGCGGAGTAGTCAGCACTGCTCAGAAAGTCGTTGGCTGCGAGGCCGCCGAAATCGTATACCCCGCCGTAGTTGACTGTAAAAGTCGCACTCAGGGGAAGGTAGTTGAAGTCTCCGCCAAACTTCATGTTGTGACGGCCTACTGTCCAGGAAAAGTTGTCGGTGAACTGATAACGCTGTTCCGTCCTCTGGATATACGAATACGGTTCGCGTCCAAAGTAGGCGTAGCCGGTGATGTTGACGGCGGGATCGGAGCCGCCCGGAATGGCCGTGTTGTAGAAGTATGAATACCCGCGGCGGGCATACTGGAAGCGGAATTCGTTTACCTTGCTGGCCCCGATGGCCCAGGTATCCTGAAACACGCCCGTTACGTCGCGAAACGTTGTTTGCGAGGTGCGCGAGTAGGCGTTTTGCCCGAACGGCTGGTCCTGGCCCTCGACCTCAATGCCGGTTACCGTGCTGGGGCTGACGTTGGCGCGTAGCGTAAGCCGGTGATTGGCGCCCATGTTATGGTCAAGCCGCAGCGACCACACGCTGGTTCCTTCAAACACGGGAAAGTTGCCCTCCTGCGAAGCCAGCGTTTGATAAGAAGCAGGAACATTCGTCCCCGGAAAGACAGCCGCGGCCGGACAGGAAGTCGGGAGGTTGGAGAAACTGCAGCCGGAGATGAATCCGGACCAGCCGGACAGTGCGCCTAAGGACAAAGTCTGCACGATGGTGGTTGGCCAGTTGCCGTTGATCGCCTGCTGCGACGAGACGCCCGACTCGACCATGTAGTCCCCGAGTGCAGTCGCGACCGCAGGATTTGTCGATGCGGCAACCAGCACCTGGGGATTGGTCACCAGTCCGACCTGATCGGGGGTGAGCTGCACCGTACCGAAGGGAAGTCCGACTGCTGAAGTGTCGAATGGAACCAGCCCGAAGTTGCCCTGGCCGATAGAAGAAAATCCGGTCTCGTGCCGGCGGGTGATTTCGTAAGAAAAATAATAAAACGTCTTGTCTTTCTTAATGGCGCCGCCAAACGCCGCTCCGGCCTGCACGCGGGTATACGCCGGGTTGGGAACGGTGCTGAACGGATTCACCGCCTGGAAATTGCGGTTTCGCAGGTACCCGAACACGTCACCGTGAAAATCATTCGATCCAGAACGTGTAATGATATTCACGACACCACCCGCGGCGCGACCGTACTCCGCTGCATAGTTGTTGGTGATGATCTGGAATTCCTGCACCGCCTCCTGCGAGACAGTCGAGCGAACACCGTTGACCGAGTTGTCGGTGGCATCGGCGCCATCCACGTTGACCAGGTTCGAGCGGGCACGCTGGCCGCTCATGTTGAGGCCGGAAGTGGGTGCTGCGCCTCCAAGACTGGGAGCGTTGTCGCGCACCACCTGGGAATCGGTCAGCGTGAAGTTGATGTAGTTGCGCCCGTTGATTGGCAGATTATCGATACGGCGCTGGCCGATCGTGTCAGTGGTCGAACTCCTCGAGGTCTCCACCAACGCCGCCTGCGCGTTGACCTCCACGACCTGCTTTCCACCGGCTACAGCCAGCATCACAGGAAGGTCCACGACTCCGCCCACCGTTATAACCACACCCGTGTTCTCCATCTTGCTGAAACCCGGCGCCTCAACCGTCACAGCGTAAGTGCCCGGCGGTAACAGCTGCGCGCTGTAGCCGCCCTGACCATCCGATGTAGCAGTACGCTCCACACCTTTGGCGACGTCCCGCACCAATACGGTCGCGTTGGCCACCAGGTTTTGCTTGGCATCGCGAACCGTGATGTGCAGATCGCCGGTGGCTGCGCCGCCCTGTCCGACGCTCATAACCGAAGCGAGCAGAACGCACACAATGGCGCCAACAATTGTGAAAGCGCGGATCATAGACTTCTCCCTTGGACTCGCGGATGCGAGCATGCGGTGGGAATGATTTCTGTGGCGATTGCCGAAATGCACACGAATAAGTAGCCCGGTTTACGCCCGGTGGTTTTATATCAGAACAGGCGTTGAAAACAAGTCAGGAATCGAAGGGAGGTCTTCTCTCAGTTACCTTCCTTCCGCGGGCTTTTGCGCTGCGAACGGGCGAGGGTTACATATCATCGACGGAGCGTCAGTGATGGGGATCACAACTAGTTCGTGACGATCCGGACTGGCGCTGCCGGGTTCTGCAGGCGGCTGAGTAACAGGGCACAACCATTCACCTGCTCGTAGCGGCCCAGCACTCCCGAGGACAAGCCCGCTGCACTCGGCCACACCAGTTCAACTTGAATCCGCATCAGAGCGAAACCTGCATTCCGCCGCAACAGTAATGCCTGATCCACCAGTTGTCGTGCAGCCTCGGCGGCTCGCGCATCGCTCGACTCGAGTCCGGCCTGTCCGATCTGGATGAGCAGGGTCGCGTTCCTGCCGGCGGTTCGTACATAGGCCGACATGGCTCGTAATCGTACTCTGCGCACTTTGCGAAACTCGCCTGCGGACAAGCGCCGACGAAGATATTCGTCCTCCGCTGGGTCGGCGAGATTGCGAAACGCCTCAATGTCAATCGGCTTGATGCGACCCGCGAGGCTGGCGTCGCCAGACACCTGTAGACTCCGCGAAACAGCCAGACGAAGAATGATGGCGAGGCATACCGCAGCTGCGATGACGAGAACAATGGCTGTTGTCATTGGTGGATCAGACGCTCCAGTTCTTGGTTCCACACCGCGATATCGTGCTCGGGCACTGGAACTGCAGAATTCACAGGGTGTTTCTTGGGAACCAGCAGATAGTAGAACCAGATCAGAACGCAGAGATGATAGACCGCCATGTTCACAAAAGTCGCTAGCAGCCTGTTGTAAGCGGAGAGGCCGCCGTTAGCTATCAAGGCAAAAGTCGCCAGATGGACGCAGCTGGAGACGCTCAGCCCAAGAGTGATTCCAAAAAACCGCCGCTCCCATCGCAAGCGAAAGTAAAAAGCGAAAAAGAAAATGAATGCTAAAAGGCCGGATTCAATCAGATAGGTTGCCTGTGACAACACCTGCGCACCCGAAATAATTCCAAATCGGCTATTCGACGGGGCAAAAGCTGACAGGACAGCTGACGCAAAAACCAGCACGATTCCGACCCCCCGGATTGCTACTCTCCCCATCCGGGAGATCGAAGCATAGGCCCCAAAGACCTGTGCAAAGATTTCGCTAATGAGCACGAACTTAAGCAGCGCAACAATCAGCGCTCCGCACCACACCATGCGCCAATAAGTCCAAGGATCAACGCTGGGAACAACGTCGGCGGCGTAAATCGCCAGTTCGGTGATCGCGCTTAGAACGGCCAAGGCAAAAAAAGCAGGGACCTGCCTGACAAGTCCCCGCTTCCACATCAGGGAGCCGAGAACAAGAAGAAGGAGGTTCGGCGCGACCCAAAGGTAATGCCACAGTAATGAGTGCGCGTGCAGCATGCCGTTTGCACTATACCGCGCGTCAACGGCAGGGGCAACGCCTTTACAGGCTTTGTTCGGTTTTCGTAAGTCAGATGGACCGGCAGCCGTAACGCTGCCCTTTTCGTGCAAAATAATCAAAGGCTACGGTTTACAAATGGTAGTACCGCAACCGGTCCCTGAACTACCTCCGCCGTCGGCTAGAAGCGCGGTGGGAATGACCAGAGTATTGAGGAACAGCACGGCTGTGCCGAGGACGAGTAGCAGACGTTTCACGGTTGTTTTCTCCTTGTGCGGCGAATTGGACCGTGATAATTTCATGCGCCTGAGGTGCCTCGCAACCCGTTTCTCTGCGCGTTAAATGTTCGGAATTCGTAACAAAAATGACGCTCAAATCGGCCCTT
>JASHOT010000161.1 GCA_030040965.1 Candidatus Sulfotelmatobacter sp. | reverse complement strand
ATCGATGCCGCCGCGCCATCGCATCCGTTTCCTCACTTCTGGGAGCAGATGTTTGGATCGGGGCGGGCCATTCTCAGTTTGCGCGCCAGCTATCGGGACGATCTGCGCGCAGTGCATGAAATCACAGGATTCCAGTACGTTCGTTTTCACGCGATTTTGCACGATGAAGTTGGTGTGTACGACGAAAATCGCCAGGGTGATCCGGTTTACAACTTTTCTTATGTGGATCAGATCTACGACGGATTGCTGGCACAAGGCATACGGCCTTTTGTCGAGCTGAGTTTCATGCCGAACAAGCTGGCGGCCACCGAACACTTTCAGGCGTTCTGGTACAAGCCCAACGTTTCTCCGCCGAAAGACTGGAATCGATGGGATGGTTTGATCACTGCGTTCGTGCAGCACCTTGTCGATCGCTATGGCGCGAACGAGGTAGCCAAGTGGTATTTCGAAGTGTGGAATGAACCGAACATCGATTTCTGGGCGGGCGAGCCCAAGCAGCCAACGTATTTTGAACTCTACGATCACACCGCATTGGCCATCAAGAAAGTGAATTCCACTCTTCGCGTGGGCGGACCGGCGACAGCGCAGGCTGCCTGGGTCGCCGACTTCATTCGACACTGCACAGAGAAAAATATTCCGGTCGATTTCGTCTCCACGCATGTTTATGGCAACGACACTTCGATGGACGTTTTTCATACCAACCAATCCATACCGCGGAATCAAATGGTCTGCCGCGCCGTGGGCAAGGTGCACAGCGAGATCGCCGCTTCGTCCAAGCCGCGACTTCCGTTGATCTGGAGTGAATTCAACGCAAGTTATATGAATGAGCCCGTCGTCACCGACTCGACCTACATGGGCCCGTGGATGGCTGAAACTCTCCAACAGTGCGATGGCCTGGTCGACATTATGTCGTACTGGACTTTCTCCGATGTGTTCGAAGAACAAGGCGTGGTGAAAACGCCGTTCTACGGGGGCTATGGCCTCACCGCCGCCGGATCGATTCCCAAGCCTGCATTTGGCGTGTTTGAATTGCTGCACAAATTAGGCGATCAGCGGCTTCGGCTCGACTCCGATTCCGCCCTCGTCACCGAGAGCCAGGCCGGCTCGCTCGTAGTGGCGACCTGGAACTACGACCCTCCGGGAGAAACCGGCGCGCAGAAGACAGTCGTCTTGCATTTCAAGAACGTGAAGGCGAGCCATGCGCTGATCTGGCGGGTGGATGCCGATCATGGCGATTTTCACAAGCTGTATGCGCAGATGCATGAGCCCCGATATCCAACTCAGGCGGAAATCAGGCAGCTGCGCGCGGCAGCTGCCGTTCCTGCTGCCGAGAATGTGCGGCTGACCGATCACCGCATCACCCTCACAATTCCTCCACACGGCCTGGCTTTGATCGAACTGCAGTAAGTGCTGCAAGCGTGGCTGGCCCATACTTCAGCTATTAAAGCGCTCGCTGATTCCTTCTTACAGAAGATTCCCTTGGCAAGTACGGAAGCTGCAGCATGGTGAAGCGCTCGCCTGCCCGCTATTCTGCGAGCGATGAGAGTTCTCCCAATGTCCCACCTAACGAGCAGGAGTCAGGCCGCGAGGCGTGGCTCCTGCTTCTCGCCTGAGCTGCGGAAAAATAACAGCCAAGCGATGGGATCGGAAAAAAACCGAAACCGGATAAAAAACAACGCCACGGAGAGGAGCCTCGGATGTTGTATTGGGCACTGATTTTTTTGGTGGTTGCAATCATCGCAGCAGTGTTGGGGTTTACGGGAATCGCAATAATCTCGGCGGGAATTGCAAAGTTGCTGTTCTTTATTTTCCTCGTGCTGTTCATCATTACATTGGTGGCGCACCTGGGGCGCCGAGGTAGGCCAATATAAGGGCGGATACAGCAATTTTTCGGCGGCAAGTACACCCTACGCCGGATGCCGCCCTGCCTGCAGCCGGAGTTAGTAAAAGAGGAGCACGTTGGCTACGAAGCCGCAGCGTACTTGTCACAAACCTGAAGAGGAGCTTTTGAACATGAATTGGGATGAAGCAGCAGGAAAGTGGAAGCAATTCCAAGGTTCAGTGAAACAAAAATGGGGAAAGTTGACCGACGACGATCTCACAGTGATTGCGGGCAGTCGCGACCGTCTGGTCGGCAAGATTCAAGAACGATATGGCATGACAAAAGAGCAAGCCGAAGAGCAGGTGAAAGAGTGGAAACTGCCTGCCACCAGCTTCGAGGAAGAGACGACGATCAAACGCAAGGCCAGCTAGTTGCTTACCGGACAAAAGAGGCGGCGATGCCGCGACTGATCGGCCGATTCGAGCACGCTCGGGTCGGCCGACTCATTTCCCGGCAGTCGGCCAGACATTCGCTTGGCCACAACATCCGCAGATTAAGGGGACAGATTTACAGGGCGAACCGTATACACCCGCGCTCAAGCCGTTATTAACCTGATGAGAACAATCCGTGTGTCGAAAGGAGTGTGGTGAAAATGAGTCATCGGAACCGAACGTTTTATCGAAGCAGCATGGTGGTTGGATTCATGCTGTTATTCGTCGCCGCCATGTGCTGGTCGGCGGACGATACCAAACAACAAACAGATATGGACAAGCGTATCGATGCATCGGCGCACGTGCTGAATGAAATCATGGCGACGCCCGATAAAGCGATACCTGACAAAGTAATGCGCGATGCCAAGTGTGTGGCGGTTGTGCCCTCCATGGTGAAAGTCGCGCTGGGCTTTGGCGGCAGCCACGGCAAAGGCGTTGCTACATGCCGCACGGACATGGGATGGAGCGCACCTGCTCCCATCACGATCACCGGCGGCAGTTGGGGATTGCAGATTGGTGGCCAGGCGGTCGATCTGGTCATGATCATTACCAATGACCAAGGCATGCAGCATCTTTTGGCCAACAAATTCAAGCTCGGCGCCGACGCCTCGGTCGCCGCGGGCCCTGTCGGCCGCAACACTGGCGCCGACACGGACTGGAAAATGAAAGCGGAAGTTCTGAGCTACTCTCGCACTCGAGGCGTGTTTGCCGGCATCGACCTGTCGGGATCTTCAATCACGCAGGACAAGGACGAGACTCGCGTGCTGTACGGCCATTTCGTGCCCTTTGAGGAAATCCTGAACGGAAAGGTGACGGCAACGAGTTCGAGCCAGCCCTTTCTTGCAGCGGTCGGCAAGTATGCCGGTCAGGCCCACGCCGCAAATGCCAACCCCGGCGAATAGATTTCGGGAGCGATTAAAGTCCGTTGCGTTGGAGTTTGAAGCGAAGCACGTGTGAACAAGGAGCCAAATGTATACCATCCTGCTTGTCCTGTTGATCTTGTTATTGCTCGGAGCTCTGCCAACTTGGCCGTATAGCCGCTCCTGGGGATACTATCCCAGCGGCGGACTCGGCCTGGTGCTCGTCATTTTGATCGTGTTGCTGCTATTCCGACAAGTCTGACGGAAGAGACGAGTTGATATTTTCCTCCCGGGTTGGGACGCGCTCTCGACATCGGGAGCATTTTTTTGCTCACTCGCTTGCTCAAGGCTTAGCGCTCTCGGGCGCCGGGCCGGAAAATTCCCTGCCAACGCGTGCACCTTCAGCGAGCAGATATAATTCGCGCGAACAACTATGCGGCAGGCAATGGTGCTTCGCGTTTCCAAAGCGGTTCTCGTTTTAGCAATCGCACTTTTCTATACGATTCTTGTCCTTAACAACATCACGGATTACGGCTCCAACTACGAGTTTGTCCGCCACGTCCTGATGATGGACTCAACCTTTCCGGGGAACCACGGCATGTGGCGCGCCGTCAATTCGCCGCGGGCACACACGGTCTTCTACATCGGCATCATCGCCTGGGAATCAGTCACGATGCTTCTATGCTGGTGGGCGGGTGTTCGGTTGCTGAACTCGTATCGCGCGGACACGGCGCAATTCGCGGCTGCGTTGAACTCCACCGTGATTGCGCTGACGACGAGCCTGCTGATGTGGTTGGTGGCGTTCCTCGATGTCGGGGGCGAATGGTTTCTGATGTGGCAGTCGAAAATGTGGAACGGACAGGAAGCGGCATTCCGAATGTTTACCGTTGTCGGCGTAGTGTTTTTGATTGTGGTGCAGCGCGAACCAACTGCCGATTAGTCCGGCCCGCATAAAAATACAGTTCTGGAGTTTTGGCTGACTCCACGGGAGACTGCCCCCACGTGCCTTGCGTGCAGGCCAAAAAAAGACGAAAACAGAAATAGTGAGGCCTCAACGAACCAGCGGTTTGGCTTGGTCATGTCGCTATTAGACACCGCAAAGTGAAAATCTGGGGGCGCCAGCCCCCCCAAAATTCACACTTGACATTCGGTGATAATCCACTACCATATGGTTGTGGATAGATTAAATACAACGTTTGCCGCTTTGTCTGATCCAACCCGGCGGGCGATGATCGAACGACTATCACATGGGCCTGCCTCTGTGCATGGATTGACGGAACCGTTTGCACTTTCGCAACAGATGATTTCAAAACATATTGCCTACCTGGTGCGAGCGCGGATCGTGATCAAGACCAAGCGTGGACGAGAGAGTGTGTGCACGCTTAGGCCAGCGGCGATCAAGACCGTAAGCGACTGGGCGATTAGCTATCGCCGATTCTGGGAAGAGAGTTTCGACAAGCTGGATGCAGTTGTGAATCAAATGAAAAAAGCGGAGGTTCGACATGACAAAAAGCACGGTGAATGAGATCGAGCGGATGGTTGTCACAAGAGTTTTTGATGCCCCACGCGAGTTGGTTTGGAAGGCGTGGACAGACCCGAAATACGTAATGCAGTGGTGGGGGCCGAAGGGTTTTGCTGCGCCTGTTTGTCAGATGGATTTTCGCGTTGGGGGAAAATTCCTCTGCTGCATGAGATCTCCGGATGGGCAGGAGTTCTGGAATGCGGTTGAATACCACGAGATTGTTCCGCACGAGAAGATCGTTTCCTTGATGTACTTTTCCGACTCGAAGGGAAACAGGATCGATCCTGCGCAGCTGGGAATAGAACATGAGGCTATCGACGGAGCGTACGACGTGACCATCTTTGAGGATCTCGGAAACGGCCGGACGAAACTCACCTTCATTGGAAATGAGCCCATGGAGAGCGCGAAAAATAGCGGTCAGATGGAGGGCTGGAACCAGATACTCGATAAACTTGCCGCAGTTGTTGCGAAGCTAGCGCAGGCGAAATAAAAATTGGCGGGTGGCCCATTCAAGCCCGGTTTTGGCTTGAGTGGGAACTCAAATGAATTCGTTCCGTGCGGTCGCTACAATGAAAGCTTTGCAAACTCCCCACACAACGAAAACCGCGTTGTGTGGGCCACCCGCCACCGCCTCAAGTAAAATTACTCCTGATGGGCAACTACACGCTGGAAACAGGCGAATACATTTACCGTCTCACGTGCGAATGCTGTCTAACCGAAAAGAACCGTGTCTGGGTTTTATCTCCAAGGATGGTGATGCACACGCCACCTACTACGCCTTGCTTAACTTGGAAGAAAAGTGTCCTCGCGTGGGCCTTACCCTCAGTGTCGGGCCGTGGTGGGAAGACACGGAACCTCCGCAGCGTGTGTGGTTACATGTGAATGTTTGCTCAGGAGAGCGTGGAATCGAGATGGGGATTCGTGACCCGAAGGAGTCCAACTTCTACCCTTGGGAAAAAGGAGGGACCCCGCTAAGCCGCGAAGAAGCGTTAGCAAGCAGCGTCATCGAAGAGATTTGGTCGGTAGCCGATTTCATTGTCGGTGCGGATGTGGCCGTTTCCTCGTACCTTTCAGGCAAGGCGGTGGATGCAGAAGGTCGCGAGCGACGCAATTCTGACCAGTCAAGCCATAGCTGTTGAAAATTGCGATCACTCATCGGCCCCCCCTGGAAGGACGGCTAGATGCGAAAAGGCTTCACGAGAAAACCACAACCAGACGCGCCCGCGACGCATGTCAAGAACTACATCACTCCGGGCGGGCTCGAGCGCCTCAAAGACGAGCACCGGTTTCTGCTTACCAGAGAACGTCCGGCCGTGACGGAAGTGGTGGCGTGGGCTGCCAGCAACGGCGATCGCAGTGAAAACGCCGACTATCAATACGGCAAGCGGCGGCTGCGGCAGATCGATGGTCGGATTCGCTTTCTCACCAAGCGAATCGAAGCCGCGGAAGTGGTGGACCCGGAAGCTCCGAGAGCGGCGCAGGCGGCGACGAGGGCATTCTTCGGAGCGACCGTGCGCTATGCCAATACCGCGGGAGCGGAGCGAGTGGTGAGCATCGTGGGCACCGACGAGGTCGATCTCAACCGCAACCACATCAGCTGGGTGTCACCTCTGGGGCGGGCGCTGATGAAGTCGGAAGCGGGCGACAGCGTAGTCCTTCACTTGCCGGGCGGTACTGAAAACCTGACCGTGCTGGACGTGCGCTACGAGCGCATTGCTGTCGAGCCGTTTCGTGAACCCGCTGGATCTGAGGCCTCGGGAAAAAGACACCCTCGCCGACCCTGATTTACCCGCGAAGGACTGCTACGATTTTGACTTCCCTGTGCTCTTAATTTGCTAGAACGATCTGAGAGGCGGCGAACCATTGGGCTCGTGAGGACGAATGCACGGGT
>JASHOT010000160.1 GCA_030040965.1 Candidatus Sulfotelmatobacter sp. | reverse complement strand
TGCACTTGCTGAAAGAAACGCGCCTGTCGCGGCTGAATGATTCCACCCTGGCTGTCGCCGTGGTGAGTGGGCAGGAGAGCATTCGCGAGATGTTTTCCATGGGCGTGAATTTCGTAGTCTACAAGCCTGTCGCCTACGATCGCGCGTTGAGCAGCCTGCGCGCCGCGCGCGCCGTGATGCGCAAAGAGAAGCGTAAGAATGCGCGGGCTCAGGTGCACGCTCACGCTACCGTCGACTATGCCAACGTGCAGCAGGAAAAAGCCACGCTGGTCGATCTGGCGCAGGACGGCATGTCGGTGCTGTTTGGCAAGAAGATGCCGCCCACCAGCAAAATTTATTTTCAATTCCGGCTGCCCGAACAGAATTCGCCCATTCGCCTCTCCGGCCAGCTGGTTTGGCAGGACTGGAACGGCCGTGGGGGCGTGCAGTTCGTCGACGTTCCCAAAACTTCGCGCAAGCTGCTGAGCGATTTTCTGAGCGCCAATCTACCGCGTGAAAGCGTGACGGAAGTGGCGCAGGATGTCACGGTTGAGATGGAGGAGCCGCTGCAGCTGGCCACCGTATCGGTCGCGGAACAGACGCACGGCAGTGTGAAGACCGAGGAGAGTTCCGGAGTGCAGGCAGGTTCGGAACTTCTGGTTTTGTCGAGCGTCACGCGCGATAACGACAAGCGAACCGAGCTGCGCTACGCCTGCCGGCTGGGCGCGGAAGTCTATCGCACGGGCACGGCCGTTCCCAATCATTGCTGCCTGACGGACCTGAGTTCGGGTGGATGTTACCTGGAGGTTTCGCTGCCGTTTCCCTCGGGCTCGTCGGCGGAGATCCTGGTCCGCACCTACGAGATGAAGCTTCGCCTGCGCGGCACCGTGCAGGCCTCGCATCCCGGCTACGGCATGGGCATCGCTTTCGAGTTGAAGACGAAGGAAGAGCGCGACAGCGTCAAGAAGTTGCTCGACTTCGTCGCGTCGACCACGGACCCCTCGTAAAGCAGGTTTCAAAGTTTCAGAGTTTCAACGTTTCAAAGTTCTCCTGCGATCTACTTCCTGGTGCTGAAAGAGTCGTGCACCGCCGATCAAGAAAAAATTCGAGGTCAACGATGGAGGATTGGGTTCGCATCTTCTCGCTTGGCGGCATTCGATTTTTTGTAACCTTGCAACCCTGAGACCTTGAGACCTTGAAACCTTGAAATGTTCTCACTGGTCTTTCCCGCTTCATGCCCGCGATTCCCCGTAAGTCATTGAGTCTTCGTGTAAGTCGTTGATTTGTCGTAGAACCTGCCTGGAAGGCCGCAGGAACGATAGTTTTGGGCGAAGCGATGCCCAGCATGGCGAAGGGAGCGATCGTCGATGCCAGGGCCGTTTCCGGCTCCGCAATGGGCATGTTAAATTCGGAGCGGAGCGCGTTTTGCAGCGGCGCGAAAGTGTTCGTCTCACAATGAGACAATTGATTTACCACATTGTATGTACAGTTATAACAACATAATTATGTAAATTCATTTCTGGAAGTACGTTTACGTACATTTAATATTATCCATCTCTTCGAGGCGAAGGAACGTCAAAAGGGCGTCCCCGCTTCAAGATTTACTCTCGAGCCGGCGAGAAGTTTTAATTTCGGATCGAAGAACTGCACCGAACTTACTTCAGTGCCGTTTCTTCCGCCAGGGTCTTCCTGAAGTAATCGAGTGAAAGACGCAGGCCGGTTTCGAGATCGATCTTCGGTTCCCAGCCGAGCAGTTCGCGCGCCTTGCTGATGTCAGGCCGACGTTGCTTGGGATCATCCTGCGGCAACGGCTGATAACCGATCCTGCTCTTCGATCCCGTCACCTTTAACACCATCTGCGCGCATTCGAGAATCGTGAACTCGTTCGGGTTGCCAATATTGACCGGCAGCGGCTCGTTCGATTTCGCCAGGCGCATGAAGCCGTTGACTTCGTCGCTCACATAGCAAAAGCTGCGCGTCTGGCTGCCATCGCCGTAGACGGTGAGTTCTTCGCCGCGCAGCGCCTGCTTCATGAAATTGGGCACCACGCGGCCGTCGTTGAGCTGCATGCGCGGGCCGTAGGTGTTGAAGATGCGCACGATGCGGGTATCGACCTTGTGGTAGCGGCGATACGCCATGGTGACCGCTTCGCTGAAACGCTTGGCTTCGTCGTAGACCGAGCGCGGCCCGATGGGATTGACGTGTCCCCAATAAGTTTCCTTCTGCGGATGTTCGAGCGGATCGCCGTAACATTCGGAAGTCGAAGAAATAAAAAATTTTGCGCCGTACTTATGCGCGACATCGAGAGCGTGAAAGGTTCCGAGCGATCCCACCTGCAGCGTAGCGATGCCGTGCACCATGTAATCGACCGGGCTGGCGGGGCTGGCGAAGTGAAAGACGTAATCGACGTGGCCCGCGTCAAACGGTTGGCATATGTCTTTTTCTATAAACTCGAAACCCGCTTCATTGCGAAGATGCTCAAGATTGGCGCGCCGGCCGGTCAGCAGATTGTCGACCACGACCACGCGCCAACCCTCGCCGAGCAGGGAATCGGAAAGATGCGAGCCCAGAAATCCGGCTCCGCCCGTCACTAAAGCACGTTTTTGAGGAGTCATTTGGTCTTGATTTCTACGCGGCAAGTCTCATTATCGACGGCGTCATCCCGAACGCGCGACGTTTTTTTTCCAGCGCGCGGAGGAATCTCCCAAACCCATAACGCTCGGGATGACGCCACACAGGGAACTTGCAACGAACTACTTCTTGTTATTGGCGTTCCGCAATGCCGCCGCGGGAACGCCATCGGGATGCGACGCGGCCCGGCCGACGCTGTAGTAGGTGAATCCCTGCGCAGCCATCACGTCGGGATCATACAGGTTCCGGCCATCGATCACGATGGGGTATTTCAATTCACCGCGCAGGCGATTGAAATCGAGGTTGGCGAATTCTTCCCACTCGGTGAGGATGAGCAGGGCATCGACGCCGTGCGCCGCTTCATACACCGAGTTGGCGAATTTGATGTTGGCGTTGGTCTGGCGCGGGCGCAGCGCTTCTTCGGCTCGCTCCATCGCCGCCGGATCGTAGACCGTAATCGAACAGCCTTCCTGCAGCAGCGCCTGCACGATGAACAGCGCGGGCGACTCGCGAATATCGTCGGTGCCTCCCTTGAAGGCGAGCCCGAGCACGCCCAGATGCTTGCCGCGCAGCGTCCACAGCGCGCTGCGTACTTTGCGCAGAAAACGCTGGCGCTGCTCCTCGTTGATGCGCATGACCTCGTCGAGCAGGCGGAATTCGTATCCTGATTCCTTCGCCACCGCGCGAAATGCCATGACATCCTTTGGGAAACACGATCCGCCATAGCCGATGCCGGGATTCAGGAAGCGTGGCCCGATGCGCGAGTCGGTGCCCACTCCGTGCACGACCTGATGAACATTGGCGCCGACGGACTCGCACACGGAAGCGACCGCGTTGATGAAGGAAATCTTCATGGCGAGAAAAGCGTTGGAAGCGTGCTTGATCAGCTCTGCGCTCTTCGAACTGGTGACAATGATCGGCGCGGGAATCACGGCGCGATCGGGCTGAGGGATGGCGTCGGCGCGCTGATAATACGAGCCGCTGGTCAGCGGCTGGTAGATTTCGCGCAGAGCTTCGGCCGCGCGCTCCGAGTCGCAACCGATGACGATGCGATCGGCAAAGAGAAAGTCGGTGACCGCAGTGCCTTCACGCAGAAATTCCGGATTGGAAGCGACATCAAAAAGTTCAGCATCGGTGCCGTTGCGCAGAATGATCTTGCGCACCCACTCGCTGGTGTAGACCGGCACGGTGCTTTTTTCGACGACGATCTTGTAGCTGTCGATGGCGCCGGAAATTTCGCGCGCCACCGATTCCACATAAGAAAGATCGGCTTCGCCGCTTTCGGTCGGTGGCGTGCCGACGGCGACGAAGATGACCGAACTTTGCCGCACCGCTTCGTGCAGATCGTCGGAAAACGTCAGGCGCTGGCCACGGTGCCGCGCCATGAGTTCGGGCAGGAATTTTTCGTGAATCGGTACTTTGCCGTTGCGCAGCGCGACCAGCTTGCGGTGGTCGTTATCGACCAGAATGACCTCATGGCCCATGTCGGCAAAACAGGCGCCAGCCACGAGTCCGACATATCCGGAGCCGACGACGGCGATGCGCATAGTTAGACCTCTCGAAGACTTTCCTGAAGAACAGGTTTCAAAGTTTCAAAGTTATCGAAGTTTCAAAGACAGGGGCAGGCCATCGGAGGTCCCTCGGAGTTAGTCTTTGAAACCTTGAAACGTTGCGACCTTGAAACCTTGCAACCTTGAAACTTGTCCTAGCCTACCATCGCGGAGGCAAAAAAAACGGCAGCCGATCGTTTCTATTTCGGTTTCGCCTTCCGTTTTGGAACCGGCCTTTGCAACGGCTTGAGGATTCGTCCTTCCGCGCAGTCGCCGAGCAGGATTTCGAACCGCCGCTCCCGCGTCTCTTCTTTTTTCGAGCTGACCACCCAGAAGGTGGCCGTGCGCCGGTACCACGGGGGCTGCGACTGAAAGAACTTCCAGGCCTTGCGATTCGAGCGAAGGCGGCGCTCGTGCGACGCGCAGAGCCTGGCCTGGTCGCGCTGCTCATAGGAATACCTGCGGGGCTGGCTGGCCGCGCCTTCGAATGCTTTCAACCCCTCGGGACACATGCGGCCGGCTTTGACGAGGCGCTCGACATGGCGAATGTTGACGGCGCTCCACTGGCTGTTCGGCTTGCGCGGCGTGAAGCGCACCGTGTAGGCGTGAGCTGAGAGGCTGTGGCGAACGCCGTCGATCCAGCCGAAACACAGAGCTTCATCGAGGGCCTGGGCGTAGGTCACGCTGGGCTTTCCCGACGATTTCTTATAAAAGCCGACTACGAGTTCCGAGGTTTTCTGGCCCTCGGCCTCGAGCCATCGGCGAAAGTCGGCGGGAGTGGGAAAGAACGAGATGCGCATCACCGATCTTCACGGCATCGTCAAATGCCAGCGTACCAGGCGTAACCTGCCTCGCGAGCGGCAGAGCCGAGCCCCTGGCCAAACCCTTTCAAACTGTCTGTGACGGTGAGGCGAGTGATGAACTTAATGTTCTTGTAGCCGACCTGCCGCGGCAAGCGCATGCGAAGCGGTCCACCGTGGGCTACGGGAAGTTCACTGCCATTCATGCCATAACAGAGAAAAGTTTGCGGATGCAGAGCATCGGCCATATCGATGCTGTCCCAGGTATCGGGCTCCATCGAGGTGTAAACGACGTAGCGGGCTTGCGGATGCACTCCGACGAGATGCAAGAGGTGGGAGAGTGGCGCGCCGATCCACTCGGCGATATAGGACCATCCCTCTTCACAGGCAAGTTCGGTGATGTGGCTGCGAGAGGGGTAGCTCCTAAGATCTGCCATGGAGAATGACGCGGGTTGCGCGACCATGCCATCGATCGAGAGCCGCCACGCCGCGAATCCTCCTGCCTGAAGGCGCTTGAACTCTTCGGTGGGCGGGTCAAGTTGGTTGGGAAAAGGACGCGGCGAAATTTGGCTGCGAGAGAATTCGCGTGCCAGGGAATGCCGTGTCAGGAGCCGCTGCGAGGCATACGTGAGTGTTTCGCCGAGGCCGTAGATTCCGCCGTGATCGGGAGGAATCAGGCCATACTTTTGGGCAAGGCGCATCGCCACGGTCAATCCCGAGGCACCGGCGGTCGCTGCCAGTCCGGAGACGATCAGTTTTCGGCGGGAAAGGTTGCTCATGCCTCCTCCTTACGCGTGCGCATGCGGCCGAGGATCATCGGTCTTGTCCGGCCCCAGAATCCGGCCAGGCAAACCATCAGAATGTGGACACCCAGGAACAACACCAGGGCCAGGGAGAGAAAGAAGTGAATCGTGCGAGCCGATTGCCGCCCGCCCAACAGCGTGACAGACCACGGGAATGCCGAGGCAAAGGTAAGGGACTGCGCCAGGCCACTCCAGATGATCAAGGGGAATAGAACGAAGATCACAACTAAGTACGTAATGCGCTGCAGCTCATTGTAGGAATAAGCCTCTGCCGCACTTGGCCTTTGCCGGCGCAATGGTTTTGCAATCGAGGTTACAAGCGCCCGCCACGCAAGATCGCGCCTGCCAGGAACCATGTCCTTTCGAAAATGGCCCGTAAGCAAACCGGAAAGGACGTAGAGCAGGCCGGTCAGCACCGCGATCCACGCAGCTTCAAAGTGCAGGGCCCGGCTCCAGCCGTTCTCGTCAGGGAGAACGTAGCCGTAACCGGTCGGCACCAATCTTCGCGAGGACGGAATATGTAGTTTAAATAGCGGGGTTGTCAACAAGTTGCCGGTTTCGCCCCAGTAGAACCAAGGGTGCGATATCACAATCTCGGCGCCGGTGACCAGCAGGGCGAAAAAGCAAAGAGTGGTGATCCAGTGCGTAACGCGGACGAGGGCAGAGTGCCTCGGGGCAAGGTTAGTGACTGGGGTGGTGGAAACGCGCTTCGGCAACGATGCCTCCGCGGGCAGATGCACTGATCCCGACGTCGCCATTTTTGCCTCCAGCGTTAGCACCCCGGCTAGATCCGGGTCATCGTATCATTAACTATGAGACGGACCAATCACGGCCTGGTAATCCGTCGGATGGCCAAAATCGGAGACGGAGCCTTTCCAGGGGGCGCGGACGGGCCATTGACAACCCGCGATTTTGGGAGGAAACTCCGCTACAGTCGCTGATCTCCCAGCGGGCGGCTCACTTCGTTTATGCCACAAAATCCCAGCCCGAATCCGTCGCCGAATGAGCGTGCGCGCGCCGATGGCCTGCGGGCAACGCCGAACGATGCCGGTCTTGAGACCGATTTCGCCGATCTGGCCGCGCGTTTTTCCGCCAAGAGCGGCGGCGGACTTTCCCCTGAGCTGTCGGCCGATCTGGCGCTTGAAGTCGTGCTCAACGAAATCGTCGAGCAGGCCTGCATGGCTACGGGCGCGACCGGTGCGGCCATCGTGCTGGCGCGCGATGGCGAACTCGTCTGCCGCGCCACCAGCGGCGCAAACGCACCCGAACTGGGTTCGCGACTCGACACCAATCGCGGATTGTCGGGCGAATGCGTCCGCACCCGCGAGACGCAGCGCAGCGCCGACGTGCTTTCCGATACGCGCGCCGATCTCGAGGCCTCGCGACATTTGGGTGTGCGCTCGGTCATCGTGATGCCGCTGCTCGAAGGCGCGGAGCTGGTGGGCGTCTTCGAACTGTTTTCGCCACGCCCCTCGGCCTTTGGCGAGCGCGACGAGGGAACGCTCGAAATCCTGGCCGGGCGCGTGTTGAGCAACCTTGAACGCGCGGGGCGACCACTGGCCGCTCCGTCGAGCTCTTCGATCGCGAATGCCTTGACGGCGGATGCTTCGAAGCCGAACGCATCGCTTCCGAAACCATGGCCGACCACGGGCGTGGGACCGTTGACGGAATCGGCCCCGAAAAAACCTGCGGCGAGCTCACCCGAGCCGGCGAAAGCGAGCCGGGCCGCTTCCGAACCGCCGGCTGTAGAGGCACCTTTACCGGATCGCAACGGGTCAGATCGCACGCTTTCTGCACCGGCTGGCCCATCCCCTGCGAGCCCG
>JASHOT010000159.1 GCA_030040965.1 Candidatus Sulfotelmatobacter sp. | reverse complement strand
ATGCAGGCCAGCGGTATTCGCTCCGATCAGGTCACGCAGGTACGGGGCTTCGCCGATCAGCGACTGCGCAAGCCAGACGCGCCTCTTGATCCCGCCAATCGCCGGATTTCGCTTATCGTCCAATACATTCTGAAAAATGGCGACGAAGAAGGTCCCGAGCCCGAATCCGGTGGGAAAAGCGAAGAGAAATCGGCAGCCGCCAAGCCCGGCGCTGGATCGGACGTGGGGCAGGAAAAGACGAGTGGTAAACAGTGAACTTGGAGAACAGCTCCTGCATCTAACCTCGCCGGTCGGAAAAAAGCCTTTGCTCCAGTCCCAACACTGTGCCAAAATTTCTCCGCCGTTTATGCGTCTCACCGCCCTCTTTCTCGCCTGCTTGTTCACTGTGTCCGCACTGGCCCAACGCGGCGAACTGCTCAACGATCCTCAAAACCTGCAGCAGACCATGACCGCCTTCCAGACTGCTCCGGGCACAGGCATCCTAGTCTTCAAAGTTTTCGCGGAGCGCACGACCGTTCGTCTCGACCGGCAAGCGGTGCTGAAGCTGGTTAATCTGAGCAACCAGACGGCCACGTGGCAGACTACCGAATCCGCCAATGAAACCGGACAATGGGAAACCACTGATCAAACGCAAGCCATCTTCACCAACATCCCGTGGGGCAATTACGAGATTGAAGCCAGTGCGGTCGGCTATTTGAGCACGCATCAGCAATTGTCGGTGCTGAGCTCGCTGCATCCGCAGGAGATCTCAATCGTCCTTCGCCACGATCCTGACGCGATCAATCTCGACGTAGACGGTTCTGTCATGTCGCCGAAGGCGCGCAAGGAGACCAAGCACGCAGTCTTGGCGTTGAAGTCGAACAATCTCAAAGATGCCGAGCGTCATCTGGATGAGGCTTATAAGCTCGATCCTTCCAATTCCGACCTGAAATTTCTGCTCGGGTACTTGTACTTTCAAAAGAAAGATTACGCTCAAGCCGAAAGCTATCTCAGCGCCGCAACCGCGGCCAATCCGCGCAATGCCCAGGCTCTCACGCTGCTCGGGCGCGTCGGCCTGGAAAAAGCGGACTACCCCGTTGCCCGATCTGCGCTGGAGCTAGCCGTTCTGACCGATCAGGAAAACTGGCTGCCCCACAATCTGCTCGCCGACACCTATCTGCGCGAAAAGGACTACGACAAGGCACGCGGCGAAGCCCAGATTGCACTCAGCAAGGGCAAGGTTAACGCCAGCCCAGCCGAGCTCGTTCTCGGACAGGCGCTGCTCGCGCAGGGGCGCGACCAGGAAGGCCTCGCGGCGCTCAGTACTTTTCTGGAAGAATCTCCCGGCCATCCGCTCGCGGGCCAGGTTCGCAGCTTGATTGCGCAAATTCAATCCGGCGAATCCAGACCTGGCGAATCCAGGCCTAATGAATCAGTGCCTAGCGAATCGATGCCTAATCAAACAACTCCCGCCGCCGAGTCTGCAGCCACATCCTTTGACTCGCCGAACTCCGAAGCGCGACTCAACGGTGTCGATCCGCTCGAGGCGATTCCCGCGCCCGGAATCAACCTGAAGTCCTGGCGCCCGCCCAATGTCGATGACGTGCATCCTGCGCTCGCCGCCGGCGTCACTTGCCCTGGCGAAAAAGTTCGTGAAGAATCCGGAAGGCGCGTGCAGGAACTTGTCGCCGACATCTCCCGTTTCTCAGCGGTGGAAGATTTATTTCATCAGGCGCTCGACCCGTTTGGAATTCCCATCCGCACGGAAACGCGAAAATACAATTACGTTGCGACGATTTCACAGCCCCAGCCCGGCTTCCTGGCGGTTGACGAATTTCGCGCCGAGAAGCTCACGCTCGCCGGATATCCTGACCAGATCGCCAGCACCGGATTTGGCGCACTCGCGCTCGTCTTCCATCCCGACATGCGCGAAAATTTTTCTTTCCTTTGCGAGGGCCTCGGAGACTGGCACGGACAAGCCAGCTGGATCGTCCACTTCCGCCAGCGCGACGACCGGCCGAACCGCATGCACGGTTACAAAGTTGGCAACCAGATCAAGCCGGTCGGTCTGAAAGGCCGCGCCTGGATTACGGCCGATAGATTCCAGATCGTCCGCATCGAAGCCGACATGGTCAATCCCATGCCCGAAATTCAACTGCTCAGCGAGCACCAGGCAGTCGAGTACGGCCCCGTGCCTTTCGCGAAAAAGGACACGACGCTCTGGCTGCCGCAGAGCGCGGAAATCTACTTCGATTTCCGCAAGCACCGCTACTACCGTCGCCATAGCTTTGACCACTTCATGCTCTTTTCAACCGACACGCAAGAGAAGCGCAACGAGCCGGTGAGCAAACCGGCGCCGGCCGGCAGCGCCGAAGCAAAACCGTCATAAGCGACGGCTTACAATAAGGGCATGTTTTCCAGCGCCATGTTCTCCCCTCAGCCGATCGGCTACGCGCGAACTCCTTACACAAACACGAAGCAAATCCCGAAAGGCCTGAACGCTGAGCACAATGCCGAGGGCGTTCTCGAAATTCTGGCCCAATTCGAGGCCGGACTCACCGACATCGAAGGCTTCTCTCACCTCTTCGTTTTGTGGATGTTTGATCGGTCAGAAGGATTCGATCTGGTCTCGACTCCGCCCTGCGATAACAGCCGCCCGCACGGCGTATTTGCCACGCGCTCGCCGCGGCGTCCAAATCCGATCGGACTGACAGTGGTCCAACTTCAAAGCCGCGAGCGCAATCTGCTGCAGGTGCGCGGCGTGGACATGCTCGACTCGACGCCCATTCTCGATATCAAACCCTACATGTCGAGCATCCCGCCGGAGACGTTGCGGCGAGGCTGGCTGGCCGAAGCCGAGGCTCGCGCGCGCTCCTAGGCTCGAACCAGTAGGACTCAAAACAGTTCTCTGGCCTCTCGGGTGCTGTGGGTGTACCATACTGCTGTTTTTTCGAAATACGTCTTTCTTGAAAGTGACTGGTTTTTGGCCTTATCGTAGCGAAAAGCCGTCGCCGGCTTGGGGTTCTTACAGGATTAGTCACCATCCGCGCCATTCCTGCCCGGTCGCGACCGCAACGATTACGACGACAATAAGGAGGAGCCATGTCGCTCGCTCTGGGGTCTCAGTTTGGTCTGTGCTTTTCCCCTAAATCCATTTCCCGCTTTGTTTTCTGCCTGCTCCTGAGCGTTTCGTCTGCCATGTCCCAGAAAGCCCCCGACGCGAGTGCGCCGAAATACGACAGCCAGACGGAAACCAAAACCAAGGGAGTGATCGAAGAAATCAAGATATTTTCGCTGGGCAAAAGAAACGATTACACCGAAGCCATCATCAAAAGTGGCGATGCTACCGTGCAGGTGTACCTGTCGCCCAAACCATTTCAGGATGAAATGGGAATCAGCTTTGCCAAGGGCGACGAGATCGCTGTCACGGGGTGCAAAGTCAAGCAGGAAGATGCTGACGTTATTCTGGCGCGCGAGATCGTAAAAGGCAACGATACGCTGATGTTTCGCGATGACAAGGGCAAGCCGGTCTGGGACGAACGCACGGGAAAATAGCCTTACGGAAGAGATTCACTCGAACTACAACAAGGAGCCGATTTCATGAAATTCTCCGATACCGTAGCGATGCTGCTGAAATCCAAGGAGACCAGCCGCGTCATCTCCATCACGCCCGATCAGTCGGTTTACGAAGCGATCGAGACGATGGCGGAACACGGCATTGGCGCCTTGCTGGTGCTCTCCGAGCATCGTCTGGTGGGAATTCTTTCCGAGCGGGACTATGCCCGCAAAGTCATTCTCAAAGGTCACTCATCGAGAGAGATGCAGGTCCACGAGATCATGACCAGCCCCGTCGTCTTTGTCACTCCACACCACACCGTGGACGAATGCATGGCGATCATGACTCGTCACCACTTCCGGCATCTTCCGGTGGTTGACGACGAAGCCGTCATCGGCGTCGTCTCCATCGGCGATCTTGTGAAGTGGATCATCTCAGGTCAGGCTCAGACCATCGAAGAATTACAGGGATATATTGCTGGCGCATATCCCGGCTAGGATTTTAGGCTTCACTCGTTCGCCGCTATTCGAGCTTCACGTTCATTCCCAGGTTGTAGGCCACGAACGCCCATTCGTCCGCCGTTTCGTCGATGATTTTCGAAATCGGCTTGCCGCCGCCGTGTCCAGCCTTGGTCTCAATTCGGATCAAGACCGGCGCCGGTCCCGCCTGATCCGCCTGCATCGTGGCTGTGAACTTGAAACTGTGGCCGGGCACAACGCGATCATCGTGATCCGCAGTCGCGATAAGGGTCGGAGGGTATTTCGTTCCCGGCTTCAAATTCTGGAGCGGCGAATACGCATACAGCCACTTGAAATCGTCGGCGTTATCCGATGAACCGTAATCTGAAGTCCACGCCCATCCGATCGTGAATTTCTGGAAGCGCAGCATATCCATCACGCCGACCAATGGCAGCGTCGCGCCGAAAAGATCGGGACGCTGCGTCTCCACGGCTCCTACCAGCAGGCCGCCATTTGACCCGCCGCGGATCGCCAGCTTCGCGGGGCATGTATACTTGTTCGCGATCAGCCAGCCCGCCGCCGCGATGAAATCGTCGAATACATTTTGCTTGTGCGATTTCGTTCCCGCCAAATGCCACTCTTCTCCGTATTCTCCACCGCCGCGCAGGTTCGGCTGCGCATAGACTCCTCCCATCTCCAGCCAAACGATGGTGGGGATCGAGAATGCCGGCGTCAGGGAGATATCGAATCCACCATAAGCGTAGAGGAGTGTCGGATTCTGCCCATCCAGCTTGATTCCCTTCTTGTAGGTCAGGAACATCGGCACGCGGGTTCCGTCTTTGCTGTTATAGAAAACCTGTTTGGTTTCATACAACGACGCGTCGAAATCGACTTTTGGGGCGCGAAATACAGAACTCTTTCCCGCCTCCGGATCGTAGCGGTAAATCGTTGTCGGCGAGATAAAGCTGGTGAAAGCGTAAAACGTTTCTTTGTCGGTTCGCTTGCCCCCGAACCCGGCAGCCGTGCCGATTCCCGGCAGGTCGACGCCGCGCAGCAGTTTGCCGTTCAAATCGAAGACGCGCACTTCCGTCTTCGCGTCTTTCAGATAACTGAGCAGAAAAACATTGTCGACGACATTGGCGGCGTCGAGTTTGTCGACGCTTTGCGGAACGATCGTCTTCCAGTTTGCCCGCTCCGGATGCCGCGTGTCGATCGCAATCACCTTGCCGCGCGGCGCATCCAGGTCCGTTGCAAGCCAAAACACGGGACCATCATTGTCGATGAAGTTGTACTTGGCGTCGAAGTCGTCCAGCAGCTTGACCACGGGAGAATCAGGCTGCGTCAGGTCCTCGTAGTACAGCCGGTTCTTAGGCGACGTCCCCTGCGATACGCGAATGACCAGGTACTGCCCGTCGTCTGTGACGGAGCCGCCAAACTCTAACTCCTTATTATCCGGGCGGTCATAAATCAGCTTGTCTTCTGATTGCGGCGTTCCAACGCTGTGATAGTAGAGCTTCTGAAAATAATTCACGTCGCGCAGCGTGGCGGCATCCTTCTTCGGCTCGTCAAATCGGCTGTAGAAAAACCCTTTGCCATCCTTAGACCACGATGCCCCGGAGAACTTGACCCACTTGATTACGTCGGGTAGATCTTTTCCTGCATCCACGTCACGCACGTGCCACTCCTGCCAATCCGAGCCCGATGCGGCCGTTCCATAGGCCAGCAACTTCCCGTCATCGGTGATGGCCGTGCCCGACAGCGCGACGGTTCCATCCGCTGAGAGCGTGTTCGGATCGAGCAGGACTCTCGGCTCCGCGCTCAATGAATCCGCCACCAGCAGCACATTCTGGTTCTGCAACCCGTTGTTGTGCTGATAAAAATATCGCCCGCCCTCCTGCACCGGCGTTGTAAAGCGCTCGTAGTTCCACAACTTTGTCATGCGGTCGCGAATGGCGCTGCGATATGGAATCTTTTCGAGGTACCCGAAGGTCAGCTTGTTCTCTGCCTCGACCCACGCCTTCGTATCGGCCGAATCCGTGTCTTCCAGCCAGCGATACGGATCGGCGACCTTCACTCCGTGATAGTCATCCACCTGGTCAATGGTCTTCGCTGTCGGATAAACCAGCGGTGCACCATCGTTTTGCGCCGCGATCAGTTCACAACCGAAAAAGAAAGCGCCAACCAAGAACCATGCACTGCCACCCTGCAACGTCCGGCGTAGTTTCATGAGAGCCCTCCGCACAATTAGAAGTTTCATCGAAGGAAGTCATTCATTCTGCCTGAGGGCAGGCACGAATCACAAATCAGACAGTCAACTCTTGTGCACAACAGTAGCAAAAACTTGCACAATTAAATCAAGCTACTTATTCCGCATTGACCACCTGCGCGAAACCCGCTACCATTGCGGCCATTCTCTGATGTGGGAATCGGTGGGCCCACTCTTCCAGCTGCTTGGCCGAGCGCGGCTCCCGATTGAACAGCCATTGCAACAGTCAACTGTTGCCTCTTCCATCAAAGCAAGGCCGCCGGCTCGAGATTGTCCGTCGCTTTGGCAACGTGACCATTTCACCCAGTCAGCGGGTTCGTCTAAATTTTCCCAGGAGGATATGCAGTGGAAAAGGAAAACGTAGTTTCCCCCCTAGAACTGTCGAGTTGCCCCCAGCCAGCCGGTCTTTGGCTTGTCGCAATTGCACTGATCGCATGCGTGTCGCTGCCCGCTTTAGCCGCATCGGGCGCTTTCATCCACAACAACACCCCCAACTACGTTGCGTCAGCCAAGAATCTTGGAACTGAAAACCCCTCCAAAATCATCGATGTCAGCATCTGGCTCAATCTCCATAACCGCGACCAGTTTGACGCGCTCGCCGCTTCGCTCTATGACCGCAACTCGCCCAATTATCGCCACTTCCTCAAGTCCAGCGAGATTTCGCGCCAGTTCGGCCCCACTGACGACGAAGCCAAGACTGTCCAGAAATTCTTTGAGTCACACAATCTCAAGCTTGTTTTGATCGGACCCGGCAACCTGTATGTGCGTGCTCGCGGCACGGTTGCCGACGTGGAGAACGCATTTCACGTCACGCTCAACAGATATCAGGTTGGAAGCAAGGTCATCCGTTCCAACGATCGTGATCCCTACATCGACGACGGCGCCACGGCCTCGCTCACCTTCTCGGTCTCTGGCCTCGATTCTGGTGGGTACGAGCACCCGCTGGTTCAGGCTACGCCGTTGAGTTCGGGCGGCACCGCGTCCACTTCCAGCGCGATCGCTCACGGTGCGGCCTCACCGGATTTCTACACCTCCATCTGCTTCGGCTCGGAAAAAGAAACCTTCTCTACCGACGGAAATGGCACCCTGCCCATCGGAACTTACGAGGGCAACCAGCTGCTCCTGCAAAGCCTGACCAGCTACGGCTGCGGATATACACCCGCGCCGATACAGGCTGCTTACAATCTCACTGGACTGTACAACGAAGGCTTCAACGGCGCGGGCCAGACCATCGCCATCATTGACTGGTGCGGATCTCCCACCATCACCAGCGATGCGAATGCCTTCAACACGATGTTCAATCTGCCGCAATTGACTTCGTCGAACTTCCAGATCATCTATACGCCCACGCAGAGCAACTGCGAATCGGAAGACGATCCGGAAATCAACCTCGACGTCGAGTGGTCGCATACCGTCGCTCCAGGGGCCAATATCGATCTGGTCGTTCCCCCTTCGGCGAGCTTCCAGGATGTCAACGAGGCCGTGTATTACGCGGTGAATTATGCCCTGGGCAATACGGTTTCCGGCAGCTACGGTTCGGTCGAGTCGGAAACCCCTGCATCCGAACTGGCCAACGAGAATCTGGTTTCCGAAATCGCCGCCGTCACGGGCATCTCCACCAATTTCGCGTCTGGCGACTATGGCGACTTTAGCGTATTCGGAATTTCTCCAACCGTCAGCGCTCCGGCCGATTCTCCCTGGGCTACGGCCGTGGGCGGCGTGAGTCTCTCGCTTAACAGCGACAACTCCATTCAGTGGCAATCGGGATGGGGCAACGATGAAACTCTGCTGGCCGAGGAAGGATTCGTTTACGATCCTCCCATCGCCTTCGGCTATGCCTATGGCTCTGGCGGCGGCGAAAGCAACTGCGCCACGGTGAACTCCAGCGGCGATTGCGTGGCTGGATTCCCCAAGCCGACGTTCCAGAAAGGCATCGCAGGGAAATACCGCCAACTGCCTGACGTATCCTGGGTCGCCGATCCGTTCACCGGAGCCGTTATCGCCATCACTGTTCCCGGCGACGGCAACGCACCGGTTTGGCAGGTCTACGGTGGAACCAGTCTGGCGACGCCGATGTTCTCCGGACTGTGGGCTATTGCCAATGAGGAAGCCGGTGTGCCTCTGGGCCAGGCCGCATCATATCTCTACACGCTGCCTTCGGGAGCGATTTATGACATCACTCCCGTCGGATCCAAGATCAACGTCAACGCCTCCATTGAGGAGTCGTATGGCACCAACAAATATACGCCGAGCGAAGTCATGGGTGGCGACACCAGTGGCCTTTTCTTCAGCGCTATCTGGGACTACGTCGGTTACCAGAGCACCGCTTATGCCGTCTCGTTCGGCACCGATTGCGGCACTGTGGCGTCGTACTACACCGCGTGCAACACGTCGGGGGCGCTCAAGACAAAAACCGGCTGGGACAATGTGACCGGCGTCGGCACACCGAACGCACAAGCATTTGCTGACTCGTTCGCTCCTGCCGGTTCGAAGAAATAAACGCCGGAATTTTTCGGCGAACCAATCAGCCTCCGCCACTTCGTTTTCGGTGACGGAGGCTTTTTCACCTTTTTGGGATCCGGCTGATTGCCTCAGTGTCTCGGATCTCAGGCCCGCAAGCGCGGCCGCCAGCGTCGGACGTTGCGGCAATACTCTTCATAGTCGCCGTCGAATTTTCCGCGTAGTGTCGGCTCTTCATAAAAAATCACAAACAGATGTACGCCGAGCGCAACCGCAGTGACCGCCGCAATCAGCCATGGATTCGCAGGGCCGAAGACGATCCACAGGCCGATCCAGCCGAAGGCAAAGCCCACATACATAGGATTGCGGACATAACGATAGAATCCCACCACAACCAGTCGCTGAGGTGGAGCAATTGGAGCAGGCGTACCGTGGCCCGTCCATCCGAAGTCCCACACGCACCGCAGGGCAACGGCAAATCCCGCCACCGAAGGAATCAGGGCCAGCCATCTCCATGGCGCGGTGTGCGCTTCTACGCGGAACCCGAGCCAGATAGGCAACAACCAAAACCAGAGGCCGAGGAATGCCGCGCCCACCATAAGTGAGGCCAGAGCTGTGAGCCAGTTGCCGCGTGCGCGCTGTGGTACGAAAGGAGTGTTGCCCGGATCGAGGTGTGTCGTATCTCTGCTCATAGGATCCTCCGTCCGAAAAGAGCGTTCAATAGATCTTTACGAGTACGGCAGATGAAGGTTTTACATTTACATGCGCTCACACAGCCCCTCATAAAATACGCCGGTGAGAAGCGCTGTGACGAATTCGCCTGAGTGAGCCGAAGCGGTGAATAGCGAGGTAGCATAGAGGAAAGCGAAGACATCAAACTCCGGAAGCTCCGCGCGATACCCGTGATTACTGAAATATCACTATTGGGCTATTACTCTAAGACTATCGGGCCATTCCTTTCGTACCATTAGAGTTCTAGCCTAATAGGTCTATAGCGTAGCTATTTTGATTCGGAGCGGACCGGTGTTCGTTCCGTACCTCCCCTGCGGTGCGGCGTGCTTGTTCCGAGCTGTGGACGACGCTCGACGAAGTGGCACTCGAAGCGGGAAGGAGAGTTCAGAGGAATGTCCGAGGAGATCGTTCGTTGCCCTTATTGCGTGCAAGGCAGCGAATTCCGGCCAATGCTCCGGCGATCGAAGAATTCCTATTTCTGCCTGGGGTGCGGCCATCGCGCAACGCCCGGCCAGTTCTGCGCTTGCCCGAAATGCCGGCACATGAACCAGGTCGCCAGCCGCTGTCGTAGTTCCGAAGAACTTCGTCGGCGCGCCGCCGATGTTTCGGCGCAGCCTTGATCTGGAGAACCACGCGGCAGGCAACGCCTTTCTAGTACTTGTTTTTTGTTGGAGTCTGAAAACGGGACAAATCTCGTTTCGGGTTATACCCAGTCCACTCGCGCTTCCAGCCTGATAACCCCCGCCTTATGCCCCATGTCGAGCAGGCGTCGAACTGCTTCGCGCCCGTCGGGGCCATAATCAAGCGTGCGCTCGTTGACATACATGCCCACGAACTTGTCGGCTGACTGCGTGTCGAGATCGCGGGCGAATTGCATCGCGTAGGCGAGCGCCTCTTCGCGATGATCCAGGGCATATTGAATGCTCTCGCGCAATGCGGTCGTCGCGGCCGATATCACCTCCGCACCCAGCGCGCGTCGAATCGCATTGCCTCCCAGCGGCAGCGGCAGTCCCGTCACCTTCTGCCACCAGCGGCCCAGATCTACAATCTTGTGCAACCCAGATTTGTCGTAGGTAAGCTGGCCCTCGTGAATGATAAGCCCGGCTTCATGTTTGCCTTCGAGCACCTGCGGAATAATCTGGTCAAAAGGCACCACTTCCGTCTCCACGCCCGGAGCGAAAAGTTGCAGCGCCAGATAGGCTGTAGTCAGTGTGCCCGGCACCGCGATTTTTTTCGTCTTCACTTCGCCGGCAGTGAAGGGCCGCGGCGAAACGATCATTGGCCCATAGCCTTCGCCTACGCTTCCGCCGCAGGCCATCAAGGCATATTTATCCTGCACGTAAGGGTAAGCGTGAAACGAGATCGCGGTAATGTCGTACACTCCCTCGCGCGCTTTCTGATTTAGGGTTTCGATGTCGCAGAGCGTGTGCGCGAAACGCAATCCCGGAGTCCGCACCTTGTGCGTGGCCAGCCCGTAAAACATGAAGGCATCGTCGGAGTCCGGGCTGTGCGCTACCGTCATCTCGCGCACCTGCGTTGAAGTACTATTCGTGGCTGCCTTGGCGGTCTCGGAAACTGCGGTCATCCTCTGCGCTCCACTACTTCGACATCAATCCTTAACGCATCATCGCAATCGCCCGACGGCGGCTGGCGATCCCGGCGGCCAGCATCACCTTGATGACCTCCGCCGCAACAAACCAGTAAAGCCCAAGATATGCGGCCTTCGCCAGCGAGTGTGTGAAAACGTAAAGCCAGCTCAAACCGCCAGCGAAAAGCAAACCTTCGGCGAGCAGCCCGGCCACTGCTGCGCGCAAGAAGGAATTCCGGCCGCGCTCGAAGATGTATCCAGCCAGAAAGGCCACAAAGGGATAAGCCAGAAGAAATCCGCCAGTGACTCCAAACAATTGCGCAGCTCCTCCCGGACCGTAGGGATTAAACACGGGCAATCCCGTCATGCCTTCCAACAGATAGAGCATCAGCGCGGCAAATCCTCGACGGCTGCCAAGCATGAGGCCAACAAGCAGCACGGCGAAGTTTTGCACGGTCAAAGGAACCGGCGTCAGCGGCATCAATGGAATGGTCGCATGCGCGCATAAAGCCACGAACAGGCTCGCCCCAACGACGAGGGCCACATTCCGGGCTGTTGCCAGCGCCCGCCCGTGCGGTGTAATCAAAATGTGCGCCATCGATTTTTCCATAACTCTATCTCCTGGCCTAGCAATCACTGCACGGTCTAACTCTTAGCTTTCAACTTTACCCGAATGGCGCTCCTGTTCCAACTCACTGGCTGCATCCTCGTGTGCGGCGTGCGCCCTTTGCAGACTACGCCGCAAATGCAGGTAAATCGCAATCGCCACGCACACGACCACCAGGGTACTCACACCCAGGATCAGGAACCACCAGATCATCCGCACAGCCGACTAGGATAACAGAACGGGACACGGCGAAGTTCGGTGGCGTTAGTTTGGCGGTCTCCAAAAATCTTGAGTTTAGGACGCGACCGTTAGTTTCGGCCGGCCGCGACTCGGAGAGCGAAGACGAGCTGCTATGGCTATCCAGCTTTCGTTTGGGCTCGCCTCTGCCGCAGCGTGTCCACCCGCTTGATCATGAACTGGAGACGATTTTTTCCCCACTTCGTTCGGGCAATGGCTTTCTCGATGTTCAGAAACGCCTCAGGATCATTCAATTGCTCGCGCAATTGCTTCACAAAAGGATGGATCTTTGCATAAATCAGAAACAACTCGCCGCTGAAGCCCGGCTGCAGAAAGAGCTCTTCATTGAGCACATCGGCCAGAACAAATGACGTAACGATTCCCCAATAGCCACTGACCTGGCGCAACCATGCGTTCTCTTGTGTGCCGAACGCCCAGGCGACTTTGAGGAAGTCCTCCGCGTTCTGCGGGAAGAACTCCTGCGTCATCCAGACGCGCGCCTTGCGCATCTCCGCTTCGCGACGAAGATCATAGAGTTGCAAAATCAGTTGGGCATCGGCCGCGGTAGGTTTCTTGGCCATTCGTTTTCCTCCGAAGTTATTTTGAGAACTGCGGGCGAGACAACCAGAAGCTTAGACGGTACGCCGATTCTTGCGACTCAAATTTTATCTACGGATGCGCCGACGAGGCGCCAGCCGCGGCCTCCGGCGGCGGAGGCGGCGCCGGCCGCTCATAATCGCATTCTTTATTGGGACACGCAATCACCGGCCCGGCCTTCAGATTCTTTTCTACGAGATACTCGCTGCCACAACTCGGACACTTCTCCGCAATGGGTTTATTCGCAGACGTGAATTTGCACTTGGGATAATTCGAGCAGCCATAAAACGTGTTGCCTTTGCGCGCGCGTTTTTCGACCAGATCACCGTCTTTGCAGTCCGGGCACTTCACGCCAATAAAGTTCTGCTTGACGTATTTGCAATCCGGATATCCGCTGCACGCCGTGAACTCGCCATAGCGGCCGTGCCGGATCATCATATTCCTCCCGCACTTCGGGCAAAGTTCGTCGAGCGGAATATCGGGAACTTTCTTGCCCTGGTCCAAGCGCCGCGTCGTCTTGCAATCCGGATACCCCGTGCAGGCCATGAATTGGCCGAAGCGCCCGCGCTTCAGCACCATGACTCGCCCGCAATTTTCGCAGTACTCCTCCGCTGCTCCCGTTTCCTGAATGTCTGCCGAATCGAGGTCGGGCAGATTAATCGGGTTCTCTTTTGTGAACGTGCAGCTGTTCGGATCGTCCTTGTCATAGGTGCTGCAGGCGTAGAAGGACCCATGCTTGCCCCACTTGATCACCAGCGGTGAGCCGCAGCGTTCGCACTTCTCGTCGGTCGGCTTCTCCATCCGCTTGATGTTCTCCATATGCTTTTCGGCATATTTGAGATCCTTCTGGAACTTCTTGTAGAACTCGGCCATCGCGTCGGTCCACTTCTCTTTGCCCTCTTCGATTTCGTCGAGTTCCTCCTCCAGGCGCGCCGTGTACTGTACATCGAAGATGTCGCGGAAATTTTCGATCAGCAGATCGGTCACCACCAATCCAATCTCCGTCGGAACGAATTTCCCGCCGAGTTTTTGCACATACTGGCGCTCCTGAATCGTAGAAAGAATCGCCGCGTAGGTGGAAGGCCGTCCAATTCCACGCTCTTCGAGTTCTTTCACCAGCGACGCCTCGTTGTAGCGGGGCGGCGGCTCGGTGAAATGCTGCTCGGGCTTCAGTTCGCGCAAAGTCAGCTTCTGGCCGGCTTCGAGCGCGGGTAGTTTGTGCTTGAGTTCCTCGTCTTCTTCGTCCTTGCCTTCCTTCGATTCCTCGTAAACTTTCAAGAAGCCATCGAACTTGAGCACCGATCCGGTCACGCGAAACCAGAAAATGTCGTTTCCGTTTTTTGCGTCGATATCGACCGTGGTCTGATCGAAAACAGCCGGATTGATCTGCGACGCCACGAATCGCTGCCAGATCAGCTTGTAGACCTTGAATTCATCCTCTTTCAGATACTGTTTGATCTGGTCGGGATGGCGCATCACCGAAGTCGGACGGATCGCCTCGTGCGCTCCCTGCGCATCCTTTTTCTCTTTATAAGTGTTGGGCGATTCCGGCAGATAGGTCGCGCCGTATTCCTTTCCTACGTATTCGCGCACTTCGGTAATCGCTTCCGGAGCAACGCGCACCGAATCGGTACGCATGTAGGTGATCAAGCCGATCGATCCTTCTTCGCCGAGCTCCACGCCTTCATACAGGCGCTGCGCGATCATCATCGTGCGCTTCACGCTGAAGCGCAATTTGCGCGAGGAATCCTGCTGCAGCTTGCTCGTGGTGAAGGGAGGTGCCGCGTTGCGACGACGCTCTTTTTTGTCCACGCTGCGAACAGTCCAGCTCGCCTTTTCGAGCGCGGTGCGAATTTTTTCCGCTTCCTCGGCATTAGGAACTTCAATTTTCTCTTCGCCCTTGCCCAGAAACCGCGCGTCGAATGCCGGAGGCTTGCTCGCAGCCAGATGCGCGTCGATCGTCCAATACTCTTTCTTCTCGAACGCCTTGATCTCGCGTTCGCGCTCCACGATCAGACGCAGAGCCACCGTCTGAACACGTCCCGCCGACAATCCCCGCCGCACTTTATCCCACAACAGCGGTGACACCTGATATCCCACCAGCCGGTCGAGCACACGCCGCGCCTGTTGCGCATCGACCAGATTCTGATCGATTTCGCGGGGGTGCTCGAAGGCCGCCTGCACCGCGCGCTTGGTAATTTCGTTGAAGGTTACGCGCTGGATCCGCGGCGGAATTGGAGGCTCGCCCTTTTTCGCCTTCTTCGTTTTTTTCTTTTTTGCGCCGTTTTCATCCAGTTCATCCGCCAGATGCGCGGCGATGGCTTCGCCTTCGCGATCCGGGTCAGGCGCCAGATAGATGTTGTCCGCCGAGGCCGCCAGCTTCTTGAGCTTGGCGACAACTTTTTCCTTTCCGGGAATCACTATGTAATCAGTATCGAACTCGTTCTCGATATCGACGCCCAGCGTGCTCTTGGGCAAATCCTTCACGTGGCCGAGCGACGCCTCGACAGTAAAGCCCTTACCCAGATATTTCTGGATGGTCTTCGCCTTTCCCGGCGATTCGACAATGACTAAACCTTTCGACAAATGTCCCCTCGTTTTTAAGAATTTACGTTTGACCCTAGCACGAATGTCAAGTCGGCAACAAGTTACCGGAAGAAAAGCTTCGAGCTTCTGGCTCTTGGCTCTTGGCTCTTGGCCAATCAAAACTATGCGAGGTGTTCACGCTTTAATTTCGCGGAGAGCGCCGATAACATCCTCATAACGCGTTCCAGACGATCATTCAACACTACAAATTGCTCATCGGACAGGAAAGCTGAATCCTTGGCAAGCAGGGGGTGATACGAAAGCTCGCTGCCTGATCCCATTGCGATTTGGACGAACCCAGCCATTTCTTCGTCAGACCTGCGGCCGCATCCCTCCGCTAAATTTGCTGCAATCGAGGATGATGCTCGCCGAACCTGGCTTGTTAATCCAAAGCGCTCTTCCTTCGGGAACAACTGCGTTGCCCGGTAGAGCGCCAGAGTCAGCCTAGGGGCATCGTCCCAGACGCGCAGGTCTCTGTAATTCCTCATTGCCGCCCTCCATATAAAAGCTGCGATTAAGCCAATGACTACAAGCCAACAGCCAAAAGCTCAGAAGCTCTTCACAAAATTCTTTCCCGGCATCTGTCTTACTTTGCCGGTCAGCTCCAGCTCAAACAGCGCTGCGAAAATTTCTGAAGACGACATTTCTGTCTCCAGCTTTTCCACGATCTCGTCGGTGTGCGTGGATTCGTCGGCTTTCAGCAGGCTCAGAATTTTGCGCTCGTGAGGAGGGAGGCCTTCATCCGGGAATAGAGATGCAGAGGATTCGCCCGAGGATTCAGGCGAGGAGGCGGGGGGCAACGCAAGTCGTACTTCTGTCGGGAGTTCCTCCCACACGTCTTCCCAGGTCGCGACCAGCTTCGCGCCCTGTTTAATCAGCGTGTTCGGCCCCCATGAATTCTTGTTGGTCACGTTACCGGGCACGGCAAAAACATCGCGATTCTGTTCGAGGGCGCAGCGTGCTGTAATGCGCGTCCCGGAATATTCGGCGGCTTCCACCACCAGCACGCCCACGGACATGCCGCTCAAAATTCGATTGCGGATGGGAAAATTCTGCGACGCCGCAAACGTGCCCAGGGGACTCTGAGATCAGAGCTCCGCCCAGCGCCAGAATCTGCTCAGAAAGTCGGGAATTTTCTTTTGGATAAATCACGTCCACGCCCGTGCCAAACACGGCTAACGTCTTGCCTTTTGCCGAGATCGCGCCGCGATGGCTCGCCGTGTCCACCCCACGGGCCATGCCACTAATAATAACCAGCCCCTGCGCGGCCAAGTCGCAAACCAGCCGCTCCGCCATGCCCGATCCATACGGCGTCGGATGCCGCGTCCCTACCATCGCGATTCCGGGCTTGATCAGCAGTTCCGATTTACCGCGCACATACAGAGCCAGCGGCGGATCGTAGATTTCCTTCAGGCGCGGCGGATACGACAGATCGTCCATCGAGATCAAACTCACGCCTGCCGCAGCCGCGCGGCCCATCTCCTCCCGCGCCAGTTCCGCCGATTTTCCCGTCGCCAGCGACTGCGCCGAAACCGCCTGAATTCCCGCTCTTTCCAGCTCGGTCAGTGAGGCACGCAGAACGGCTTCGGGCGAGCCAAAATGCTCCACCAGCTTTTTCGACCGCGTCGGACCAAGCCCTGGGGTCAGGGCAATCGCCAGCCACTCCAGCACATGCGTCGGGGATGCAGACGTGAAGCTGGCGGACGGCGAGGTAGTATGAGACGACACGAGCGGACTTTACCGAGCCTCAATCCGGCCCGTCAAGGTCATCCGTCACAAAACTCTTTGTTAATATTGTGGATATTTAGTGGTCAGAAACATCCAACAGCTGATGAGACTTCTGCGAATTTCCGCCATTTCCTATCTGAATACCGCGCCGCTCATGTGGGACTTCGACCATACCAACGTGGGCCGGCAGTTCGAAATTTCCTATACCCTGCCATCCTCCTGCGCCCGCTCGCTTGCGACCGGCGAGGCTGATATCGGCATCATTCCGGCTGCTGCCTATACTCAAATCCCGAGTTTGCAAATCCTGCCCGACGTCGCCATAGCCTCGCGCCGTGCCGTGCGCTCGATCCTGCTGGTGAGCAAAGTAGCCGTGGAAAACGTGCGCTCCGTTGCCCTTGATACATCGTCCATGACCTCGGTTGCGCTCACCAAGATTTTGTTTGAAA
>JASHOT010000158.1 GCA_030040965.1 Candidatus Sulfotelmatobacter sp. | reverse complement strand
CGATACGTCTCAAACTTCGATCTCCTTCTTCGGCTCCGCGGAAACAGCTTCATCGCCTTGCACTTGCGAAACACTTTTACCTTATGCGGCGTCAACCTGCTCGTTTCCCAATTCGGGCGGTTGCCCCACCCTATTCGCGTTCTGTGCGAAAGGGTGGGCCAGCCCCAGGATCAATTCCCACACAACGAAAACCGCGTTGTGTAGGCCAGCGGCCCGCCCAAAAAATAAAGCTGCTTCCGGCTCGCCTTTCCGTCGTATTCAAAAGTGAGACTGCGCACCAACCGGGAAGGATACGGCCATGAAACCTGAGACGACTCGGACTGTCCTCTACTGGCTTACCACAGTTCTACTAGCCTTCGAGCTGGCCTCGGCGGGGCATGGGACGTATTGCGACTGCGCCACGTTCGCCTGATGATGGACCGCCTGGGATACCCCACATATTTCCTCTTCATTTTGGGGGGCTGGAAGCTCCTCGGCACCGTCGCTGTCGTCGTTCCGCGCTTCCCCCGATTCCCGCATGGCTCGTGATGACCACATACAAAAATCCCCACCCTACGAAAAGCGCGTAGGGTGGGGCACCCATCGGTTTTGCTAACGACTGACGACCGACGACTGACGGCGGTTTAGTACATATCTCCCATGCCGCCGCCACCGTGTCCGCCCGGCATTGGAGCTTCCTTCTTTTCGGGAATCTCCGCCACGAGGGCTTCGGTGGTGAGCATCAGGGACGCGATCGAACCGGCATTCTGCAGCGCGGTGCGCACGACCTTGGTGGGATCGAGCACGCCGGCCTTGACCAGATCCTCGTACTCGTTCGAGAAGGCGTTGTAGCCGAAGTTCGCATCCTTCGCCTCGAGCACCTTGCCGAGCACGACTGCGCCTTCCTCGCCGGCGTTTTCGGCGATCATGCGCAGCGGCTCGGTGATGGCGCGCTTCACGATGTTGATGCCAATCTGCTCATCGCCCTCGGCCTTTACTTTCTCGAGAGTCGAAGCGCAGCGGGCCAGGGCCACGCCGCCGCCGGGGACAATGCCTTCTTCCACGGCTGCGCGGGTCGCGTGCATCGCGTCTTCCACGCGGGCTTTCTTTTCCTTCATTTCGGTTTCGGTTGCGGCGCCGACTTTGATGACGGCCACGCCACCGACCAGCTTCGCCAACCGCTCCTGCAGCTTCTCGCGGTCGTAGTCCGAGGTGGTCTTGTCGATCTGGCTGCGAATCTCCTTCACGCGGCCTTCGATCTCGTTGTGCTTGCCTTTGCCTTCGACGATGGTGGTGTTGTCCTTGTCGATGGTGATCTTCTTGGCCTGGCCGAGATCGGACACCTGAACGTTCTCGAGCTTGATGCCGAGATCTTCAGTGATGGCCTTGCCGCCAGTGAGGATAGCGATATCCTGCAGCATGGCCTTGCGGCGATCGCCGAAGCCGGGAGCCTTGACGGCCGCGACTTGCAGCGTGCCACGCAGCTTGTTGACCACGAGAGTGGCCAGCGCCTCACCTTCGACGTCTTCCGCGATGATGACCAGCGGCTTGCCGGACTTCGCGATCTGCTCGAGCAGCGGGAGCAGGTCCTTCATCGAGCTGATCTTCTTTTCGTTGATCAGGATGTAGGCGTTGTCGATGGCGACTTCCATGCGCTCCGGGTCGGTGACGAAGTAGGGCGAGAGATAGCCGCGATCGAACTGCATGCCTTCGACGACTTCGAGTTGCGTTTCGAGCGTCTTCGACTCTTCGACCGTGATGACGCCGTCCTTGCCGACCTTCTTCATGGCCTCGGCAATGATCTTGCCGATGGTCTCATCGTTGTTGGCCGAAATCGTCCCAACCTGACTAATCATGTCGCCTTGGACGGGCTTGGAGAACTTGTCGAGTTCGCCCTTTTCGCGCTCGCCTTCCTTGTTGATCTTGCCGGCGATGGTGGAGACGGCGGTCTCGATGCCGCGCTTGAGGGCCATGGGATTGGCGCCGGCGGCGACGGTCTTGACGCCTTCGCGATAGATGGCCTGGGCGAGAACGGTGGCGGTGGTGGTGCCGTCGCCGGCGATGTCGGAAGTCTTGGAAGCGACTTCACGAACCATCTGGGCGCCCATGTTTTCGAGGCCGTCTTTCAGTTCGATTTCTTTTGCTACGGTGACGCCGTCTTTGGTGATGGTCGGCGAACCAAATTTCTTTTCGATAACCACGTTGCGGCCTTTGGGGCCGAGTGTGACTTTGACGGCGTCGGCCAGCACGTTGACGCCGCGGAGAATCGCCTGACGGGAGTCTTCTCCGTGAATGATTTGCTTTGCCATTGTTTCAATCTCCTCGTAATTTCGAATTTCGTTGTGAGCAAGAAGCTCTTGGCTATTAGCTTTTGGCTCGTCGTTAAAACCTCAGAATTTTGAGCCGCGTCATAGCCCTTGAGAGTTCCAGCTGGGAGATCCTTGGCTTCGCCTGAAGAACGGCTCCGCTCAGGATGACGCCAGCACGGGGGCACTACTTTCTCGAGCCGACGGTTTCTTTCTTGGCGGCGCCGGTCAGGATACCGAGCACTTCTTCTTCGCGCATGATGATGTAGTCCTCACCATCGAGCTTGATTTCGGTGCCGGAATACTTGCCGAACAGGATGCGGTCGCCTTCCTTTACGTCGAGGGGGCGGACCTTGCCTTCTTCGGTGATCTTGCCCTTGCCGGCGGAGATGACTTCGCCCTCCTGCGGCTTTTCTTTGGCCGAGTCGGGGATGATGATGCCGCCGCGGGTGGTTTCTCCTTCTTCAATGCGCCTGACCAGGATGCGGTCATGGAGCGGGGTGAATTTCGCCATGTTGCTACTCCTTTCTGAGTAAATGAGAGTGTTGAATCGTGTGAGATCGCTTGAAGCTGATCTCTTGTAACCCTATGATTTGAAGGGAGTATGCACGGACTGCTAGCAGTTGTGCCTACCGAGTGCTAATTGTAAGAAAGAGGGCGGGGAGTTGTCAAGGGGGCGAATGCGGTCGTGCGCAACTTGATTCGCTGCACACGCGCGCGGCGAACCTCAGCGGCTGAAGCCGGTTTTATTTGCGGCGTCGAATTGGCACCCTTCGGCTTCTCCTCACTACGTTCGGAGTCGCTCAGGGCAGGCTCAGAATCTGAACTCGCGCCCTTCCCGGTCGTGCACGTCCTCAGGGGCTGAAGCCTCGGCTCGTTGTTATTCGCGATTGACGCGGCCCTGAAGGGCTGCTCTTCCACGGTGCTTACGGGCAAGTCTTTTGGTGCGTGCCTACGGGATCCGCAGTCGCGGGCCTGCGGTAATCAGGCTGGCACGAACGCAATCGTCCAGCAAGGATTTCTCTCAAAGCGGATAGCTTGAAAGCGCTATTCTGCGAGTAATACATGAAATCCAGGTCTGCAATGCGCTCGGTCTTCATCGCTCCAGTTGTTCTGACCGCGCTGATGTGGGCGAAGGTTGCATTCGCCCAGGATCAGCCGATGGGCGACATCGCGCGGCAGGCGCGGGCGGAAAAATCCGGTGCGCCGCATGCCAAGAAAACACTTACGGACGAAGATTTCGGCGCTCAGCCGGTGAGCGAAAAGGACGAACCCATCGAAGTCGTCGCCAGGGTCGCGCGGGCCTTCCTCGCGGATACGATGCATAGCTGTACAACGCAGGTGACGAACAACAGCGGGCCAGGATCCTCTGCGGAAACGAAATCGAGTTTGCCGGGCCGGACAGCATGCACGTGGTGAACCGGCAGACCGGAAACAATGCGTCGTCAACCGAATTCATCATGGTGGGCGGCAGCTCGTATCACCGCGTGAACGGGGGCCCGTGGCAGAAAGATGGCGAGGGCCTCTCCTCCGATTCGTTGAGCGTATTCCATCGAATGCCGGAGCCGCTGATGATGGGCAGCAGCGCCAAGGATCTGAGATTAATTGGACGCGACGTGGTTGGCGGCGTGGCGACCTTTCTTTATGAATTGCAGTTTCACCCCGGCCAGGTGTCGAATCGTGACAGCGTGCTGAGAATCTGGATCGGAATCGACGACGGTCTTCCCCGCAGGTTTCAGTTACGCATGGCGGAGGGCAACTACAAGACGCCAACGATCAGCGACGAGATCACAACCTGCCTCCTACGGGGCGGTGCTCGAGATCAAAGCCCCGATTTAACCCGCCAGCAAGAAAATCAAACTACCGAGTCAGTCTCCGGCGACGAATGGATAGCCCTTATCCCGCCAGTTAGTCGCGATATTGTCTGCGATGTGGAGGGCTTTGAAGTTGGTGAAGCCGAGGGCGCGGAGGGCATCGTCGGCGGGCTTGAGGTTGGGGCAGTGGTCCCAGGGGCAGCAGCCGCAGTAGATAACGATGAATTTGTTGCGCGGAAGCGATTGCACGCGATCGCGCAGTTTCGCGAGGGCGGCGGGGTCGGAGGCGGGACCGAAGTACTCGGAGTTGGGGATGTGTCCCTGGACGTAGAGCACGTGAAAGCCGACCTGGATGAGGAGCGGTTTGTCGGCTTTGGGAGATGCGAGGAGTCTGGCGAGTTCGTCGGGCTCGATGAGATGCGAAGCGGGGATGGTGCTGGCCTGAAAGGTGGTGAGAGCGGCGATGATCAGGGCGATGGCGGGGGTTGTGCGGAGGGTCATGGTTCCCATGGTCTCAGGTTTGGTGGATTGAGGGGAAGTGCCCACCTTTCTCTTGCCAAAGGTGGGCGAGATAAGGGTGGGGCAACCGGCTCTGCGCCAAGACGATCAACGAGGATGCGGCCCTTTGGCGCTTTATTGCTCGCTCGCGCTCGCGCGCCAATCGGGCCGCCCAGGTCCTTCGACTCGCGCAGCTCAGGATGACAACGCGAGTTCAGCGAAATCCCCACTCTAAAATCGCAAAGGCCGCGATTTTAGAATGGGGCACCCGGTCTTATTTCGTTGAAAGTCAAAATCCCCACTCAAGCCAAACCCGGGCTTGAATGGGGCACCCGAAGAAGATTTTGCAGATCTAAATCCCCACAGAAGCCAAAGTGGGGCTTGAAATGGGGCACCGGCGGTTAGGAGTGTGCCCGCTGATAGCCGTACTGGACTACTCGATTAATCTACTGCCGCGATTCTTCCTAACCGACATTTTAAGCGGGCCGGCTCACGATGTTCGGGAGATCCCGCGGCCCGCTCGGGAAAACGCGGGCCATCGGGATGACGCCAGTGTCGGTCTTGCAACGAGTTTCACCACGAACGAAACCGTAATCCTGATTGCGTAGCCTCAATCCGGTAGAGCAGGTATGATGAGGCACACTTTTCGCGTGAGGGTGGGGACGTGAACATCGTTGACATGCTGTTTGGGCGGCCGCTGGCGACGGAAGAAGAAAAGGCGGAGCGCATCGGGCCGATCAAAGGCATACCGATTTTTGGGCTGGATGCGCTGAGTTCGGCGGCGTACGGGCCGGAGGCGGCGCTGACGTTGCTGATCCCGCTGGGCATGGCGGGGGCGGCGTATGTGTGGCCGATCACGATCGGGATCGTGATTCTGCTGGGCATTGTTTATTTTTCGTACCGGCAGACGATTTCGGCGTATCCGCAGGGCGGTGGCTCGTACACGGTGGCGAGCGAGAATCTGGGCGAGAGCGCGGGATTGCTGGCCGCGGCGGCGCTGATGATCGATTACGTGCTGACCGCGGCGGTGGGGATTTCGGCGGGAGTGGGGGCGCTGGTTTCGGCGGTGCCGTCGCTGGAGTCGAAGACGCTGTGGCTGTGTCTGGGGATTCTGTTCATCATCACGATTGTGAACTTGCGCGGCGTGCAGGAAACGGGCGGAGTGTTTCTGCTGCCAACCTATATTTTTATCGCGTGCCTGCTGGGGTTGATTGCGGTGGGGTTGGTGAAGACGCTGGCGGCGGGCGGGCATCCGGTGCCGGTGGTGATGCCGCCGAAGCTGACGGCGGTGACGGGCACGGTGGGTTTGTGGTTGCTGCTGCGGACGTTTTCGAGCGGCTGCACGGCCATGACGGGCGTGGAGGCGGTGAGCAACGGCGTGATGGCGTTTCGCGATCCGACGGATAAATGGGCGAAGCGGACGCTGACGATCATCATTGGGATTCTGATGGTGATGCTGGTGGGGATTGCGTATCTGGTGCCGACGTATGGGATCGCGGCGACGGATCCGGGAGCAGCGGGTTATCAGAGCGTGTTGTCGATGCTGCTGGCGGCGGTGACGGGGCGGGGATGGTTTTACTGGGTGAGCATTGCATCTATTCTGATTGTGCTGTCGCTTTCGGCGAACACGGCGTTTGCGGATTTTCCGCGGCTGGCGCGAGCGATTGCGCAGAACGGTTATCTGCCGTTCGCATTTGTGACGCGGGGACGGCGGCTGGTGTTCGCGCAGGGAGTTTATGCGCTGGCGATTCTGACGGGCGCACTGCTGATTATTTTTGGCGGAGTGACAGACCGGCTGATTCCTCTGTATGCGGTGGGAGCGTTTCTGGCGTTCACGCTTTCGCAGGCGGGGATGGTGGTGCACTGGAGGAAACATGGCGGGCCGGGTTCGGGGCGAAGCATGCTGTTCAATGGGCTGGGAGCGCTGGCCACGGGGATTACGACGGCGGTGGTTCTGGTGGCGAAGTTCGTGGACGGCGCGTGGATCACGGTGTTGCTGATTCCGGGACTGATTCTGATGATGCGCGGGGTAAAGCGGCACTACACGCTGGTGGGAGAAGAGATCAATACGAATCGTCCGGTTGAGACGGAAAATCTTTCCGAGCCGATTGTGCTGCTGCCGCTGGATCGCTGGAGTCTGGTGGCGGACAAGGCGGTGCGCTATGCCTGGACGCTGTCGAAAGACATCCATGTGCTGCACGTTCATTTCGGAGAAGAGACGCACAGCCTGTGCCGAATATGGCCCGAGATGGTGGAGAAGCCGGCGCGGGCGGCGGGACTTCCGCTGCCGAAACTGGTGGTGCTCGATTCGCCGTATCGCTTTATTGTGAAGCCGATTGTGAATTATGCGATGGAGTTGCAGGCGGCGAATCCGGGGCGGAATATCACGATGCTGATTCCGGAGCTGGTGGAGAGCCATTGGTGGCATTATCTGCTGCACAATAATCGGCCGGAAGCGATACGGGCATTGCTGCTGTTTGGGGGAAATCAGAGGATCACGGTGGCGTCGCTGCCGTATCACTTGAAGGCGTGAGGGGAAAAAATCTCACCTTAGTCGCAAAGGGTGCGCTTACGATGGGGCAAAGACTAAATCGCAAAGGGCGCGAAGAGGAAACAGGACACCACCCCGACAACTGCGTCCATTCCTGCACAAGAAAATCCCCACTCAAGCCAAAGCCGGGCTTGAATGGGGCACCCTTCTTTCCTACGCGGGCAGGAGTGCCCGCGCCACATTCGGCGGAATCTTTCTGCGTACTTGTGGGCGGTGATCGGGTAAGGGAGAGTAATCAAAGAGTTGCTCATCACAACTGCGAGGAAGGAATACGTGCAACCTATCGTTTGTCTGCGCTGCAGGCGCGAGATTGAGATGGGAAATAAATCGGTGGCCGTCTATATGTTTGCGCAAACGGTGGGAGTGAGGCCGCGGCAGAAATCGGCGGCGCAGAGAATTTGCTTTTGCCCACAATGCGCGGTATCGCTGGCGATGGGGCTGCCGCCGGAGGGGGCGCTGAATATGGCGGCGTGGGATATGATCCGCGAGCTGGTGAGCGCGGAGCCGGCGCTGAACGAGGCGGCGTGGGAAAGCCTGCGGGGAGTGATTGGGTTGCTGGGAGCGGGGGACGCGGAAGGGCGATCGGAAGCGAGATATAGAAGAGCGGGATGAGGCTGCCGGCGTGGATCGGTCGAGCTTCCCTCGACAGGGAAGCCGGGGGGCTGCGCGCCACCCAAAAATCGGTTCTTCAGCAAACTGTAAAGCCGCCAGTGATCTTGCTGGGCTTCACGGCGCGGCTTGAGGCCGCGCCCTTTCAAACCGTTTTCCCAAACAAGTTTTCAGCCCCGCTCAGAGCGGCTTATTATTGCGGCTTCTGCGCGGCATCCTTTTTTGCGGAGAGGGAGCGCACGTAGTTCACCAGATCCCAGTTCTCATCGGTCTTCACGCGCGGACCTTCGGGAGGCATGTCCTGGTGTCCGTTCTTGATGACGTAGAAGATTTCGCCGTCGGTGTGATCTTTGAGCGTGGCGGGGTCGGTGAAATCCGAGATGGTGAGTTTCATGTCGTGGGCGGTCTCGCCTTTGCCGTTGCCGGTTTCGCCGTGGCACATGGCGCAGTCGATGGTCCACCACTTCTTGCCGCGTGCCAATGATTCCGGAGTGGGCTTGACCGGATTCTGCTGCCTGGCAGCTTCGACCGGAATGGCCGCGTAGGGATTGACTTTCTGAGTGGTTGGGGTTGATGGTTGCTGCGAGAAAAGAGCAGATGCAGATAGAAGAATAGCGGGAAGAACCAGTGCAAAGCGGTACACGGGAACCTCCTAAGTTGTGAAATGTACTTACAGATAATTCTAGCACCGGAGGGAAGGGTTGGAGGTGAAGCAGGGCTGCGGTTGATCTGATTTTCCTCGTATCTATTTGGCGACGTGCAGCATGAAGGAGTAGCCGAAGCCGATGTACATATGCGTGGCGGAATGAGAGAGGCCGGCGGCAATCTGAAAATCGAGTTGCTGGCGACGGCTGAGCTTATAGGAACTGCCGGCGTGGAGAAGCTGGCGCGATCCCTGGCCAGGGAGAGGCCTTGAGGGAAAGTCGCCGGCATATTCGAGGAAGGCGTCCCATGGTGGGGTCCACTGGCGATCGAAGACGAGCGTAACTTCGCCGGTGAAATCGTGATGGCCGGCTTGAGTCGGCCAGTAGAAGGCAGTCTGGCCGCTGGCGGTCCAGTTTTTGGAGAGCGGGAGAGACCACGGCAGTTGCAGGCCGGGATCGTATCCGTGGCTGGAAATGGCGTTGGCACCGGTGGGAAGGCTGGTGAAGACGATAGCGGCGAGATTGAAGTTGCCGGGGAGCGGGCCGAGTTGCTGTTTCACACCGACGGCAATGTCGCCAAAACCGGAGATCGAGCCGGAGGCTTGGTTGAGCGAGTGGAAATAGTCGGGAGCAACGAAGCGCAGCTCGGTTTTGTCGAGAAGTCCGAAGCGAACGGTGGTTTCAGGAAAGTCGAAGACGGATTGACCTTGAGCGTTGGTGATGAGAAATCCGTTTTCAAACTGCAGATATCCCTTGGGAACGACGATGCTGGAGTTGGCCACGGAAGGGCGGTCGGTGGAAATGGTCGGTTCGGAGGGAGTGTCGGAGATAGTCTGCGCCGCCAGCGAAGTAGTCGCCAGCAGGAGGAATGAGAACGCGAGATACAGATTTCTCCGAAGGGAGGTCAGGAACATTCGCTGGCGTGGTTTCCTTATTCTTAGGTAGATTATCGTAATTTCGAAAGAAACGAGCTTCGGGCGAAGCGAGGTCGCGATCGATGGCGCAACCGTGGTACCTCATTTGAAATCGCACACGAACTCGCGTGATCTCGAAGCCCCGCGTTTTTGACAAGCGGGACGAGAGGTTCTCGCGCAACGGCTGCGTGCTTTGGGGGATCCCTCGCGCGGCTCGAGAAAACGCCGCGCTTCGGGATGACGTCAGCCAAGGGAATGACGCCAAGATTCGAACTGGCAATACCATCGGCGCGAGACGGCGCTTGCTTTGTTTCGCGGATCGCGTCAGACTAGGGACTCAGGCTACGCCTCGGACTTACCCAACAGGCTTGCCCCTCAGGCTTGCCCTTTAAGAGCAATGCCTCGATTCTGTTCGATCTGGAGGTTGGATATGCGCTCAACTCTTCCGGCTCTCACATTTCCCATTCTCATCCTCATAGCGGCCGCATCGGCGACGTTGTGTGCCGGGCAAACTGCATACGGGCAAGTCGGTGGCCAAGTTGTGAGCACGACCCACGGAAGTCGAGTACCCAGCTCTCCATACACGGCCGAGTACACGGTCACGACGGTTCGGACACTGGCCAATGGGGTCACGATCACCCAGGAATCGACTGAGAAAAAGGCGGTTGATTCGCAGGGCAGGCAGATGAATGCTACAACGATGAGTCATGCGTCCGGGGAACAGAATTTCGTTACCTTCTTCCACGTATTCGATCCTGTATCGCGGACCAACATAAATTGGACGTCACGAGGCAAGCAGGCGAATGTGTTTGTGATGCCCGAACCGGGAGAACGGCAAACTTGTGCAATAAGCAGGGAACCAACTCCGCCCCGACGCGAAACGCGAGAGAAGCCTGTCGTTGAGCAGTTGGGAACGGCGACCATTCAGGGAATTGAAGCGAAGGGCACGCGGTACACGGACACCATTCCGGCCGGGGCGGAAGGGAACGACGCTCCCCTCGTGACCACTAATGAACATTGGTTTGCGACGGCACCGAATCTTCGGCGTTTGGTTGTACGCGAGATCATGGACGATCCGCGCAGTGGCAAGACGACGAGGGAACTGACCAGCTTCGTGCAGGGGGATCCTGATCCCAGTCTTTTCGAGCCTCCGCAGGGCTATGAGGTCGTAAAACAAGAACAACCAAAAGCTGTCTGCGCTTCTGAATGATGAGGTGCAACAGGCCCACCCTAACGCCGCAAAGAACGCGCCGTTAGGATGGGGCACCTGTGGGAAAGTCAATGTCGGCGTGTTTTCTCACCTAACTTCGAGCGATACCAGATCGCCGTCGGTCAAGCCGCCGGGCTTGTAGTTGACGCTGACCTGGCGGTTTTTCCAATCGCAGGAAAAGCTGTCGGCTCCGATGAGAAGCAGATTCTTATAGTCGACCGCGCGCAGTTTCAGAGTGGTTCCTCCAGAACTGACGGTCAGGATGGCGGCGGGCGCCTGTGAGCAATCGACGGCGACGAGACGTCCTTGTACGTACTTGGCCGGGCGATTATTTGCTGGCGCGGCGGCCTGTTCGGCTTTTTCCTCAGCGGCACGCTTGGCGGCATCCTGTTCGAGAACGTCGAATGGTGATTTCTGCGGCTCGAGCTTCGGCCCGGGATTGGCCGCGTTCAGCGGGATGCCGTATTTGTGCTCGGCCGTGGCCTCGTCGAGCTGTTCCTTCGCGAGAGCCGCGAGTTGGGGATTGCCGCTGGCCTTGAGGCGCTCGAGCTGGGCTTTGGCGGCGTCCCATTGTTTGCCGGCGATGTAAATCTCGGCCAGGTGAAGAGCATAGAGCTCGTTGCGCGGGCTGAGCATGATGGCGGCGCGTTCGGACTGCAGGGCAGCGGTGGGGCCTCCACCTTCAGTGCGCGCCAGAGCGAGCAGATCGTAGGCGTCAGCCAACTCCGGATACCACTCGAGCACAGCCTTAAGATCCTGCATCATGTTGGCGAGGCCGGGAGTTTCGCTGTGCTTGGCCTGACCCATGCGGTATTTGAGCACTGAGAGGTAGTAACGCACCCACATATCGGTGCGATTCAGAGCGGCTGCATCGCTCAGTTCGGATAGCGCCGGTTCGAATTGCGAGTGCTCGATGTCATCCCAGGCGAGAGCGCGATGGGCGATCTCATTGCCGACGGCGTTGCTGGGAAGTTTGTCGGGATCGTCGCCGAATCGCCGCTGTTCCTGCGCATCGGATTTTGCCTGGGCTCTGGCTTCGGCGGGAGTGGTCGTGGTGGCGAGCGTCAGCAGTTCCTTGAGACCTGCATCGCGGCGATCGGGAATGCGAATCTGGACAGCGGCATAAATGGCGCGGGCGTCGTCTTCGGGCAGCGGCGTGGCCGGGATGGCGGTGTCATCGGGTCCGACGGGAACGGGAAAATGATAGGCCTGATCGGAGTGTCCGGGATGGGCGGGATCGGGATTCTGTTGCCGCGCGGTGGTGAGTGCGTCGATCAGAGTGGCCTGCGAGTGGAAGTAATCTTTGACGGCCTGTTCGAGCTGCAACGATGACATGCCGTAGGCCTTCTGGATCGCGTCTTCCACGGGAACGTTTTGAGTTAGGACGAGGCCGAAATAGGCGCCGGTTTCGGGGAGTTTTCCCTCGTGAATCAGGTAATGCATGACCATCCAGGATTCGGCGTAGTAGAGCGTGTGATGCGTGCCTTCGTTGTAGGAGGACGTGTCATGCTTCATGGTGAACAGGTCGGGAAGTGAGATCCAGACCTGCGCGCCCAGCAATTCGGTGAGCGATTTGGGCGGATTGGTATCGCGCTGGTTGCCGAGCAAGTCTTCCTTTACAGTGGGCTGCAGTTCAGGATCGCCGCCGATATCGACTTGCCGGTTGTCGACTCGGATGGAGCCGAAATATTCGGCGAGGCCTTCGTCGAACCATCCCTGCGCGGGAGGATAGTTGGCGTTGAGCAGCATGTGGGCGAAATCATGGGCGACGGCGCGCCAGGATTCATCTTCGAAAAGATTGAGGACGATGAAATCCTGATCTTCGCCGGGAAGGAAGAATCCAGGGGTGTCAAGCGGATGGCCATTCCGCAGCGGGGCGGCCTGATAATAGGTTTTGTCGTTGCGCAAGGCGAGGATGGTCAGCGGAATCGGCTGGCTCAGACGTTCCTTGCCCAGCAAGCTGCCGAAAACGGCGCGCATTTGCTCGAAGCGGAGGGCGACTTCGCGTCCTTTCTTTTCGCCGGCGTCGGTGATGACGGTGAAGTGCGCGGAGTGGAGTTCGAGCCAGGGTGAGGGTTCGTTCACGGCTGGAGCGGGACAGGCGAGGGAAAGCGCCCAGAGCGTGACAGCGACGCGGAACGAGATGGATCGGATGCCGGGCATACCTAGAACATCAGCCGACCGGGAGAGGAAGGTGCGCCAAGAAAATGCTATCACGGAGGACGGCTTGGAGGCGGCCGGGCGCCGATCGGCGCATGACCTGCGCTTTGAACACCTGTGCTTGCCAGCTGACGGGCGATGGGCCAAAGCTTCGCTGTCGGCTGTCCGATACCCACCCTTCGCATAGAACGCGAAGGATGGGGCACCCACGGTGGTTTTGATTCAGTCCAGATACTTAAGAAGACGTTCTGTTTCCTTGAGAAGTTGCTTGCTGCTCTCAACGGCGCGGTGGGTTTGCATGATTATCTCGAACACGCGTGCTCGCGGGTCTTTCGGCCGATCTTCCGGTTCGAGGTCGT
>JASHOT010000157.1 GCA_030040965.1 Candidatus Sulfotelmatobacter sp. | reverse complement strand
GTGGGGCTTAATGACCTTCTCCACGATTCCGGGCAGTTTTGTACTTGCTCTCCGCTTCTTCCCATTATTCGTCGACACAAGACACTCCTATTCCGCTTCGCCACAAGGACGGGTGGCATTGTGCCCGCAAGTACGCGCACGACAAATGATTATGCCTCCAAATCAGACTCGGGGAGAATAGGGGAATACCCTAGGGCGCACTCAAAAATAAGAGTACATTATTGGTGTAAGCTATAACATTTATCAGGTCCCGAGACCGCGCCTTTGGTGTGCCCCGTAGTTTACAGTTTCAGCGTAAACGCTGGAAGACTGGGATTCCTCTCAGTCCAGTCTTCGCCCCTTTTATTATGTTATAGTTATCACTATCTTCATCGTGGAGTGTTAACTATAACATTATGCGACCCAATGCTTTCGACTCCTCCGTCCTGCGCCAGCATCTGCGCCGCAAAAAGATCGCCGATTTGCCGGAACTGAAGCGCGTTCTCGGCACTGACACCGCTCTCACTGTCTTTCGCAAACTGAAAGAACTGGATTACCTCGCCAGCTACACTCATCGCGGCCGCTTCTATACGCTGCCCGAAATTGCTCATTTCGACGATCGCGGATTGTGGTCGCACCAAAACGTCTGGTTCTCCCGCCATGAGACACTGCTGGCCACAGTAGAGATCTTCGTGAACCAGTCGGTCCAGGGCTACTATGCCCATGAGTTAGCCGATGGGCTGCATGCCGAAGTGCAACAGCCTCTCCGTCATCTCGCCTCGCAACATCGTCTGGCTCGCGTGGATGTGGACGGCCAATTTCTCTATACCTCCATAGATCCGGTCTCTCGCCGCAATCAGACGCTTGCCCGGCGCAGCGCTCACGCCGTTCCGGTGGCCGTCCATGCCGCCTCTCTCCAAGCCTCTCCGGATGAACTCAAGACTGCCATCCTGCTTTTTTATGGCCTGCTCGATGAACAACAGCGTCGATTATTTGCCGGGCTGGAATCCATCCGCCTGGGCCATGGCGGAGATACTCTGCTCGGTGACTTCCTGGGCCTGGATGTTCATACCGTGGCTCGCGGACGACAGCAACTTCTGGAGCAAAACGTAATCAGCGGGCGAATCCGCCGCATGGGTGGTGGGCGCACCCCGATGGAAAAAAAACGCCCGACATAACCGCCGTTCTCCACTGTCTCCTGGAACACGATACCGCTGGCGATCCGATGACCGGATTACGCTGGTCGCGGCGCACTACCACCACCATCGCCCAGGAGTTGACCAGTCTCGGTATTGCGGTATCGCCCAATACTGTCGCCCGTCTGCTGCATGACATCGGCTATTCCTTGCGGGTCAATCAAAAGCAGATTTCTACCAGTCATAGTCCCCAGCGAAATCTCCAGTTCGAATATCTGGCCGAGTTGCGCGATCGCTTTCAACGTCGTCATCTGCCTATCATCAGCGTGGATACCAAAAAACGTGAGCTCGTCGGCAATTTCAAAAATCCCGGGCAGCGTTGGGAATTGGCCCCACGCTCCGTCTATGATCACGACTTCCGTACCGATTCCATCGGCGTCGCTATCCCCTATGGCATTTACGATGTCATGCAAAATTGCGGCACTCTGGTGGTCGGCACTTCCCATGACACCCCCGCCTTTGCCGCCCATGCCATCGCTCATTGGTGGCACCAGGAAGGCTCTACCCGTTATCGCGGTTCGCGCCAGTTGCTCATCCTTGCCGATACCGGCGGCAGTAACAGTTGCCGCTGTTACGCCTGGAAAACAGAAGTTCAGTGGCAGCTGGCCAACTCCTTCGCCCTGGCCGTAACCGTGGCGCATTATCCTACCGGCGCTTCCAAGTGGAATCCCATCGAGCATCGCCTATTTTCTGAAATTTCGCGAAACTGGGCTGGCGAACCACTGGACTCTTACCAGAGAATCCTCAACTATGCCCGCACCACTCAAACCCAAACCGGGCTTCGTGTCACTGCATATCTCGACCGTCGCCATTATCTTCGTGGCCTTAAGCCCACACCGGATCAAGTTGCTTCTCTTCGCCTACAACGCCACGAAACTTTGCCCGATTGGAATTACACTATTAAGCCTCAACTGTAGAGTTATTCCTGAGTCGTCCCTTAGGTCGCCATAAACGTCCCTCGGTGGAAAATGCTTTTGAGGATTTTCTATATGCCGCGATTCCGTTCTGCCAACGTGACACCAGCCGACGGCCAGGAGTTGGTTGTCAATTCTCCAGAACAGCTCATAGACGCAGCCTCCAACCCTGCCGTACAAACGATTACTGTTGCGCAAGACTTAACGGGCGTCCCTCAGATCCGTCTTTCCCCCAGCAAGATTCTGCGCGGACAGCCGGGCAGGATGCCAGTTCTGCGATTCGCGGAGGGCGCTCACGGATTATGTCTCACCAGGGAGAATGTGGTTGCAAATGTCACTCTTGTTGTCGCACCCGAACGTCTTGCGATTTGGAACGATGAATCGGTTTCAAATCTAGGAACACTTCTGCTTCATTCCGTTAGCACAATCGGCCGGGTTCGCATTATCGCTCGCGATGCCGTGCGCAGCGGGCACGTAGAAATCGACGGTCTCGATATCGCTGCTGCTGATACAAGTTCTGAGAAGGAACGCGCTCATCAGTACGGTGTGTATGTCATGCAGGGAGCGTTCACGCTCTGGAATATGCAAGATGACCCGAACGTCCTCCTTACGGCCAACCTCGTAGGCTTATCAGCGGGACGGTTGGGCGCGCCCGTTTATGGCAGTGGAATTTTCGTCAGTGGCGCCGGCGACCGAGGCGGCCGTCTCGCAGTCCACCACATTGAAACGGACGCCATATATAACGACGGGCGCATCACAGCCGGAACGGCAGATCAAATCTCCGGTGGTGTCTTTGTGCTGTACGGAGCGAGCGTGGACTTGGTTTCAAACAATGGTCCAGTTACGACGTACGGGGCTAACGATATGGCGCTCGACAACTGGGGAGTCGTGGACCGATGGGTCAGCAAGGATAAAGTTACTACCTTCGGTCCCAGCGGCGTGGGGTTTGTGAATTTTGGCAAGATCAATCAGATTGTGGCGCAAGCGCCCATCGAAACCTTTGGACTCGGAGCGCGTGGATTCAATGTCTACGAAGGAACTGTTCGACAGGGCGATTTTGATCGAATCCTTACGCACGGCGATGGCGCCGTTGGCGTTCAGATCAGTCAGCCCGTCGGGTGTCTCATTTTTCGTCGGGGTATTGAAACCCAGGGATCGATCGGAAAGTCTCTCGTCAAAGGCGTGCTCCAAGACCTCGCTGCGACGGCTCTGAGCATCAAGCCAGGCGGGTCGGCCAGAGAGATTCAAGTCCTAGGAGGCTTGCAATCTCACGGGAAAGACGTGCCGCCCTTAGAGCAACACGGGGCCATCGAGTCCCTGTGCATAGAAGGAGGGTTTTCTTCAGTCGCGGCCAGTTCCAACAA
>JASHOT010000156.1 GCA_030040965.1 Candidatus Sulfotelmatobacter sp. | reverse complement strand
GCGCCGTCTTCGCGTCATTGCAGTGCCAGACTTTCACGCGGCTGAGGCCGATGGTCGCTTCGAGATATTGCAACGTTTGATGCAGTCCCTCTTCGCTGACAATGTCATATCCGGCAACGTGCGTGTGACAGGTATCAATGCAGGCAGCGATGGGAACGATTCCGTTCAGTCGCTCCAGAACCTCGGCCACTTGCTCGAAGCTGCCGCCCAGCGAGAACTCCGAACCAGCCGTGTTTTCAATCAGAATCGTCAGACCACCCTTGGCGAGATCGAGCCCCTGCGTCGACGCCGCGATCGCCGCGGCGGTTCGCAGCAATCCCTGTTCTCGATCGGACCCGCGATAAGACCCGGGATGCAGCACCAGATATTCCGCACACAACGCCAGCGCGCGTTCCACTTCCCCGCGAAATGCCTCCATTGATTTCTGCAGAAACAATTCATTCGAACTGGCCAGATTGATGAGATAGTTGGCGTGAATCACCAGCGGCTTCAGATCATAGCGGGCGCGCAGGCGATTCATCTCCGCGCAGTGCGGCTGGCTTAGTTCATACGCAGCCCACTGGCGCGGGCTGGAAGAAAAAATCTGAAAGGTGTTGCACCCCAGCTGGTAAGCGCGCCCGGCAGCGTTGTGCACACCTCCAGCCGAAGAGGTATGGATGCCAATGCGGCGGCAAGTGAGGCGTGGCGGGCGTTTCAGCGCGAGATGGTTGAGAATATCCTGCTCCCGCGCCATCGACCGTGAACGTGGCATGGACCTCAATTCATCGTGATGACCGCGCGGAAGCGCACTTTGCCGTCGGCAACGCGATCGTACGCGCGACTGATGTCGTCCAGATTATAGGTTTCCGCAATCACTTTCACTTTGCCCTTCGCCGCGTAATCGAGCGCCTCATAAAGATATTCCGGCCCGTTCTGGCTCGACCCCATCAGCCGCACGCGCTTGAACATGAGCTCCGGATTGTAATTCAACGGCTCCGGCCCCACGCCCATCAAAACAACGCGTCCGTCAGGCCGCATGCCTTTGGCGGCATCGGCGGTCGCAGCCCATGAGTTCGAGGTCGCCAATAACACGTCAGCACCTCCAGCTCCGAGCAACTTGGCGCCATCTTCCACCACTTCATCGGCGCCCATCTCGCGAATCGATTTCTCTTTGTCCTTCGATTTTGTCACCGCGAGGGTTTCGAATCCTGCCGCCTTGGAATACTGCAGCGCCAAGTGCCCCAGGCCACCAATTCCAACCACCGCAATGCGCTCATGCGGCTTGGGATCACCCAGACGCAACCCGCTCCAGACTGTGTATCCGGCGCAGAAAATCGGAGCCGCCTGCTCGTAGCTCAGCGCGTCGGGAATCAGCATCGTGGCATCCGCATAGGCCAGCATGTACTCGGCGTGGCTGCCCTCGAGCCCGATGCCGGTCGAAATCGCGCTCTGGCACAGTTCTTTCTTGCCGCGCAGGCACCACTCGCAGCGCCCGCAACCTTTCTGCACCCATCCGACTCCCACGCGGTCGCCCACTTTGCGCGAGGTCACGCCCGCACCAACTTCCACAATTTCTCCCACGGGCTCGTGACCGAGCACGCGCGGAAACTGCGTGGGTATGACACCATGCGTAATGTGCACATCGGTGTAGCACAAACCGCTCGCGTGAATCTTGATCACCACCTGATTCGGACCGGCCTTCGGTGTCTGCCACTCTTTCACTTCCCATTTGCCGTTAACGGATGGTACGACTGCAGCTTTCATATGCACCTCGCAAGAATTATCAACGCAGAATTGGATGCGGCAAGAATCCCCAGGACTCGCGCACGTCATTTTTTAAACTGGAAATCAGCCAAGCCATACAAGAATGCACAAGAAATGATATTAGTTTTCTAATGAGCCAGACCGTCATGCGCCAGAACTCGGCCGCCGCGTCGCCGCCACAAGCCGTTGCCGCGCCCGAGCCGCGCTCTCGCCGATATGCGTGCTACGCCGCGCTTATCCTGATTCTCGCTCTCTTCGCCGCCATACGATTCCACTTCCGCAACATGCCGCTCGAACGCGATGAAGGCGAGTACGCCTACATGGGCCAGCTTGTGCTCGAGGGCATCGCTCCCTACAAACTCGCCTACACCATGAAGCTGCCGGGAACCTGCATCGCCTATGCCGCGATCATGGCCGTCTTCGGCCAAACGGCGGGCGGCATTCGAATCGGCCTGATCTTCGTTACGACGTTCTGCTCATTTTTGGTGTTCCTGTTGGGCAAACGCCTTTGCGGATTGCTCGGCGGAACCGTCGCCGGGACCACCTATGTATTTCTCGCCATCCGTCCGGGCGTCTTAGGAATGGACGGCCACGCCACTCACTTCGTCGTGCTCGCGGCGCTGGCCGGAATTCTGCTTCTTCTGCGCGCTCTCGACCATCCGCGCGTCATCCTTTTCTTTGCCAGCGGCCTCCTGTTCGGGCTCGCCTTCCTCATGAAGCAGCCGGGAATTTTCTTCGGCTTCTTCGCCGGATGTTATTGGCTATGGCATGAATGGAAAACTGGTTGGCGCTGGCGAAACGTACTCGCGCGCGGCGCGGCTCTGATCACAGGAACTGTTCTGCCTTACGCGATCGTCTGTCTGTGGATCTGGCACGCCGGAGCCTTCTCCACCTTCTGGTTCTGGACCTGGACCTACGCCCGCGCCTACGGTTCGATCATCAGTCTGCGCGACACCTGGCAGCGGAGCCTCCGCTACACGCTACCCTGGGCCGGGCGTCCCTTCGTTCTCTGGGAGATCGCGCTCGTCGGTCTCGCCGCTTCTCTTTGGTCGCGCTACGCCCGGCCGCGCGGCGGATTTGTCTTCGGCTTCTTTCTCACTTCCGCCTTGGCCGTTTGTCCGGGCCTGTATTTTCGTGCTCATTACTTCATCTTGCTTTTGCCCGCGGTCGCTCTGTGCGCAGGGGTCGCTGTCGAATGCGCCCAGCGCGAACTGCGCCGCCGCAATCTGCATCGCCTCGTCTACGCGCCCGCGCTTCTGTTCGCGCTTGCCTTCCTGCTTTCGGTTCGCGGGCAGTGGAAGTCGTATCTCAGCCTGACTCCAGTCGACCTAAGCCGCAAGCTGTGCCACGACGGGCAGGTCTGCGCCGATAACGAACTCGTCGCCCAACTCATCAAAACCACTGCCAAGCCCGGGGATGAAATCGGCATCATCGGCTCGGAGCCGGAGATCTGTTTTTACACCCGTTTGCGTTGTGCAAGTCACTACCTCTACACGTATCCCCTGATGGAGACGCAACCCTTCGCCGATCAAATGCAGACTGACTTGCTAACGAAGCTTCAAAACTCGCACCCGCGATTCCTGATCTTCGTTGACGATGAGCGCAGCTGGGGCTGGACCTTTACTCGCACGCTTGGCAAGAATCGCGCATTCTTCCAGGAGGCGTGGAACCTGGCGCACACCAGTTACGATTCGATCGGCGAGGTCCCAATCCCGGATCCCGGCAACTACACGGATCATCTGCGCGGCAACGAACCGACGTTTTACGTGTTCCAACGCGAGAGCCAGTAATTTTAGGTGAGCGGAACTCAAGCCTTGCATGCGGACTATCTCGATGCGTCCCTTAAAAGAGCGGTGCCCGCGTTCGGCTTTTGTAACGTGGCGCACCTCGGAGGACTTTTCCACAGGGCCTCGCATTAAATTTCTGTGTTGGCGCCTGGTCGGTCGCGAGCTTCTTCTGCGCAGCTGATCTCAAGAAAATCCTCGGCGTTAGACGCTGCCTGATCTCCGGCGCACGGTGCGCTCCGTTTTTTAGAACAGTTCGTAACTTCAAGAGCCTTCCACAGGCTCCCAGCAGATACTCCGGCATGCTCTTGGGAAGCTCTGAGCAACCATCGATTTTGAAGGCGGCAGGAATTTCAGGGTGTGCACAGGTCACGAACTCCCCCGAATTGCTTACGGCCTTACCGAACCCGCTATTTACGCGAGGTCCAGAGACACTACCCCCTCGCCACGGCCAGCCGTCTGCGGTGCAGATAGAGGTTCACCAACGCGAAGCTGGCGCACAGTCGATGATGGTTCTTCTGAATCCCGCGGTATCTCACCTTCTCGAAGCCGAAGATGCGCTTCAGAATCCGGAACGGATGTTCCACCTTCGCTCTTACTCTGGCCTTTACCCGGTTCTTCGCCTTTTGTAACTCGTCCACAAAGTTCTTGAAGTGCACTCTCCGGCTGGTCATATCTTGTGCTCGCGGAGCCGCCTGCCGGATGGCTTCTCCCTGGCCCTGATATCCGCCGTCGCCCCATACCTTGCGCTCCTCGCCGTGCAACAGATCCGGCAGCATGTGCTTGTCCGCTACCGAAGCCGCCGACGTGCACACCGAATGCACATGGCCTTGCTTGGAGTCCACTCCGATGTGCGCCTTCAGCCCGAAATACCACTGCTTTCCCTTCCGCGTCTGATGCATTTCCGGATCGCGCTCTCCACTCCGGTTCTTGGTCGACGAGGGCGCATGAATAATGGTCGCATCCACAATCGTCCCCGTGGTGATGCGGATGCCCCGGCTTTCCAGATACTGGTTCACCGCGTTCAGCATCGCCCCGCCCAGTTCGTGTTTCTCCAGCAGGTGACGGAACCCAAGGATGGTGCTTTCGTCCGGCACCGGCGCCCGCCCCAGATCGATGCCCACAAAGTGCCGCAGCACCGGCGATTCATACAGCGCATCCTCCGCCCCTGGATCGCTCAGGTTGAACCACTGCTGCAGAAAGTACACCCGCAACATAATGCTCAGGC
>JASHOT010000155.1 GCA_030040965.1 Candidatus Sulfotelmatobacter sp. | reverse complement strand
AAAGGCACGAAAGGATAAATAGCATTTTGTGGTGTGCACAAGCCGTTCTGACTGCGGCGGAAGACATGAAAGAGGCAGCGGTGGGAGCCGGGTCCGAGACGCCAGCGAAATCGCGCGCCGGGCAAGGATTTGAGCCGGAGGTGATGGCTGAGTTTTTGCGAAGGAATGCTGAATTGGTGGGACAGGCAAGCTTACCGGAGGGTCTGGCACAGACACTGGCCAAGGAAACGACTGCGAATCTGCGGAGGATGGCGCAGGAGATCGGGAATTCCCACCCTGTCCCTCAGACGACGAGGGACAAGGGTGGGGCAACCGAACCCTTTCGTTTGGAAGAACTTGAACGGCGGCTGACGGTGATGGAAGAGAAGTTATTTGCAGGGCTGTTGGCGTCGACGGCGGATGAAGAGATCGTGGCCGTGAAGGCGGAGGCGGATCGGGATCTGGCCCCGTATCGAAGGAAGATGCCGGCGGCGCAGATTGAGCAATTGCAGAAACAGTATGTGCACAAGCGGCTGCTGGAAAAATACGGCTTGCCGCGGCTGAGTCTGTTTTATATGTGAGGGATATTCGATAGAGCGGAAGGCTCCCCGCTTGCTCACGGTGAGTGCCACTTTCACGGCGCTTGAGCATCCAATATGAGGAACAGAGATCAGGAAGAGAGAGCAAAATGACGGACAAAATCGCGGAAAAAGTTGTGAAAGGCGAGGCCGAGTGGCGCAAGCAGCTTACGCCCGAGCAGTATCACGTAACGCGCGAGGCGGGCACGGAGTGCGCATTCACTGGCGCGTACTGGAACAATCACGAGCCGGGGATGTATCACTGCGTGTGCTGTGGAGCACCGCTTTTCGACTCGCAGACGAAATTCAATTCCGGCACAGGCTGGCCGAGTTTCAATCAGCCGGTTGAGGGCGGAGGCGTGACCGAGCATCGTGATACGAAGTATGGAATGGTCCGAACAGAAGTGCGGTGCGCGAAGTGCGACGCGCATCTGGGGCATGTGTTTGAAGATGGGCCGGCACCGACAGGGCTGCGCTATTGCATGAATTCTGCGGCGCTCGATTTCCGGCCTACCGGAAAAAAGTGAGTAGGCGAGCTGCCGCTCGCCCGGACAGCCGAGGGCGGCTGTCCCTGCATAAACAAAAAGGGCACGCGCGAGCGTGCCTTTTCTTTTCCACCTTTTGAGGGTGAATGAATTTATGCGTTGCCGGCGGTTGCGGCCAGGGCCTTCGGCTGATCCTGCTTCTGCTCTTGCTTCGCCTGCGGCTGGTTCTGCTTGCCTTCGCTGCGCACCTGGATTCCGCCCTTGAGCGCGGCGCCATCTTCCACGCTGATGCGGACGGTCGAAATGTCTCCGGCGACCGAACCTTCGCTGCGGATATCGACACGGTCACTGCATTCGATGTTGCCGTTCACCTTGCCCATGACAACGACTTCTTTCGCCTGGATGCTGGCGTCGACTTTGCCGTTGCGTCCGATCGTGACGCGGCTTTCCGGCATCATGATTTTGCCTTCGATGCGGCCATCGATGTAGAGAGCTTCGGAGCCACTGATTTCGCCCTTGATGCAGAGGGTGCGCCCGATGGTGGCCTGATCGACGGGAGCGGTCACGGTCTTGACGGGGTTGTAAGCGTTGGGGTTGGAAGCCGGCGAGCCGGGCTTCTGGAAAGAGTTGTCTGACGACTGAAGCATTGCGACCGTCCTTAGTTCCGCGGGGCGCGTCCCTGCGCCCCTGGATGACGACAACGGGCGCCGCCTGTGCGGTTGGTCTTGAAATTTGTGGCCCGGCAGATGCTGGCCACTAGGCCAATTGGAATATCGCACAGAGGTAAGTTTTGCCTTAGATTACGGAAGATGGTGTACGGGCGGCGGGGTTAGAACTCTACCCATTGGCCGTCACTTCTTGATCTCAAGGAGAGCTGAAGACCGTTGCACTCAGTCTGCACGGCCTTCATCTCTAGAATGGAGTCTTGGTCAGCAGTAGGATCAACCACGATGGCAAGCTCGCGGTCCTCCGAGCCAGCTTCGTCTTTCTTCGGCAGCGTCAATCGCAGCGCATAGATGCCCGGATCTCTGGTTGCGAACTCGAAATCACCATTAACATCGGTGAGCGTGGACTCGATACTTCGCCCGGTGTACACGTTCAATAGGGCGACGGATGCACCCCGCAGCGGAAGCTCAGCGGGATTCGATTCTTCCGAAATATTGAAACGCCCTCGCAGATTCCGCACCGCGATAACGTGCTCTGGCCATTCGACGGTCTCCTTTTCGAGACTCAGGTTCTTCGCTTCGACCTTAAGGCTAGTAGAAGGAAAGAGTACGCCGCCCGCCGATTTGGCATAGTACTCGCCGGCCGGAACCGCGCGGAAGCGAGCGACCCCGTGGGAATCTGTCTTCGATGCAGCTACTACATCGCCTCCGTGCTCACCTCCACTCTTGCGGAGTTCGATCTTGGTCCCCACAATCGGCGCGCCGTGAAACGATACCTCCAGCGAGAAGTCAGAGCCGGTAATCGCTTCCGTAAGAATCCAGCTCACGTCGCAATTCAGCCATTCTTTGTAGGGCTGAGGCACATCTTGGGCCTGGCCATGAGCGTGGCAGGTCAGGACCACGAGCGCGAATGCAACGTCCGCAATTAGAAACCGGTACGTCATGGCCCAAGCACCCCTTCTGTGCCGTTGGATGCCCACGTTACACCCGGGTTGCCCGAAACGCGACCGGAGCGCTCAGGATGACCCTCCCACAGGTCATCGTTCATCGCAGTTGAGTGCCGGGCAATCGCACCGTTTCACTTTCAGCTCGGGAAACGAGAACTCTTTGCCCGCGGGATCGAGTTCAACGGCGACGTCGCGTTTTTCGACCTCCTCTCCTTTTTTCTTGGGCAACAAGAGCCGAACCGCGTATATCCCCGGATCTTTGGTGGCCAGCTCAAAGTCACCGTTCGTGTCCGTGTGCGCGGATTCGATCAGTTGCGATGTGTAAATGTCCCGTAGTTCTACGTCTGCGTCCCGCAGCGGAAGGTCAGGAGCGTCGGGTTCTTCAGAAAATGAAAATCTACCTCGGAGATTTCGGACGACGATCGAGTGATCAGGCCAATCCAACTTCACAGCCTTGCCGGAAGCCTGCCCTGCTTCGACTTCGATTATCAGGTACAAAGGGAAGAGCAAGCCGTCGGGCGAATCCGGGAAGTACCTTCCTTCAGGGATCGCGCGAAAACTCGCGATGCCGCGGGAATCAGTCTTAGCGGTAGCTGCTATGCCGTCTCCGCTTGCGTTCAACGCTTTGTTCAGCTCGATCCGCGCTCCTGCAATCGGTGCGCCGTGGTACGACACCTTCAGCGAGAGTCGGAACCAACCGTCGCTTCAGAAAAAATCCAGTCGACCTGACAGTCCAGCCATTTCTTGTAAGGCTCGCTGATAGTTTGTGTCTGCGCAAGCGCGCAGCAACTAAGAACTACGAGCGACAACATGAGGCGACAGCATGCTTGAATCATCGAGTTGAGCGAGCTGCTTACACGCCGTTGGATGCTGGCATCATATTCCCGTTGCCCAGATGGGCTGAAATCTATTCCGACCCCTGCAGGGATTGAGACAATTCTTCCCACTCCCTCAGCAGGCCCGTGCGGTTCGCTTTCTTCTCTTCGAGTTCCTGCGATTGGCGTTGGCTTTCTTCGGCACTGACGAAGCTCCGCAGCTCTGTTTCCAGACGCGCAATCTCATCTTCAGCCCGGCCGATTTCTTGTTCCAATTCGGACACCCGATTTTCCATCTGCTTGCGCTTGATGGGATTCAGGCGCTTCTTGGGAGATTCGGTCGCCGCGTCGCCATTGCCGTTCCCACGTCTCGCAACTTCGGCGAGAAGTGCATCCCCGCCGTTTGATGAGGGACCTGTTTCCCGATCAAAATCCCCACTCAAGCCAAAAGAGGGCTTGAGTGGGGCACCGACATTCTTTTCGCCCACCAGTTCCATGCCCGGAACATCATCCAGCGTGGGAGCGACGTGCTGACCGCCTTGCTTGCGCCACAAGTAATCTTCGTAGTTGCCGGGGAAGATTTCGACTTTGCCATCGCCGATTTCGAAGACGCGCGTAGCGAGCCTATCGATGAAATACCGATCATGCGAGACGAAGACGACCGTACCGGTGTATTCCATGAGCGCGTTGAGGAGCACGTCTTTGGCACGCAGATCGAGGTGGTTGGTGGGCTCGTCGAGCAGAAGAAAATTTGCGGGATGAAGAAGCAGGCGCAGCAGCGCGTAGCGGCCGCGCTCACCGCCGGAGAGCACTCCGATTTTCTTGAAGACATCTTCGTCGGAAAAAAGAAAACAGCCGAGCAGGCTGCGCAGTTCGGTTTCGCTGGATCGCGGCGAGACGGCGCCGAGATCGTCGAGGATGCGAGAGTTGGCGTCGAGTTCTTTGTACTGATCCTGCGCGAAATAGTCGGCCTGAACGTTGTGGCCGAGGCGGTACTCGCCCGCGGTGAGCGGCTCGGCGCTGGCGAGAAGTTTGATCAGAGTCGACTTTCCCGCGCCGTTAACCCCGACCAGCGCGATGCGGTCACCGCGCTCGATCATGAAAGAGACCTTTTCAAAGACCGTTTTTCCCGGAGACCGCTTTGACGCGTTCTCCGCGCCATCACGGTTTCGGCCTTGCAACTGACGCGGTGGATACGTCTTGGCTACGCCCTCAAACTCTGCGACGATCCGCCCGCTTGCCTTGGGCTGCGGGAATTTGAAGTGGATGGTTTTTTCTTCCGGCGGAATCTCGATCCGCTCCATGCGCTCCAGTTCCTTGACGCGGCTTTGCACCTGCTTGGCCTTGGTCGCCTGGTAGCGAAAACGGTTGATGAAAACTTCCAGTTGCTCGATGCGCTCGCGCTGATTCCTGTAGGCGGCTTGCAGCTGCTCGTTGCGTTGTGTCTTCTGCGCGAGAAATTTGTCGTAGTTGCCGGGATAGAACCAGAATTTCTTGTTCCAGATTTCGGCGATCTTGTCGACGGTGACGTCAAGAAAATACCGATCGTGTGAAATCAGGATGAAGGCATGCGGATAGTCGTGCAGATATTCTTCCAGCCAGTTTCGCGCTTCGAGATCGAGATGGTTAGTGGGCTCGTCGAGCAGAAGGAGGTTGGGTTTCTGGAGAAGAAGTTTGGCCAGGGCGAGGCGCATTTGCCATCCGCCGGAAAATTCGTCGGTCTGTCGCTGCCAGTCTCCTTTGGTAAAGCCCAAGCCCATCAGCACTCGCCCGACTTCCGCCTCGATCGAATAGCCGTCACGCGTGCGGAATTCGTGTTCCAGCACATGATAGCGGTCGGCGACGGCTTCGTATTCGGCGCTGGTGTGGTCAAGTTCAGCGATTTTGTGGGTGAGAGATTCGAGTTCCTGCTCCATGGCGCGCAAATCTTCGAAGACCGACATGCATTCGGCAAAAACGGTGCGGCCGGAGAGCGTGAGGCCGTCCTGCGGAAGATAGCCGGCCGAGGTTCCCTTGGCGATGACGAGCGAGCCGTAGTCGAGTGAGTCCATGCCGGCGAGAATCTTCATCAACGTGGACTTGCCGGTGCCATTGCCGCCGACCAGGCCGATGTGGTCGCGCGCCGTGATCAGCCAGTCGACGTTCTCATAAAGAAGTTTGTGGCCGAAGCGTTTTCCGGCGGAAGAAAGCTGAATCATGATCGGTTCAAAATCGAGGCTGGAATTATCGTAACAGGGGCCAGCGAGTGGCCGCTTGCGGCGCCTTCCTGGTTGACAATTTGCGGCAAGGGGGCCCCACGGAAGTGCCATTGCTGATCCCGCGCCCCTTCCCCTACAGTAGGGCTACTCCCTCCGGTTGGACTTTGGTCCAATTCTCGTAACTGATTGGTTTGGAAGTGATTTAGCTTTCAGCACGGGCAAGGAAAGCTTCCGATCCCGTGAAACTCATTCGTTAAGGAGCAGAAGCCTGCTCGTCGTGCCCGATCTTTCCTTGTCCAATCTGTCTTCATCCGATCTGTCCTCGTCCGATCTGTCTTCTCCTGAACTGTCCTCGGAAATCGTTATCGTCGGAGCTGGCTTGGCAGGCGTTACGCTCGCGGCTGTGCTGGGACAACAGGGCCGACGCGTGATCGTGGTGGATCCGCGTTCGAGCTGCCCGCCGCTATTCCGGGCGGAAAAAATCGAACGTCAACAGGTGTTGTTGTTGCGCAAGTTCGGACTGCTTGAGCACTTACTCCCGTATTCTGCGCGGGTCACTGAGGTGCGCGCAGGTTACGACGGCCGCATTTTCAAGTCGACGCCAATCGAGCAATACGGTATCAAGCACGCAGACATGGTGAATGCGTTGCGCGCGCAAACGCCAGCCGGAGTCGATTACCGGCGGGATCGCGTCGAACACATCACCAACAGCCGAGGGGTGCAACACATCAGGCTCAGCGGGGGTGACGAGCTGACTTGCCGTCTGGTGGTGCTGGCTTGCGGCGTCAGCGATGGGCTGCTTGCCAACTTAGGGCTATGCCGCCGCGTCGTTCAGAGAGATCAGTCCATGGGCTTCGGCTTTAACATCACGGCTTCTGAAGCGCGGCCCTTTGACTTTGAGGCGCTCACGTATTACTCGTTCAGCCCGTCGACGCGCATCGACTATCTGTCGCTTTTCAAGTTTCGCGAGACGATGCGCGCGAACCTGTTTGTTTTTCGCTCTGCCAGCGATCCCTGGGTCCGTGAGTTCATACAAGAACCAGACAGGGTGCTCAGACGCGACCTGCCCAAGTTGAGCGGTTTGATTGGCGAGTATCGCGTAACCAGTGATGTCGAATCCGGCAGAGTTGATCTCTACAGAGTCAATGAGCCTGGCCTGCCCGGCGTGGTAATGATCGGCGATGCATTTCAGAGCGCATGTCCCGCCATGGGCATGGGCCTCGACAAGGTCTTCACCGATGTCGACGTACTCTCGGAATGCATTCCACGCTGGTTGGCGAGCCCGGGCATGAGTGAAAGCAAATTGGCCGAGTTCTACGAGCATCCGCGCAAAAGTGGCACGGATTCACTCGCCCTTCAAGGCGCCCAGGACCATCGGCGCCTGGTGACAGACGAATCGCTCCGCTGGCGGATTCACCGCGAACTGTTGTATCTCAAATGGCAGTTTCTCGGCGCTATTCGGCCCTTGCGCCAACTCGAAATCCCAGCCGTTGGAGTGTCAGTGAGCCAGCAGACCGTGAAATCGGAAACTGTTGGCTGACAGTAGCCCTCCCAAAATTCCAACCAGGTGGGATGGGCCGCAGATCAGGGCGACGCGATCGCGACTCTTCAAGATTCTTCCTTTTGATTTCGTGCCAGTTTCTTGCGGCGCGACATGCTCTCAACGGCTCGTAGTTTTTCTCGCAGATGTTCGATGCGTTCGCGGATGGCACCCTGCAATTCGGTCGCGATCTCTTTTAGTCGTGGCTCGTCCTGGCATGCCACGAGTTCAGAACAGAGCTTTCGAATTCGATCTTCAGGTGGCAAGAGAAGGGCCGCAACGACCAAGGCAGGTCTTTGGGATTTGGACACAGGCTTGCGTGCCGCGCCATACGGCAAAGCCCGTAGATTCCTACGCGAGCGAATTTTGTTATATTGCCGCGGAACGAGCTCGCAGGAAACGAAAACGCAGAGTAGCCACAGTCTGCTCTTGAGCCGTGCCGCGTAGCCTCGCCGCAGTTGCTATAATTGAAAGCTCGCGGTGGGAGTAGCTCAACTGGCAGAGCATCGGACTGTGGCTCCGACGGTTGCGGGTTCGATTCCCGTCTCCCACCCCATGTCATACAAGGATTCACGGCCGCAGATGCGCCCTATTCGCGCCTGGCATGCGAGCTCCGCTCTGTTTGTTCCCTTAGTTGTCGCCCTGCTGGCAATTGCCAGACCATGGCTGTCTGCGGCCGACGGCCGGTTTGACCAGACTCTTCCGGTTTCTGGCCAGCTTCGATTAGACATCACGACTGATGCGGGGGACATTGCGCTCCGTGCTGGCGATCCTGGAAAGATCGAGATTCATGCCAAGCTTCACAGCATCGACGATTCCGGAGACGACGATGTGGCCACGCGTATCCACGCCATCGAACTGACCCCGCCGATCGTCAACGATGCCCGCGGTCATAGCGTACGCATCGGCCATATCGACGATCCGGAAGCGACGCGCAATATCTCAATCTCCTACGAAATCGTTGTTCCCGTAGGAACGGAGCTGCACTCGGAGACCGGTGTGGGTGATCAGAACATTGAAGGCATTCAGGGACCGGTGGAAGCGACGAGCGGATCGGGCAAGCTGCATGTATGGCACATCGGCAAGGATGTTCACGTGAGCACGGGCTCAGGAGATCTTGATGTACATGATATTCACGGGAACGTCCAGGCCAAAGCCGGCACCGGTTCGGTTTACGCCAGCGAGATCATAAGCAGCCAAGTGCCATCGCATGACGTTGGTCCGGTTCAGTTGCAGAATTCGAAGACGGGGCTGCCGATCACGGTGCAGCTTACTCCGGGTGCCGTGGGCCTGGAGATCGTAACCGGGTCGGGCGACGTGGACGTTGAAAACCTGCAGGGCGGACTGGAGGTGACGAGCGGCAGCGGCAATATCCACGCTACCGGCAAGCCGGCCTCCGATTGGCGTGTGGACACGGGCACGGGCACCATCCGAGTGCAATTTCCGGCCGACGCCAATGTGGCGCTGGTTGCTCACACCAGTTCCGGGACGATCGAAAGCGGTGATGCGGTCGCCGTGCAGGGGAAAAAGAATCCTCACGAACTTCGCGGACAGATTGGCAAAGGCGGCCCAACCGTGAATCTGAAGACCGCCTCAGGAAATATAGAAATCAAGTGAGGGAACGAGCTCTGCGGGCCTTGCACTGAGAGACTGAACACTTCCGGTGCACCAAAAAAATCGAGCCGCCTTTCGGCGGCTCGTTCAAGTCAATCGTGCAAACCACAGTTCGCGACTAGGTGGTTCCAGTCCCCTCCAACACGTCAGTTTGCGGACTGCCCTTGTCGTTGTCGGTCAGACTCAACGACGCGCTTCTCGAGCCACTGGCTGCAGGCGTGAACGTAAGCGTGATCGAGCACGTACCACCGCTGGCAGCGATCGTGGTGCAGGTGTTGCTGGTGATGGCGAAGTCGCCCTTATCGGCTCCGGTGATCGTGGCAGCTGTGACTTTTACCGCGGTGGTGCCGTGATTGGTCACGGTCACCGTCATCGGGGCGCTGGTCGTGCCCACAGTCTCACTGCCAAAGTTCACCGGCGAAGGCGACATGGTGATTTCGGTTCCCTTCCCGCTCAGGGCGATCGTCTGCGGGCTCATGCAGGCATTGTCCGTCACCGAGAGCGCAGCCGAGGCTGCTCCCAACGCCGCCGGCGTGAAGGTCACCCCTATCGTGCACTTCTTTCCGGCCGCCAAACTGCCGATGCAACCGTCCGATGCAATCGTAAAGTCGCTGGCATTCGTGCCACTCAGCGTGACGCCCGTGACGCTCATCGCGACCGTCCCTACGTTGGTGAGGGTCAAGGTCAGGGGCGAACTGGTGGTGCTGATCAGTTGACTTGGAAAGGAGAGCGCAGACGGCGAAAAGCTGGTCTGCGGCGCACCGTTGTAGGTTGCGGTTGCTGACGTCGTTCCCGGTGTTAAAGTCCAGCCAAAGTTCACGGTCGAAAAGGTGCCCGTCTCTGACGCATACGTCATGACCGGAAACGTGCTCCCGACTGTTGGCTTGAATCCTTTCACCAGACAGAGCTGCGCGCTGCCAGCCAGCGTCGCTGGTCCCGTGGCCGCGAGCACGTCGTATGCCGAGCTGCCAGCGAGGCTGAACTCCACCGTCCCCCCCGAGCCCTGCATGTAAAATCCTGCATCCGAGCCGTTGATCGTCAGGGTTCCCGTCGTCGTTGAGCTGAGACTCGGGCTCGCGCTGACCACACCCGACGTATTCGTGAGCCCACCGGTGATCGTGCCCGCGCCAAAAACGTCGCCGCCAGTTACCGTCATTGTGGCCGTGCCGGAAGTGGCGATGTTGCCGCCTTCCAGCTCAGTCACGCCGCCGGTCTGCGTGTATGCCGTCCCCAGCAGCAGTATTCCCGACTTCGCAATCACCGTGCCGGAATTATTGACCGCGATAGATCCGTTGAAACCTCCACCGTTAACGCTTGTCCCGCCTGTCTTTTCGAATGTACCGGCATTGTTAAAGACCGGAGTCGTGCCCCCTTCGAATAAGATCGACGCATCGCTTTCCTGATTCCATATCGCCCCGGTTTTGTTGTTAAACACCGCGCCGTTCTCCATCAGGAAGTCATCCCCATCCCAAGTCGCCGTCTTCGTATTGTTGAGCGTACGTGCGCTCAGAAACGGTTCTCCGGTAAGCGTCATCCCACCTTCCGCATTCGTGATACCGGGCCCGCTCATAGTTCCGCCGGACCATGTCGTGAGTCCGGTTACAGTCAACGTATCGCTGCCCTCCAGAACGCCTGCACTCTGGGTCAACGAAGTCGCTGTGATCGTCTTCCCTGTGGCGAAGTTCAGAGTGCCGTTGCCGACGTTAATTGGCCCTACAGCGGTCGCGGTCGCAGGTTTCGTAAAGTTTGCTGTCCCACCAGGCGCTTGCGTGCCTCCCGTTATGTCATATTTGCCCGTGTAGTTCACCGTTCCCGTCGTGAACTGGACCGTCCCCGCTCCGCTGATCGACCCGCTTACCGCCGCCGCCGCTCCACTACCCAGTTGCAGCGTCGCCCCCGAAACCACGCTCCACGATCCCGCGCACGTGCTGCTGCATACCCCAATGTCATTTACATAGAGGGTCCCGCTGCTGTTGGTCACCGTTCCCGTATTGTTGAAGGTGATCCCGGAGTTGACTCCTCCACC
>JASHOT010000154.1 GCA_030040965.1 Candidatus Sulfotelmatobacter sp. | reverse complement strand
TGTTGCATGTGCAACATAAAACAATGATGCCCCCGGCTGTCCGCGCGCACCATAGAAATCCGGAAGTCTGAGCCTCACAAAGGCAGGGCGATCAGGCCTCGGTTCCGCGCACGGCTAGCGTTGTCAGTGGACGATGCCTACTCGGAAGTCGATGGCCAAAATCAGGACCCAGCACTCGCGGAAGTGTTCGGCACAGTTGAACGTGAACAAGCGTTGTGTTGGCTGCTGCCTCGAGGCAACGTGATGAAATATCATTGGTCGGGGAGAGAGGATTTGAACCTCCGACCCCCTGGTCCCGAACCAAGAGCAGGTCAAAATCCAAGTGCTTCATTCGGTGTCGCTTAGGGACCAGGGCTGACCATTATTTCTCTCTCAGTTGTACCGAAGTTGTTCCGAAAATCCGTGTGGTTGGCGTCAACCTCGGTTCTGGCCGCGGTATCTCCGCAAGTGCCAAGTCTTTTGCCGTCCCCACAGGAGCGGATCGAAGGCGAGAAAAAAGAGAGGACCGCCGCGGTGGAATAGCAAGTCTTTGAACTGTGGCGGGCTATCTTCAACTTGAAGTCCGACGAAGATGAATCCTCCTTGTGAAGCGGGTGAACTGATTCAACGATTTAAGTAAAGGATAGGGGGCGCGGGTTGGCGACTACGAAAGATCACGGCTCGGCAACGGTGAACAGGGCGGCAAGTGACCTAGCAAAGCTCTCGAGCGCGGCTTCGTTTGGCAGTGTGACAGTGAGTCGCGGGCGCCCTTGCTCGTCGCGTTCCAAACACTCGTTGAGACGAGCTTTGAACTCGCTTGCCTTTTGCTCTGCACCGTTCGTTCGCTGACGCTGCGGGATCATTTCACCGAGGAATGCGAATGCGGCAGCCACGAGTTGGCCTCCAGCCTCTGCCACACGCGAGCGACGAGCGAGCCGCTCTGCCTCTTGCTGCTGGCGCTGTTTTTCCGTCTCGTCTACCGCGGCGTGTGCCCTCGCGCCGAGCAGCACCTCGAGGCGCTGCTTGAGCTCTTCGATGCCGGATGCGAGTGTGACCTCTCGCACATTAGATTCCATATCCAGCGCGGCGAGAGCCAGGTCATGTTTGGCCGAGAGCGTTGCCAGCAGCTTCTCCTCAATCGTCCCTTCCGTAACGAGCAAATAGACCTGCACTGGGTTCTTCTGCCCCATCCGGTGCGCCCGCGCGATGCGCTGCTCGAGAACGGCCGGATTCCACGGCAGGTCGACATTGATGACGGTGTTCGCCGCTTGGAGGTTGAGCCCCGTCGAGCCAGCGTTGGTGGTGAGGAACACGCGACAGGTCGGATCGCGCTGAAACCGGTGCACCAGCTGTTGCCGTTTCTTCTGCGGGACGGACCCGTCCAACCTTACGTAATTGAGCTTGAGTCGCTTAATCTGTCCCTCGATCAAAGTGAGCATGGTTGTCCATTCGGAGAAGAGCACGATTTTGCGATCGTCCTCCGCGGCCAGCTCTTCCAAAAGCTCCTGCAGCCGTTCCAGCTTGCTCGAGAAGCCCGGAGCGTGCTTGTCCACGAGAACGGTGCTGTCCGCATTCATCCGCGCGAGCAGCAATGCTTTTTGCAGACGCAACAGATCCATTTCCGAGATATACGACTTACGGACGATCGCGCTCACGATCTGCATCTGCGCGAGATCGATGCTGGCCTGCTCATCGGTGGGCGCAATCCGCACAATTTCCGTCGTGCGAGGCGGCAGATCCTTCATCACCGCGCTACGCGTCCGGCGCAGCAGTACCGGCTTGAGTCTTTCGCGCAATAGATCGAGATCCTTGTAACCCAGGACCTTGCCGCGCTCGTCGGTGACGCGGTGACGGTTGAAGAATCGAAATGCAGGCCCGAGACGCCGGTCGTCGATGAACTCGACGACGGAGAAAAGATCGTCGAGCCGATTCTCCAGCGGCGTGCCGGAGAGCACGAGTGCGAACGGCGAACGCAGGCTCTTAATGGTCTGAGCCGTCTTCGCTTCCCAGTTCTTGATGCGCTGGCCCTCATCTAGAACAATGAGATCCCACCTCACGCGTTCGATCGTGATAATGTCACGCAATACTTGCTCGTAGTTGCAGATGGTGAAAAAGCATTCGTTCTCGTACTGACCGCTCCGCCCTGCAGCGCTCCCTAATACGATCTGGCAATCGCGCCCTGAGAAGCGGAGAACCTCGCTACGCCATTGGGCTTTCACGGATGCCGGGCAAACGACCAGGACTTTGCGGATGTCCGCTTCGCGCACCAGCAGTTCCGCCATACCGATACCCTGAAGGGTCTTCCCAAGTCCCATGTCATCAGCCAGGATCGCGCGCCCAGCGCCTGCTGCGAAAGCGATGCCGTCCAGCTGATAGGGAAGGATCTCCACTTTCAGCAGGGTCGTTCGCAGTGGATGAGATTTCGGATTGCGCCGGATCTCGGCGACCTTTGCCGCAATGCGCTGCAGCAGCAGACGGGTCTGGATGTACTCCTCCGCATCGGGATAGACCGTCACGGCGACGTCGTGTGCTGCGAGTTGACGGATGCGTTTTACCAGGTCCGGGAGATCGGTGATCGGTCTGTCGCGGATCGGGCGCACGATGCCGTTGGTCACGTCATTGAGGTGAGGCGGCAACAAGATACGCAATTCCAGTTCATCCCCGTATGACAGATGCACACTGATGTCCCGGCGCCGATACGGTCGATTGCGCTGCGAGTCCGAGAATCGTTTTCGGACTTTTTCGAGCGCATGAAGGATATGTTTGCAGGTGCCGAGCGTGTTCTTACGGAAATCCGGGCACGAGCAATACGACTGTCCCGGCTCCCACCCTCGCAGAGCGACGCGGTACGACTTGCCAGAGGCCGCATTGGTCAATGTGTAGTCGGTCCAGATCTCCTGACTGTCGAGAGACGTCAGCCGCATTTTCTCGGTCCGGGCGCGTTCTGCCCGCTCCGCGAGCGCTTGCGCGACCAGCGCCTCCTCGCTCACGTTTTCAGCTGCCGCCCGCGCGGGTGGCGCTTCGGCCAGTCCCAGCGCGAGCTTTTCTTCCAGAATCAGAGAGAAGGCCGCCCCGGCGTGCTCACACGGCACCTCGCAGGCGTCGCAGCGCCATTTGAGACGATGGCGGGCGGCCGGACTCAGAGTCAGCGTGACCGCGGCGCCGTCCAGAGTCAGCCGAAACATGTCCCGATCGAATTTGACCTGAGTGGTGAGGTCAATGTCGAATTTGCCGCCCGAGGCGATGAGGCGGTTACCGTTGGGGCCGAGCAGCTTCGCCGCCTTGGTGAAAGTAAGTCCCGAAAGTGTGTCGAACAGCGTCAGCTCAGTGCTCGGTTTCGTCAACATGAGGTACAGGGAGTCATAGGATGGTCATTTTAATGGAGTGTTGAAATCCACCTCACAGCCGACGGCTTGTATTTCCGAGATCCGGCTCGGATCTACTATCTTTGCTTCCGACTCCCCCGCGAAGAACGTCGTGATCCGGATGTTGCTCAGAGGGGTCTTGACGACGACGTGGTGGGGACCGAACTTCACGACTGCTATCACCCGTTCGAGCGAATACGACTGCTGGGCGGCGTGCCAAAGATCCCTGGCGAAGCCAGGCGATTGAATGTCTAATCCGGCCTGCGTGGCCAGCTCGTCTCCCATCCAAGTCCCGTCGCGCAGGCCGGAAGTCTCGCAACGTTTGAGACGGTCATGAATCGTGTTGAAAGACAGGATCGAGTCCGACAACATGCCTGCCTGGACGCGCAGGTACTTTCGCCATATTTCCCCGTTCTCGGGCAAGAGTTCTTCGGGCCGGAATCGCAAGCAGCGAAACCGAGTGGACTGTCCGATGCCCCGATAAAGCGAGACCTCTCCGGCCGGGATACTCGGCTGATCCTCCAGGCAGACCCACTGATAACTACCATGTTGAATCAGCAGGAAACCGGGTTCGTCGCGATAGCCGCGGCCATGATGATAGACCGCCATCGGCGTCCTCAACTCGTTGCCTGAAAAGAATCCGAACTGACAGTATCTTTGCAGGACCGGTCTATCTCCTCCACGCGCATTTGCCCAGAAGTCGAAAAGGAATCGTGCGCTCCCCTTGAGGGGACTACCGAAGTAGCGATGCTCGCGCAGATTGACCTGCGGATTGAAGATTCCCGGGAGAATCCAGGTGTACTGAAAGAAGTAATCCGTAGCCGGCGGATTGGAGGGAGTGTAGGCCAGGGGGCCTTCTGCAGAAAGCCAAGGGACGAGGGATTTGGAATCGATGACGGTGGATGTGGAAAAGCGAGACCGTGCAGCCATATGGAGCCTCATCCTGCGAGCAGCATTTGAATGACACCGCGCGTTTCTGGGCTCAGACGGAAAAACTCATCCTCCGTAAGCAAGCCGTGCGAGCGAATCTGGGCCAGCATCGTTAGTGCATGAGAGCGCCGCGGATTGTCGAAGAGGCGCGCTATCTCCCGATCACTTTGTTTGATAATCCTGAAGATTTGGAGGTAGCGCGCATGGCAACTCTTCGAGCCGTCGCGCGAGACGCGGTCGATCTCTGCAAGGACACGCTCGCAGAAGCGTTCGAGCGCCAGCGGATGCACGCGCCGCAGCACTTTCCAGTCAGTTTCCTTAATCTCCCACATAGAGTTTCCGTGCACTGGGCAGTGCAAGTGTAACGCGAGAAGCTGTGCGTTGAAACTCTTTGATAACGTCCCATCGCGGACTCACTAGAAATGTCCCCTTAACTGGAATCTCCGACAATTAGGTCTTGTTGAAGAGGGCAGCCACGAGCACTCGTGAGCTGGAGCGAGTGGAGGTGATGGACGATTTGTCCAGAGGGACTGAAGTTGGTGGATGCAGCAGCCATGCCGCAGTTGAGTTTCGCAAAGTGAAGCGTATGTGGCGACGTTATCAGCATGTGGGTAGGCAGGGAATGAAACACGCTCATGCGGGTCGGCCTCAGCCGATGAACTACGGGTATCGAGTTCTGAACTCAACAGAAAAAATATTCCGGGTCAGAGGAAGAGCGATTCCGCTCGGCGTTGGGCGCCGGCAGGTGGTTGATGGGGATGGGATAATCGCTGACGACATTGCTGCTCCGGGCAGACCCGCAAACGAAGCCGAAGCACTGATTGAGTGCATGCGAGACAACGAGCATGCCCGGCGAGCCGCCGAAAATCGACCCCGTATTGTGCCCTTTGCGCCCAGCAGCAGGACCGCTTAGAAGAAAACCGCCGGTGAAACGTGGAACCGTTCGCTTAACTTCTCGATGTGTCCTTTGTTGAGGGTGCGCTTATTGTGCAGGATTTCGGAGAGAATACTTTCGGAGCCAAAGATCGGCGCCAGGTCTTTTTGCCGCAGATTATTGGCCTCCATTAGCGCCCGGAGGACTTCTACCGGAGAGGCGTCGGGAATAGGATGATGCTCTTCCTCGTACGCTTCAATCAAGGTCATCAAGACTTGGGCGTACTTCTCTTCTTCATTTGTTGGATTCTTTTTGCTTGCCAGCTTGTCCAGGACCGACACGTATTCCTGGTGTTGGCGCTCGGATGTGATCGGCACGGGTGTGTTAACTTCGATTGCATATTTTTCAGCTACTGCAATCATCCCTTTTGCCACTCCTTCCTGTCGTATTCGGCATGACTCAGAATGCGCCGGATGTAGACCACTTTCCATTCATATTTGATGGACGCAATCAACCTGCACTTGTTGTGGCTTATGTCGAACACCACAAAGCGTCCAACGGTGTCCGAGTTTTTCCAACTGTTCCGAACGTCTGCAAAGTTCTTCCAATCTGCGCCCTTCGTTATCTTGTACCATGCGTTTAAGGACGCGCTCCATTCAGTGTGTTTGGCGGATGCCTCGCTAATCGCTTTCCGGCTAATGATCCACATTTAACATATTCGCATTTTGCGAAGTAACCGTCAAGAGGAAACATCAGTTCGATCGATCTCATACATTTCCCGCGGCCATGCGAAAGAAGAATTGGGGCCGCTTCGTCGAAGGCGCTTCTGATGAAACGAACCAAACCATGTTCATGGATTGTCAGCTATCCATGTAATCTGATGTTCCGCACAAGTAAGCCCCAACTGCGGAAGCGCCGACATGTCCAGACATTGCGTTCGCTGCTGGAAGGATGTAAACCCTTTTTGCGTAAGCCTCCCCTTTATCGAATGCTTCCCAAGTCCGCTTCGAAACTCGTCGTTGTAAGTCTCTGGATGCATTAGCCGCGAATATGAAAGTGACCCCCTGGTGCTCTACCAGGTGGTCAGTTTCTTGGGCCTTTGAGAGATTGTATGTTGAATTGGTCGGGGAGAGAGGATTTGAACCTCCGACCCCCTGGTCCCGAACCAGGTGCTCTACCAGGCTGAGCCACTCCCCGACTTTGCCGCAAAACACAGGAGGAACTGCGCGCGTCTTGCGTAACCAGAATATCTTGAGCATTATAACAGGGCGTGTTCTTCCCGGGTCCGCAGGACATGCGCTGCGGCCCAATCTTTATTGAAGCGATCTAAGAGTGATCTAAATTAGAAGTGCGCTTTCTTTGAACTGATCTCAATTCGTTTAGTAGCCTGAATTCGTTCAGGTACATGACCGGTTCGTTTGTCACTCGATCATGAAAACTCTATTCGCCGCCCGCCGCCTCTACACGCCGCTCGACGAGATCGAGCATCCCCTCGTCGTCGTCGAAGACGGCCGTATCGTCGAAATCTCTTCGCGCACGGAGAAGACCACCTCCGGCCCCGCCACCGACTTCGGCGATGCCATCCTCGCTCCCGGCTTCATCGACATTCACATTCATGGCGGTGCCGGCCTCGATCTCATGCGCGCCGAGCCTTCAGAACTCCCACGCCTCGGCAAATTCCTCGCCTCTCACGGAGTTACCGGATATTTCCCCACCACCGTCGCTGCTCCGCTCGACGCGACTTGTACCGCGCTCAATCGCCTCGCAGACGCCATCGAAGGCGCCGCGCAACCCGGCAACGCCGCCGAGTCCCGTCCTCTCGGCATTCACCTCGAAGGACCTTTTCTCAGCCACAAGCGCCGGGGCGTTCATCCGCCGGAAAATCTCATTGCTCCCACCGTCGCCACTTTCGATCGCCTCTGGCAGGCCGCCCGCGGCCACGTTCGCGTTCTGACGATCGCTCCCGAACTCCCCGGTGCAATGGAGGTCATCGCCGAAGCCGCTCGCCGCAACGTCTGCGTCAGCATCGGACACTCCGACTCCGACGCACCCACGGCCCAGCAGGCGGTTAACGCCGGCGCCCGCCACGCCACCCACACTTTCAATGCCATGCGCCCGCTCGATCATCGCGATCCCGGCATCATTGCCGAAGTCCTCACCGACGACCGCCTCACCGCCGACATGATCGTCGACGGCATCCACGTCGCGCCTCAGGTTGTCCAGCTTTTTCTTGACGCCAAGGGAGTCGACCGCGCCGTGCTCATCACCGACGCGATTGCCGCCACTGGCATGCCCGACGGCCGCTATCAACTCGGCCCCATCGAAGTCGACGTGAAAGACGGTAAGTGCACCTCCAACGGAAGTCTCGCCGGCAGCGTGCTCACCATGGATCGCGCCGTGCGCAACGTGACCAAATTTTCCTGCTGGAGCCTGCGCAACGCCGTCCGCGCCGCGACCCTTAACGCCGCCAGCGCCGTGGGCCTGGGCGGCTCTATCGGAACGCTCACCGTTGGCGCCGAGGCCAATTTCGTCGTGCTCTCGCCCAACGGAGAGGTGCAGAAAACATTCGTTCGCGGCCTTTGAACCGGCCATCAACAATTTCCACGTCTTCACGAACGTTTTTCAACGAAACGAGGAATCATGAAATCTCCCGCTCGCCTCGCTCTCATCTTGCTGTTGGCCGCAATCTGTACCCAGGCCCAGAACTCTGCCCCACAAGCTGCTCCGTCTGCGCAGTCCGCACCGTCGACAAAAACCGCGCCGGACGCAACCGCTCCGGCCGCGCAGTCACAAATCGATCCCGTCAAGGCCGCCGACATTGCCAAACTGATCGAGATCAGCGGCGCCGCTCAACTATCCACCCAGATGATCGCCGACATGGGAAAGAACCTGCGTCCCCTCATGATGAGCTCGCTTCCTCCGGGCGACTACCGCGAGCGCCTGCTCGACCTGTTCTTTGCCAAGTTTCAATCGAAAGTCGATGCCAACGTGATCAAGACCCTCGCCGTTCCCATCTACGACAAATATTTCACCGACGACGAGATCAAGGGTTTGACCGCCTACTATTCCACTCCGCTCGGCAAGAAGACTTTATCCGTCATGCCCAAGCTGGTGTCAGAATTGCAAGAAAACGGGAGAAAGTGGGGCGAAGGAGTGGGGCGCGATTCTATGGAGGAGGTTCTTGCCGAACACCCCGAACTGAAGCAGGCGCTGGAGGACGCGAGCAAGGGAGCTTCGCCACAGTAATTCGGATCCAGCGACACTCCCCGTAGTCCACTGGCGAGTCAATTCGTTTTCTTTGTTTGGAAACGTGCTTTGAAAAGGCGCGGCTTTAGCCGCTGAGGTTCGTAGTCCACACGCGCAGGGAAAAACCCTCTAATTCGGCTTTCTCTGCTTGGCCTGCGCCATGTGATGCAGCAGGATCATCTCATCAGCCCGCGAGAGCTGATCGAGAAAAGAATTCTCCAGCTTTGGCGTCTCATCGCTCGCCGTCTTCGGCGCCGATTGCCGCAGCTTGTCTCCCAGCTCCGGCTCGTTGTTCATCACCTGCGAATAGAACCACAAAAAATGTCTCATCTGATCGAGCGCGCAGCGCAGGTTCTCGATCGGCTCGGTCTCCGAGAGCGAATTGAGCGCCTCCATCAGCTCCGGATCGCTCGGCGCCTGCATGGCAGCGCAGTTGAGCTCCTGCTGGATCGTGCGCAAATCTTCCGTGACTCGCGCAATGCGTAGATGCAGATCGTCCATGTCGTCTTTGGCCATTCTTGTCCGCCGTCCCAACATCTCATCGGCAAAGCCCCGCTTGTAGATGTCCCACGGGCATGCGCTTTCGTAATTCTCGGATTACTTTGGTCTGCGCCAAGGTCACCATGCCAAACTCCGCTCTGGACGCGGCTTTCCGCGGGATCGCACGCTTCTCAACTCCTTCACTCCCGGTTTGCTTCCTGCGCCACTCGTTAGTGCACCTGCTATCGGACCGGAAGTCACTGCCCTGTGCAAGACTGCTTTGTGGCCCTTGTCCCCATCCATCACGCCCAATCCAGAGCCGTTTGTGATACAAAATCGCGGTGACTGAAACCCAGCTGGCGAATCCAACTCTCGCGCCAACATCCTCCGAAGGTCTGGTCCGCGCCATCGGCCGCTGGAGCCTCGCCGCGCTCATCGTCAACTGCATCATCGGCAGCGGCGTCTTCGGACTACCCTCCATCATCGCCGCGCTTCTGGGCCGCGCCTCCATCCTCGCCGTACTCCTCGCCGCCGCGGCCATGGGCGTCATCATGGCCTCGGTCGCGGAAGTTTCCTCGCGCTTTCACCAGACCGGCGGTCCTTATCTCTACGCCCGCGAAGCCTTCGGGCGCTTCATGGGCATACAGGTCGGATGGCTTCTCTGGTTCGTGCGCCTCACCGCCTCGGCCGCCAACGCCAATTTGTTCGTCACCTATCTCGGAGAATTCTGGCCCGACGCCACCAAGCCCGCGGCGAAACTCGTCATCCTCACCGTGCTCATCGGAATTCTCGCCGCCATCAATTTTCGCGGCGTGCGCGCCGGAACCGGCGTCAGCAACCTCTTCACCATCGCCAAACTCGGAGCCCTCGGCCTGGTCTCCATCGCCGGCGCTTGGTATCTCATCTCCACCCATCACCTCGTTCCCCAGGACCACATCTCCACCGCCAGCCACGCCTGGGCCCGCTCCATGGTCCTGCTCGTCTTCGCCTACGGAGGCTTCGAGGCCGCGCTCGTCTCCGCCGGCGAGGCCAAAGATCCCCGCCGCGACATGCCCTTCGGCCTGTTCACCGCGCTCGTCACCTGCGCCGTCATCTACGGAATCATTCAGTGGGTCGTCGTCGGAGTTCTTCCCGATCCCGCGCACAGCACCCGCCCTCTCGCCGACGTCGCCCGCATCGCCATCGGCCACGGCGGCGCCGCGCTGATCGCCCTGGGCGCGCTATTTTCCACCTACGGATATCTCAGCGGAAACATGCTCGCTACGCCACGCCTCACCTTCGCTCTCGCCGAGCGCCGAGACTTCCCTTCCTGGTTCGCCGCCATCCACGCGCGTTTCCGCACCCCCTATTTTTCGATCTTCGTTTTTGCCCTCGTGGTATGGGTGCTCGCCGTGTTCGGCAATTTCGCCGGCAACGCCACTCTCTCAGCCGGATCGCGCCTCTTCTACTACGGCGTGCTCTGCGCCGCGCTTCCGGTTCTGCGAAGAAAAGACTTGCAGGGAAAAAGGTCGCAGAAAAAAGATCTGCGGGAAGATTTTCCGGGAAAAGAATTGCGGGAAACAGAATCCGCGCACGCCGTCTTCCGTCTGCCCGCCGGAACATTTATCGCTATTCTCGGCGTTGTCGTCTGTGCTGGACTGCTCACCCAAATCGAATACAACAAATCCCTCATCCTCATCGCCGCCGTCGCCGTCGCTTTTCTGAATTGGCTCGTCGTAACCAGATCCGTTCCAGGTGAACCGAGCTCTTTAGGCGACTCCGGCAATGGATGAGATCGGGGTTAACATCTGGAGCAGTGCCGGGTGCCACATTCAAGTCCGCCTTTGGCTTGAGTGGGAAATTTCGAGACCGAATTTCACATCGAGGTGTTCCTATACCCGGTTGCCCCACCCGGTTGCCCCACCCTTCTCGCGTCCCTTGCGAGAGGGTGGGCATTCCCGCAAACCCCTGTCCCAGCTTTGCTCGCTAAAACCAGGCAAAGTTTTTTCCGTCGTTCACGGCGAATTAGACAGGGAATGCTTGCGCTAGATTCACATCAGTCAACTTCCAGCGATTGCCCATTTCTTATTCCCGGTATTATGCTGCCCTCAGACTGTCCCAAAGCGAAATAAACGCATGAAGGAGGAATCATGTTCAAAATCAGCGCACTTGCTTTCGCAGTTCTCGTAGCTGGCTTTTTATGCTCTGCATCTGTGGCGCAAGCTCAGGTCGCCGTTGGCGTAAACATCGGACCGGCTCCCATATGTCCTTACGGATACTTCGACTATGCCCCGTACGACTGTGCTCCTTACGGCTACTACGGGCCTGATTGGTTTGTTGGTGGGGTATTCATTGGAGCAGGTCCATGGTTTCACGGCCCTCACGGCTTCTACGGACATGTCGATAACCGCTTCGATCCTCATCACGGTTACAACGGACCGTTGCCGCCGCGCGGGGCCGAGCGCTTCAACCACTTCCAGGCAAACGAGGCGCGGGATGGGCGAGGCAACGTAGGCCCCGCTCCTCATCCAGGCGAGGCTGAGCATGCCCTCCCCGGATATCGTGGTGGCCATGCCGCTGCACACGGCGGGCACCACTAGATCCCAATCGGGTGCCCCATTCAAGCCCGCTTCTGGCTTGAGTGGGGATTCTGGTGACACAAAACGTGGTTGCCCCACCCTTCTCGCGCTCTTCGCGAGAGGGTGGGCATTGCACATCCGATCAACAACGCTACGCCCTCCCCTCCATCCCCTCCATCTCCAGCAACGCCTTCTTCCGCTCCATCCCCCACCGATACCCTCCCATGCTGCCATCCTCGCGCACCACACGGTGGCACGGAATCTCGACCGCCACCGGATTCGTCGCGCACGCCCGCGCCACCGCCCGCGTCGCGCTCGGCCTGCCGATCGCCTTCGCCACCTGGCTGTACGACTTCGTCGCGCCGAACGGAATCGACTGCAAATGTCGCCACACCTTGCGCTGAAACGCCGTCGCGCGGATATCGAGCGGCAGCGCCGAACTCAATTTCTTCCCCTGCATATGCGCAAGCAACTCCCGCACCCACGTCTTCAGTCCACCATCGTCCGCTTTGCGCGCGGCAAAAGGAAACTCGCGCTTCAATCCCTCCAGCAACTCTCCATCGCTGCGCCCAAACTGGATCGCGCAAATTCCCCGCTCCGTCGCCGCCACCAGCATGCGCCCCAACGGCGAGTCGGCGCACGTGTAACGAATGGTCGCCGCGATCGCCCCGCGCCGATATTTTTCCGGAGTCATTCCCAGTTGCGAAGCCGTTCGTTCGTATAACCGGCTGCTCGATCCATAGCCCGCGTCATACATGGCGCGCGTCACCGAATCCCCCGCCTGCAGATTGCGCTTCAACAGCCGCAGCCGGCACGAGTCGGCGTACTCGCGCGGCGTAATCCCGACCGCCGCCTTGAACCGCCGCTGCAAATGAAACGGACTCTGCTCAAATTCGCGGCCCAGTCGCTCGAGGGTCAGCGGCTCATCGAGATGCTGCTCGATGAACCGGCACACCGCCTTCATCGCATCCGATTCGCCATTGCCCACAGATTTCGGATGGCAGCGCAAACACGCCCGATATCCCGCGCGTTCGGCCTCGTCCGTCGTCAAAAAGAATCGGACATTCTCCCGCCGCGGCCGCCTCGCCGCGCACGACGGCCGGCAATAGACGCCGGTGGTCGCAACCGCAAAGACAAACTGCCCGTCCTGCGCCCGATCCCGCGCCATCACCGCCTGCCAGCGCCGGTCTTCTCCTGAAGACCGCCCGGCCATTGACTCCACTCCACCGCGTGAAGGCGCCCTCAACTGCTCGGGCCGCGAGTTCATCGTGCGCGACATCTCATTCAACATTTCGTTTTCGAGTATGGCATTGCTTGTCATAGTAAGAAAAGCCTACGCGGACCACCGCCCAGCGGACTATCCGAATCTTGCGCCCAAACCAAAAATGCCCGCACTTAGCTCTGATGTAAAGCGCCTGCACCCAACTCTGTCATCCTGAGCGGAGTTTCGCCTTCGCGCTGAGCGCGAAGGCGAGACGCAGTCGAAGGACCCCTTGTTTCCTCGCACCTAAAAGCGCCGCTGCAGGGAATTCTTCCCGCGCATCAGCCCTACGCTCAGGAAGTTGTTCACTCGGTACTCGGTACCGGGTACTTGGCACTGGCAACTGGGGCGCCGACGGCTCCCGCCCTTGCGCCCCAGCCGCCACAACGATTACATTTTCCCGTTCCTCTTTTTTCATTTCACATTCAAGGATTCACTCATGAAAACTTTTCGCGTACTGCTTCTGGCCGTGCTGGCCGGCGCGGCCATCCCGACCGCCGCGCAGTCGGCCATGAAGCGCGAGATACCGAAGCACCTGCTCACGGCCGACGAACTCCAAAAAGCCGTCCCCACCGAATATTTCTATCGCGGCCAGAAAGCACCCGTGCAACTGCGCAACGCCGTGGGATTCCAGCTCGCCGACGGCAAGATGTTTCTCGCCGCGCTGGTCGATGCCTCCGGCTACTCCACCGCCATCCAGCAGAAATATCAGGGGCTGCTGATCACCGAAACCAGGCTCACCCTCGGCACCGCCGAACTCGCGCCCGGCCAGTACGGCTTCGGCTTCACCGCCGACGGCAAATTCGCCGTCATGGATGTCGCCAACAACGACGTGCTCAGCACCACGTGGCAGAACGATCCCGATCTCAAGCGCGCCGTCCCTCTCAAGCTCGTCGAAGATGGCGCCGGCTACAAGTTATACGCAGGAAAGAAATGGGTCGCCGTCAAAGTTGAATAGATGCGGCGGCGTGGGGAGTCGTGATGGACGGCTACCAATTCATCGACAAGAAATGGATTCTCTCGCCTGCAGCTAAGCTCGTCTACCAAACTGCGGCGCTGGTCTCCCTGTCTTTGTATGCGACCCTCGGCGCCGCGATCCTGGGTGAGCCCGTGCCATATCTTAGGGCGCTGGTTCTCCTCGGCATATTGGCAACCGCGCTCAACGGGGTCGGGATGGAGTGTTTTTTGTTCCGCTTCGATACCTCGAGCGGATTGATGCAGGTATTCTGGTTTTGCGTGATGATTTGCGCCCCGCTGGGACCTGCACTGTATTGCTTTTTCGTTTACTCACGCTCGGACGCGCTCAAAGCGTCCTGCGGAGAGCGTCTCGATCTGGGCTAATGCGCTGGGTTAGCACGCGGGCCTCAATGCGCCAGCGGATGAAACGGCCCATGCAGTGAATTCATCCCGCAGCGCTTGCGCAACTCAGCCAGCAGGGCGCTGGCCGCATTCTGATACGTCTTGCTCGGATCGGAAGGATCCGCCCACACCGCGTCATAAATAATCTGCGCCGCCTCTTTCAGATCCAGATGCAGCGCCGCCTCGCACAGATCCAGCCGCTCCTGCAGCCGCTCATAACATCCCCGGCAGACTTCCGCTTCCTCCGGATTGCCCTTGTGCTGATCGGCCAGCTTGCAAACTGCCTCGGCGCCGTTCGCGACTTCCGCGTGCGCTTCGATGAGCTGTGATTTGAACTGCCGCAGAAATTCCTCGCGCTCCTGCTCGATGGCGGCGCTATCGGGCACAGGCTCTGCCGGCGCCGGCGCAACTTTCGGCGGAATGCGCTTCACCACCGGCGACACGCGTCCGCGATGATGGCACGTCGGGCACACATCCAGATCTGCCGGATAGTACAGCCGGCATTTCGCGCACGGCAGACCATATCCTGAAACTTTCGGCGTCCCATTCGAGGGCATCGGCGCCGCAGCCGTATCCACTTTGTGCGTGGCGACTTCGCGCGCTGCCGCCGCAGCGGCAGCAGCGCCGGCCGGTGCTTGCGATCGCGGTGGGTTGGTCGCCATACAAATTTCTCCGCTATCAGTAGCGCTCTTCAAACAACTTGTCATCCCGACCAAGCGATTGGATTGGCGTAGCCCATCCAATCGTGCGTGCAGGGACCTTTTGTTTGGAGGGCTAAGTTACCTCTAACCCGCTTCCAGTCTAAGTTCGTTTCGGCCATTCGAGTACTGACCCGTGGTACACCACCCCGCAGTACACGAGCTCGCGAGCCGAAGTCCACTCCCGTACCTTGTCCGATGGTCCCCGGTGCCCCATTCAAGCCCGGGGGTCCCCGGACCGCGCGACTTTCGCGATTCGGGGTGGAAGCCCGGTTTTGGCTTGAGTGGGGCCTTTGGCCCAGCCTACCGCGAGTTCGTCTCTTTCATCAGCTTCAGCAACTCCTCGCGCCGTGCGCGATACAGCGACCGCTGCGGATCCAGCTTCGACGCCGCATCCAGCTCGGCCAGCGCCTCTTCGTAGCGATCCATGGTCATCAAACACGCGGCCAGCGAATAATGATTCTCCGCCGACGGATTCACCCGCAGCGCCTCGCGAAATTCCTTCTCCGCCGCATGCAGTTGCTGCTGCTGAAACAGCGCCGTCCCCAGCATCGTATGCGCCACATCCGAATCTGGATTCAGCGTCACCGCCAACCGCAGTTCGCGCAGCGCCTCTTCCGGCTGACTATCGAGCAGCAACGCCTGCCCCAGAATGCGGTGCTCGGTCGAGCCCGTCGGATTCTGCTGCAGCGCAATGCGCAGTTCTTCAACCGCCGCATCGTAGTTGTGCTTGGCCATGTACGCGCTGGCCATGCACGCATGTCCCTGCTGCCACTCCGGATGCTCGCGGTATAGTTCCTTCAATTCTCCCAGCGCTGCGTCGAAATTCCCCTCGTCGCAATACGTGTTCGCCAGATTGTTGCGCACCGAAGCCTCACCCGGAGCAATCCTCTTTGCCTCGCGATACTCATTCGCCGCCTGCTCCAGATCGCCTTCCTGATGCAGCACCAGCCCCAGGTTCGCGTGCGCCTCCCAGAAACTGCTGCGCAACCGGATCGCATGCTGATACGCCGCCACTGCGCCCGGCAGATTCCCCGCGCCATGCAGCGCAATGCCCATGTCGTAATACGTGTCGGCGTCGCCCGCATCGCGCGCCAGCGCCTCTTCATAGGCGTGCACCGCCGCCTGATATTGCCCCAGCGAATAAAGCCCCAGCCCCAGATACTGATACCCCTCGGCATTTTTCGGATCGATGCTCAGCGCCGTGCGCGCTTCCGCAATCGCATTCGGGCCATCATCGATGCGGTAGAAAAGATACGCCATCGCCGCATGATTCTCCGGTAGCTCCGGCATCAGCTGCGTCGCTTCGGCGAGTTCTTCATAAGCGTCGTCCCACTCCTCCTGCTGCCGCAGCATCACGCCCAGAGCAAAATGCATCGCCGAATTCTGCGCGTCGGTCGCGAGCGGAGTCCGCATCGCATCGCGCAACGCCAGCTCCGCCTCGTGATAATTCTCCCGCCGCGCCTCGCTTGCGGCCTTGAGCAACGCCGCCGGAATCTCCGGACCAATCTTGGCCGATTCCACATTTCCCGATCCCAGCACGCCGAGCAGTTCCTTATCTCCGCCCGCGGCCTCGATCTGTTGCAATTCCTTGTGCGTCGGCAAAGTCCCAAGTCCCTGCTCGCGCACGATCCGGGCCAGCCGACCGCTCGAGACTCCTCCCGCCAGCCACGCCGCAACCTGCGTCGTGGTCACCGCCGAACTGCCCGTGGCACATTCGCCCAACGAAAAAGAACAAGAGGAAGCGGAACCCGCCGCCGACGAAGCGTTACTCGCGCTCGCTCCCGGCGCGATGCCCGCAGCAAAAACGACGCCAATAAATAAGACGAGAGAACGGCTGATCGCAACCTGAGATGGAATCGCCTTGACTTTCACCGATACTCCTCAACGCCGGAATAGCCGGGCCTGAGTCCCCAGCCTTGAACGCCCACGCCGGACTGCTCGATCCGGACTGCTCGACCCCTAAAACGCCTGCTGGTAGCGGCGTTTCGTAGAAAAGCCAAGGCAAGGCCTTATCAGCACCATAGTCCTCTGCCCGACGCGAAGGTAAGGTCACCGAGGTAACCCGCCCCCGATAACTGATTTTGGGTGGCGCAGCGCTTCAGCTCTGCGATTAATACTCTTCTTTTCTGTTAGGGCTTTAGCCCCTGAGGCTGGGGCTTCGCGGTTGAAGGCCCCAAAAATCTTGTGATCCCAATCACACCTCCTCGTGGCACCATTCACCGAGCCCCTCCCGCCTCGCGATTAACCTGACTACCGGAAACCGCAACCGCCACCTACGGGCCCCGGCCATTTGACTTCGCCATACCGCTCCCGTAGCCTAATAAGTGGCGCCAGCCTCAATACGGTTTCATGGAGGTTTTTGTGGGCGAGCTTTCAATTTGGCATTGGCTGTTCGTTATCGCGATCGCGCTTTTGTTGTTCGGCCCCAAGAAGTTACCCGAACTCGGCAAAGGCCTGGCGGAAGGCATTCGGGGCTTCAAGGAAGGCCTGAAAGATCCCGCGCCGCCGACGCAGAGCTCTAGCGAGCAGAAGAACAATACGGAAAACAAAGGCTGAGCGGCTTTCCCCTCCGGTTTATCCCTGGCTGGGGGAATTATCGCGAGCAGTATCTTCTCGTCGCGCTCTTCGCCATTTCGTCGCTGGTTTCAACTCCGTTCCATAAGCAATTCCGGGATCCCAAAATCGCAGTGGTTTTTTCATCTCTCTCCTGTGGAGGTAGTCGTGTCGCGCAAGTCTGAATTCTTGAAGCTCGTGCTGTTCCTCGCTCTTTTCGGATTCTCTCTCCTCGCATTCGCCGATCAGGTCACCTTGAAAAATGGCGATCGTCTCACCGGCAAAGTCGTCAAAGGCGATGGCAAGACCCTCGTCCTGCACACCGACGCCGGCGGCGACATCACTCTTAAATTCGACGCTATTCAGGAAATCAAAACCGACGAGGAGTTGCACATCGGCCTCAAAGGCGGAAAGACCGTTGTCGGCCCCGTCACCACCACCGACGGCAAGCTCGAAGTCGCCACCAAAATCGCTGGCACCGTCGAAGCTCCGCCCGCCGACATCACCGTCATCCGCAACGACGCCGAGCAGGCCGCCTACGACAAATCGCTCCATCCCGGGCTCTTGCACGGATGGACCGGCGCCGCCAACGTTGGCCTCTCCGTCGCCCGCGGCAACAGCGAAACCGAAAGCCTCGCCCTCGCCTTCAACGCTGCCCACCCCACGGTGAACAGCAAAATCCTGCTCTACGCCACTTCCATCGACACCACGAATAATCTCGCCACGCCCTCCACCGTCGCCAACCTCGACACCGGCGGCTGGCGCTACGACCGCAACGTCAATCCCAAATTGTTCGGATTCGTCTCCGGCGACTACATGGCCAATGCCCTGCAGTATCTCGATCTCCGCCAGGTCTACAGCGGGGGACTCGGCTTCCACGCCATCAAGAACGATCGCACCACGCTCGATTTCCTCGGCGGCGTCAACTACACGCACGAAGTCTATTCCAACGGTGCACCCGTCACGCCTCCCACCACGCCGCCAACTTACCAGTCTTACGGCGTCACCAACCGCTACGTGGCGCTGACTCTCTCCGAAGTGTTGTCGCAGAAGCTCGGCAAGAGCACCGTGGTCACGCAGAATTTCAGCTTCTATCCCAATCTGCAGCAAACCGGGCAATATCGCGGCACCTTCAACCTGGGCACCGTCACCAAGATCAACAAGTGGTTTGGATGGCAGAACCAGTTTGAAGACATCTACGTCTCCAATCCCCCCACCGACGCCAAGAAAAACGACGTCCTGCTCACCACCGGCCTGAACATCACCTTCACCCACTGATCGCGCGGAACGTATAGACAATCGACGGTGCCCCATTCAAGCCCGCCTTTGGCTTGAGTGGGGAGTTTTGCATCGCGCATCGACGCCCCAAGCTAGCGTAGACGCGCGGCGCTTTAGCGCCTCGCCAGGACTCCTGAAAGACGAACCAGTCGGTACGACGGGAAGGGCACGAGTTTACTCGTGCCAATCCGAGCCGCATAAGAACTCGGGCTTTAGCCCCTGAGGTCCCGCGATTTCGCATGGAACTCCACAACTCTCACCGCCCTGGCGTCCTTTGCGCTTGGGATTGGCTTCATCCCGAAGGCCCGCGTTTTCCGGTAGACCCCCAGCTTTAGCCGGGGGCGGCGAAGCCGCGGGCCGAGGGATCTCCCTCACAACCGGACCCAACAATCGGGCCGGGGCACCTCTTTGAAAGCGCGCCGCTCAGCTGCGCCGGGTGCCCCATTCAAGCCCGCTTTTGGCTTGAGTGGGGGATCATCGAGCGCTTCAGCGCTGCATCCGCGCTCCGGGCACTGTAACAATCAGTTCACCTTCGCCAGAGAAAACTATGGCATCATCGTCGGCGATGTCGAACACAAGGCATCGCGAGACACACGCCAACGACGGTTCCTCCGTCAGGTGTCCGCACTGCGGTCAATTAACCGGAATCGGCGCGGCTGCGATCTTTGCCGTTGTGCATATGGCTCCGGAGCGCTGCGAGCATTGCCATATGGAATTCGTCATCGTCAACGATGTTCCGATGGCCCGATTGCCCTATGAACGGGACTAGCCCGATCGGAATGTCTGGAACATGACGGATCCTTCGCTCATTTTCCAATCTCAGGACAGATTTAAAATTTCTGCGCCGTCCTCGTAGATTTGTGGTATACGACCGTTCTTATACGCCCTTCGTTTCGCACCCTGGCCCACTAAGCATCCCCCATAACTTTCAACCCCAACATCCAAACGCATCCTTTCGGGGCGCAAAAGGAGCAAAGTCATGACGAAAGCCTTGGGCACGATCGTACTGGCGATGATGAGTCTCACCATCTGCTACGCTCAACCGGCAGCCAAGGGTCACCTCGTGTCTCAGCATGCAAACTGCGACAGCGCCGGAGACTCGTGCGATGTCATCTTTGTCTCTCATCCCTCCGACAAAAAAACAATCTGGGAAATCTTTATGCCCAACGTGATCGAGCCCCAGACCAGTTATCCCATGATCAAATTCAAACCCGGTGATAGCATCAAGGTCACCGCCGGCGGCTGCGTTCAGAGCGGGGGCATGGGCAGTACCTGGCACCTCTACGTCAATCCGCAAGGCGGCTCTTCGCCCACCTACTACAGTGGCACCATCTTTATCCCAGGCGCCATCCCTCTCGATTCTGGCGACGTCACCGGTTACCCACGCATCGGCGGCTACGTCTACCAGTTACAGGGTGGCGACGCCCGCACTGGTTACAAGTACGGTCCTACTCTTCAGATTCCCGCCGAGCTTCCCGATACCCTCAAAAAAGCCGGCTTCACCTCCAACGATTTCTTTCTCCACCTCGGCTTTGAAGACGAGGCTGGCGACTATGGAGATAACGGTTATTACAGCCATGACAACGGTCCCAACAATCAGTGCCTCGACGTGGGCAATGCCTGGGTCGAGATTGAAGTCACCTCCGACACCGCCACCAACCACGACTTGTCACCGCACTACAAACCTTTCGACGTCGTCTGGGATGAAGACGATGGTTACGACGGCAACCTTCTCCCCCTCAATCCTGTCTGGACTGCGCAACTTGGTCAGGTCCCCGGCGGCCCCGCCGTGGATCCCGATTTCACCCAGGTCTGCAAGCCCGCATTTGTTACCACCGATCTGATTGTGGGCAGCGAAATAGTCCCGGTTTACACCGGCAATATCGACCAGAACGCACTCCGAGCCTCCTGCACCACCCAGGAGCCTACGCTCGATCCCCATGGCTATAGCTTCTTCAATGCCTTTGGCCTCTGCTCCCCCGATCCTCTATCAGGGCACCTGAACTGGTACAACGTCACCTATCAGGGCACCATCTACTGGGAAAGCGCCTCTGGCTCCTGGCCCAATGACAACGACATCAATCTTCAGCTTGCTCCCGTCAATAACGGCGGAGTCACCACCCTCAACAGTGGCACCCTCGGCCTCGAATTCGATTCCACCGAAACCATCAACAACTACAAGGAGCCCTACTGGCAGCCCGGAACCATCGGCACCTCCATGAACGGCAATCCCGCGGTGGTCACCGGCATCATGGGCATCGACGGCGTGCATGGCGGCTGGACTGAGATTCACCCCGTGCTCGCGCTCGCCATCTGGACCGACGAGAAGGAGTCCGGCGACGGCGTCGACGACACCTGGGTCTTCTTCCTGCGCAACTCCGGCGACGAAGGTGGCTGCGGCTCTGGAAACCAGCATTCCTGGCAAGGTCTTTCCCCCAACTTTAGCGGTCCCGGATGGTACTTCCTCAATCTCCCCTGGCGCGAACATGCCACCGACTTCCACATGACCAACTTCGAAGGCTGGGCCTCGCAGACCGGCATCAAGGGGCCCGCCACCATCAAGGGCGCCGGCTGGGTCTACATCGGCTTCCAGTTACCCGATCCCGGTAACGCCATCGCCAGCGTCGACGGGCAATTCACAGTTCACTACAAACTCGGAAAGGACCACCTCGATCGGCCGCGCCCACCTGATCACCTCAAAGGGCACCCCGAAGAGGAGGCGAATTGGTCCGACATCATCAACAAAGTGAAGGACCCCTCAACCCGGGCTAAAATCACCGACTTCTTTTCCGCCAACAAACCGGCCCTTATCACGCCTTTGCCGCACAAGTTCACCCTCGATCACGCAGAACCCCGCGACGCACTTATCGCCATGGCTTCCATCAAGGTCGAAGACCGGGAACGCTTACGCAAGGATCACGTCAAACCAGACCCGGCGCGTCAACAAGCCATGGATGACTTCGATAAAAAGTTGAAAGCATTCTGGCCGACGGATTTGAAGTTGCCCCCCCTCCCCGCCGACTACTTGAGTCCCCGGAAGTGAACGAGATCTATGACAAGAATACCTTACGGGCGCCCACGCTAAGCGCGTCCTTTGCGCTTTGAGTGGGCGTCATCCCGAGGCGTCGCATGGAAGCCCCACAACGCCCTGGTAAAAACGCGCTCCCGCTACAATCACACCGCGTCCTTGTTGCTCCCCGCATGACAATTGTCATTCACCGCCTTTGACGAATTGCACTGGCACCGCGCATCCTTTGCCTCTACGATTTGTCCCGTACCAAGATTCAGATCGAGGAAGAAACCATGCACGTGAAGCAGACCGGCATCGCTCTCTTATTCAGTCTCGCCGCCGCTTTCGCCTTCGCCCAAAACGCCGCAGCACCCGCCACACTCACCGCCCAGGACCGCGAATTTGCCATCCAGCAGTTCCAGACCACGCGCGGTAATTTCCTGAAATCGATCGCCGGCCTTTCCCAGAAACAATGGGCCTTCAAACCCGCGCCCGATCGCTGGTCCGTCGCCGAAGTCGCAGAACACATCACCGTCGCCGAATCCACCATCTTTGCCGGCGTCCAGAGAGCCCTGCAGTCCCCCGCCGATCCTGCAAAACGCGAACTGGTAAAGGGCAAGGATCAACTGATTCTCCAGAGGCTCGCCGACCGCAGCCACAAAGCGCAAGCCCCCGAGATTCTGCGTCCCACCGGACGCTGGGCCACCGAGGCCGATTTGATCAAGGCCTTCGAAGCCGCCCGCGCCACCAGCATCCAATACATCCGCACCACCAACGACGATCTCCGCGATCACTTTTTTGACCATCCGGTTTTCGGAACCCTCGATGCATATCAATGGCTCCTGTTCCTCTCAGCCCACAGCGCGCGCCATACCGCGCAGATCGAGGAAGTGAAGGCCGATCCCAATTTTCCGAAGGACTAAAATTCCAACGAATAATCCAGGCCCGAATCCAAAGCAATTTAATTTCAGAGGAGAACATGTATGAACCTCAAAACCATTCTGGCGACAGCCCTGATTCTGATTGCGGCCTCAGCGTGGGCGCAGATGCCCTCCGCGCCCGGCCCCGAAGTGAAAAAACTCGACTACTTCGTCGGCTCCTGGACCGTCGATGGAACCATCGCCCAGGGCCCCTGGGGCAATGGCGGAAAATTTTCCGCGACCCACACCTGGCAGTGGATGGACGGCAACTTCTTCATCGTCGACCACTCCGATTTCAAACTCCCCGCCGAACTCGGCGGCGACGGCAAGGGCTTGCAAATCACGGGCTACGACGCCGACCAGAATACCTACACCTCCACCGAGTTCACCAGCCAGGGACGCCGCGAAGATTCCAAGGGCACCGTCACCGCCGACACCTGGATCTGGACCAGTTCACAGAACTACGGCGGTCAGGAAATTCAGCAGAAGGTAACCGTAAAGGTTGTCTCGCCGACCAGCTACACGCTGAAGCTCGAAGTCTCCACCGACAACACCAACTGGATGACCTTCATGGACGCCAAAGCCACCAAGAAATAATGCGCAAAAGCGAGAAATTCGGGAAATGAACGATACCGATACGCAGTTGGCAAAAAACGAGAAGCCAAACGACAGGCAATGTCACTCGACGGGCTACTTCGCCGGCATCCTCGAAGAAAGAAACTCGAAGAAGAAACTTCCCAAAAAATCGAATGCGGCCGAGGCCAGCCACCTCAGCCGCATTGATACGTGAGTTCCTGCGCTGCCATCGTCACCGCAAGGCGGCGGAATGATCGCTTCAGCCCGACAGTGCCCGCGCTCCGCAAACCATGCCCAAGGCATGATCTGCTTCAGCGACGAGTGCCGCATTTGCCAAAGCCGGCCGAGATTCGCAATCTCGCGATCGCAACTCTCAAGCCGTTGCAGCTTTCGTCCAGCGGCCCAGTCCTGCTCGTGCTCGGGTCGCAGACTCCGAAGAGCCGCGTCCAGCAAGCGAGGGCAGGCACAGGGGAGGAGGCCGCAACGCCCGGGCAACCAGCCGCGCTCACGCGCTCATCTGGAATTGTCCCCCGGCGATTCACCCTCGAGAACCGCCGGCTGCCGCTGGCTTGGCCGCAATCATTCGGCAAGCTCAGAAACGCCACGTTTTTTCGCTGGAACCCACTCTCAGCCAACTTGTTGCGCGCCGCAATATAAAATCATTACTCGTTTGTGCAGAAGCTGTGGAGGATGAGACTTCCTTGTGGAAGCATGAGGAAATCTAAGAACGAACTCTGGCGCACCGCTTGCGCCCCAAATCTTTTCAATCACTTAGAGGGCAGCCAAGCGATTCACAGCGGAACGCCAAGTTCGTCCTTTTCTTGATTCTTTAGCGCTCGGAATTTCAGCGCCTCGACCTGCTCGTGCCGCTTCCGGCGAGATGATCTCTGAAAAACTTCCCCGACGCCTCCATCCGCTCCAGCGCGCTCGCCGGCGGACGCTTCGGCGCTTGCTCCCGAGCTGCCTCGTCTTTGCCGGAGCCATCCTCCGCGGTTGAAACTTCCTCTCGCGCAACTTCCGCCTCAGGCGTTTCCTCTCCGCCGCCCGCTGCCTCGCGCAGCAAATGCCATGCCTCGCGATACTCTTCATACATCGCCTGCTTCGCATCCGATCCAATAATCATCGTCGTTCGCTTCCCCAGCTTCCCCGCCGGCACGATGTACCACATATCCTCCGGAATCACATACGCCGCCACGAAATCAAACGACCCGCGCGGATAAGCCTGGTTATTGTGCTTCACGCTGCACGAGTATCCCCCGCTCAACTCGAACGCCGTCGACTTCACCTGCACGCCAACAAATCTCCCCGGCCGTCCCACCACAAAATCAAAGCTCTTCGAATCTCCCCAAGGACGGCTCACCGCCAGCCCTTCCTCATTCGCCCGCGCCACAAACACCGACTCCGCCCACTCCCCGCGCAGCTTCGGATCCTCAATGATCTTTCTCTTTCCTTTCCGCTTCTTCATCCGAACTCCATCCCTTGTCATTCCGAACCGGCGTCGGGTGCCCCATTCAAGCTCGCTTTTGGCTTGAGTGGGGAAGTTAAAGGACGCCCGAAGAATCCGCTGTCCTTTCCATTGGAAATTTTCTGAAATTTAGGAGCAAGCAAATGAACGGAAAAAGTTGAGCTGTTTCCGAAACGGGAATTCAGCCCCGCTGAGTATCTTCTGTAATTCCTTTGTCTTCCTTAGATATCCGCTTACCCTCACTGTTCGGACCCGTTTGCGCTGCGAGCCGCGGGCACTGGTGCCGTTTCGCGGGCACAGCTTATTTGTCTATTTTCCTACTCTTGGCTTCGGCTTCAGCCTTAAGCTTGAACTGTCCTTGCGGGCCTTCTGGTCTATGGTTCACGTCGATCACAAGCACGCTCGTCTTGCCATCAGATTTGGTCGGAGAGACTTCGGCATCGAATCCTTTGCTTCGTAATTCATCCCTTAAGGCGTTGGCTGCTTTAATGCCTCCTTCCGATGAATGTATTAGTACGCCAGTAGGTAGCAGCGGGCCGGTATGCGGGACAAAACGAAGGCTATTCGGGAATACTCGTTGCTCCATTTCGCCCGGAGGATGCACCGTCCATTGTGCCACTGAAAGCGCCGAATCTATATCGACCGTAAAGGCGCTCGCCTCGATATCGCCGTGTTCAAACTGCGAAAAGGTCGTCGTTCCTGGAAATTTTCGTAAATGCGCACCGATGGCCCTTTGGTCAGCCGTCGATAGAGTTCTCCATGCAACACTGGCCTCGATCTTGACGCGCTCCATATGCTCATCTTCGGCGTCTTTGCGTAATTGTTCTTCTGCGCGTTCGTCTGAAGATGCTTCCCGCTGTAACGAGGCGATGGTTTCCCGTGACTTGGTTTCTTGTCTGTACTCCAAGATGAACGTCTGTCCTTCAAAGATCACCTCTCCGGCTATGCCTACCACCACTAACAGCGGCCCCAAGGAGTGGAGAGCGATCTTTTTGAGCGCACAACGTTCAAAAGGGGTTGATTTAAAGAAAATCAGTTTTCCTAGTAGGAGTATTAGCAGTTTAAGTTTTGCCCAGTATTCAAGTGACAGCGCCGACGCACAAAACAAGTGCGGATATTACGGCAGCCCACTGGACTGCTGTTAGGCTATTCCACCACCTTGAAAGGAACGACGATCCAGAGTTACCAGCAACCATAAAAATCTGGGTGATAATCATCGCTTTCCCCTTAGCAATGGCCGGGGTGCCCCATCCTTTCGCGCTCTTTGCGAAAGGGTGGGATTCACAGCTGTATCCGCAAGAGACTTCCGTCGTCCTTAAATCGGCAGGTGCGGAGCTACGAGGCTGACGAACTCTCGCGACGAAACGATTTTCGTACTCTTCCAGAATCGCGGGAAATGCCGCTGGTTGCCGGTAATCAGGTAGTCGGCGCGGGCTGCGTCGGCACATTCCAGGAACTTGTTGTCGTCGGCATCGTTAGTGACTTTGAGCGTGTACGACGGGCGTACCGTCTGGGCGCGGTTTTTGATCAGCTGAATCAGTTGCTGTTGGAGTCCTCTTGAGATTCCCAACAGTGGCCGCGCCAGAACATTTCTGTACTCCGCAAGAATCTCTCGGGAAATGTACATCCGCGCCGGCTTCGTCAGGGCCAGCAATAATACTGTCCGTTGCAACCCATCGGGACGCAAGGCCGCAGAAACAGAACATTCGTATCGACCACGATGCGCAGCGGGAGCATATTGCTTGGCTATCTGCGGGCGGCTTTGCGAGCCTCGGCAATTACGCGATCGATCTGGCGGGAGGAGAGTTTGTCGGTTTCCTTACGTAGCGACTCTTCGCCGATGAGCCGCAAAACCTCAGGCTCCGGAGCAGCCAACCGCGCATAGTTACGGATGCTCATCAGGATCGCCTGCGGCGTGCCGCGCTTTTCAATGATCAGCGATCCCCGCTCCTCGGCGACGCGGCGCAGCAGCTTTCCAAAGTTGCTGCGGGCCTGGGGGGTGAAACCACGTTTTTCCCGTTTTTCGCCGTATGCAACAGATTCCTGCTCTTTATTTCAAACAAACGAAACGTACACATTATTTTACTGCACGCGTCAAGACTCCCAGAGACATTTCAATGAAAAAGGCACAGCTCTCGCCGTGCCCTGTCTTTATCCGCGTTGATCCGCGCAAATCCGCTGCTAACAAGGCGGGCGAGGACGCCCCACACACTTAATCTCTTACTCCATCCATAAAAGCCCGGAGTTTCCTCGAGCGCGATGGATGACGCAGCTTCCGCAGCGCCTTGGCTTCGATCTGGCGGATGCGTTCGCGCGTGACCGCGAACGACTGCCCGACTTCTTCCAGCGTGTGCTCGCTGCCGTCTTCGAGACCGAAGCGCATCTTGATGACTTTTTCCTCGCGCGGAGTCAGCGTGCGCAGGACCTGTCCGGTCTGGTCCTTGAGGTTCACGTTGATCACCGCTTCGGCGGGAGAAACCACGGCGCGGTCTTCGATGAAGTCGCCGAGGTGCGAATCTTCCTCTTCGCCGATCGGCGTTTCCAGCGAAATGGGCTCCTGCGCGATCTTGAGAACTTTTCTCACTTTCGCGACCGGAATGTCCATGCGCTTGGCGATTTCTTCCGACGTAGGTTCGCGGCCGAGTTCCTGCACCAGCTGGCGTGAGGTGCGGATCAGCTTGTTGATGGTTTCGATCATGTGCACCGGGATGCGGATGGTGCGGGCCTGATCGGCGATGGCGCGAGTGATGGCCTGACGAATCCACCACGTGGCATACGTTGAAAACTTGTAGCCGCGGCGGTATTCGAATTTGTCGACGGCCTTCATCAGTCCGATGTTGCCCTCCTGAATCAGGTCGAGGAACTGCAGGCCGCGGTTGGTGTATTTTTTCGCGATCGAAACCACCAGGCGCAGGTTGGCTTCGATGAGCTCGCGCTTGGCCTGCTCGGCATCCATGTCTCCCTGGATGATTTCGCGCTGTGTGCGCTTGAGCTCCTGGAAGAGAACACCGGTTTCGAGTTCGAGTTTTTCCACTTCGCCGCGAATGGCGCGGGCCTGGCGGCGATATTCTTTTTTCTGCTCCTCGCTGCGCGTGGCTTCCGCCTTGCGCTCGAGGTTGTTGGACTGGCGGTCGAGCGAGCGCATGCCATCGACGGTCTTGGCGACGCGATCGATGAGGCGCTTGCGCTCGGTGTTGGTGAATCCCAGGTTGCGCACCGCCTGCGAGGTGTAGATGATGGCGCGGGCCAGCTTGCGCCGGGCGCGGCGATGGTCCTTGGGCTTCTTGGTTTTGGAAACTTCCTTGTACTTTTCTTCGAGCAGGCCGGCTTTTTTGTACAGCTTGGCCATGTCGTCGATTTTGTCGGTGAACTCGTTCAGCCGGTTCTGCAGAATCTCGTCGGTGATCTCTTCTTCGTCGAAGGTGACGACTTCCTTGATGGAGCGAACGTTCTTTTTGAGATCTTCGCCCAGGGTGAGCAGTTCGCGAATCACGATGGGCGAACGAGAGAGCGCCTTGAGAACACGGATTTGCCCGCGCTCGATACGCTTGGCGATTTCGACTTCGCCTTCGCGCGTGAGCAGCGGGACGGTGCCCATCTCGCGCAGATACATGCGGACGGGGTCGTTGGTTTTTTCAAGCGCGCCGGGCGTGAGATCGAGCTCCACGTCCTCGCCTTCTTCCAGGTCTTCGAATTTTTTGTCGAGTCCCTGCGAAGGAAGTTTCGGTCCTTCGAGGACGTCGATGCCTTGCGTACCGATGGTCGTGAGCAGATCGTCCAGGTCTTCAGGACTGTGCACATCGTGCGGGATAAGGTCGTTGACCTGATCGTAGGTCAGATATCCCTTTTCCTTGCCTGTGTCGATCAGCTTCTTAATATCCTCAAACTTGTCGTCGAGCGCCAAAGATGGTTCCTCAAATAGTCAAATTCCATCGCGCCGGGGCGCGTGGTACAGTTGCGAAAAGGTGGGATCTGGGTGTAAAGCGGGATTGTGCCCTAGCACAAACTTATAGACTATAGCACGTAAGTGCCGTCGCGTCTATCGGTTGCCTGCCTTACCTTCGCCCGCCGCGGCTGGATCGTAATCGTTCACGTACTTTTGGCTGCATCGCCGTCGAATCCGCCAGCCGCTATCTCCAATTCCGCTAGATAGTTAGATGGCTTTGAGGGCGTTTTTGTTTCAGGGAGATTTAGGGGTTCGGGGCCCAGCGACCTTCGACCCGAGTGGACCGTCGCCCGGCATCATCGCGCCCGAGTACTGGAATCTCGCAAAAGAACGGCGTCGGACTCGCTGTGAGAACGCAGCACGCCAAGGGTCTTGCCATCGGGAGAAAACCGGAATGTCTGGATGGCATCCGACTGAAACTTAGTGATCTGACGGCCGCGCGAGCCGTCGAGCGGCTGGAGCCAGAGGTTGTCCACGCCGTTCTCACGAATTGGGTATACGATAGCTTTCCCGTCCGGTGCGAATTGTGGCCAGCCCGCAATGCGTGGATCGGGATCAAGCATTCGCCTCGGTGGTTTCGCCCCGGCATCCAGACCCACTATGGCAACAGAATGCATTGGATACTTACTTTCGGTCTTCTCCCCAACTGGCCCCGTGGTGAGAAGCGCCAGGAGTTTGCCGTCGGGAGAAATCCCGTTTCCATCGATAAAATTGTAATTAGGGATGTCCGTCCCCGGCACAGCTTCTGAGGCCCCACCATCAATGCTTACCTTCTTTGCGACCCAGGCGCTGGAATCCTGGTAATACACCCATTTTCCGTCTGCCGTGCACACAGCACCGACGCCCGGGTCGGCTGGATCGCGGCTGAGTTGCATACGATTCGAGCCGTTGGTATCCATGCGCCAGATATGGACTTTGTTTGGTGCCGATTGCTTCGCACCCAGCAAGACGATGTAGCGCCCCCCGGGGCAACCCTCTGCCCGAGTGACCTGGACAGCGGGATCAATCAGAAGCATGGTCTTGCTGCTGCCGTCGACTGAAATTCGCTGCAGATTGCCAACGTCCTCGAAGTAGAAATCTCCATTACTCGCCCAGCCGAAACTGACCGTGTCCTTGTCCTGCGCGGCCGCCAAAACGGCAGGTTTGTGAGCGTAATCCCCTACTGGCAGTAGATAAAGAGATTGCGTAATTTTTTGCTGCACCGTCGCGAGCATTTTTCCGTCGGCGGAAAGGGTCAGTGTGTTATAGCTGTTCGTGTCTCTCGTGACGGTCCGAAATTGACCGTTGGGGTTGACGATAAGCCCCACCTGTACACGCGCAGCGTTGGCGAACGTCAGGTCCGGAGTGTTCTGATAAGTGGCAACAAGCCCGCTGCCATCCGGCAGCCAGGCCAGATCGTTCACTTGCAGTTCATTGAACTCGGCGAGCGCCTTCGCTCTGGTAGAAGTCGTGTCGTACAGTTTAACGGTGCTCCATTTATCGCCGAGCTCGGGAACCACAGTGGCGATCTGCTTGCCGTCCGGGGACCACGCCACCGAACCCGCTAATAAAGATGGGATTCCTCCGGCGAGCGTCTTTTCATCGGTGCCATCCGCGTTGGCCGTAAGCACCTGAAATTTTCCAACTTCAGGATCATTTCCGCGCGCGTAAGCCATGCGCTTGCCGTCGGGCGAAAAGCTGATGCTTCTGTCAACGTCTCGCGCAATCACCTGGGGAGTGCCACCAAGAACCGGGGCTCGCAGCAGATTGAATCCGGTTCCCGCCTTATCAATCGCTTTGCGGAAATAGATGTAATTAGCGTCCGGCGAGAACGCGAGTTCCTCGTAAAAATCATCTGACGGAGGCAGGACCTGCGTATCGCTGTGGGTCGGGATATTACGCAACCACAAGCCCTGTTTGCCGCCCTCGTCGACTACGCTCAGGAGATATTTTCCGTCCGGTGAAATCGCAGCTGCAACAGTTTTTCCATTGTTCGTGATTTGCGAGATCGTGAAATTCTCGAAGGGCAGAGCGCGCCTGCTACGCAAAAGGGAGTAGATGCCATAGCCCGCGGCCGCCAGCACAGCAACCAGCACAACGAGACCTGTCACCAGCCCGACCTTATGCTGTTTCGCCGCTTGGGCCACTAACGCGCCACTTGAAACTTGCCTTAAGGACGAATCATTTTCCGTTGCCGCAGGCGCGGCCGTGCCTGGGATGCCTGGGCGTGCATCTGGTTCTGGGGTAGAGGGATGTGGCGGTGCGGGCCCTGAATCGGTGTCGCGCTTCAACCGTTGGAGATCGGTACGCATTTCGGAGGCATGCTGATAGCGCAGGTCCCGCTCTTTCTCCAAGGCCTTGTGAATGATGTCCTCCAGCTTGGGAGGCAAGCCGGGATTCAGCCGTAACGGGGGCAGAGGAGCATAATTCATGATCCCCTCAACAACGACAGCCCAGGTTTCACCCCGGAAGGGCAACTGCCCGGTTGCCACTTCGTACAGCACCACGCCGAATGAGAACAAATCGGTACGAGTATCCAGTTCCTTGCCTCGCACTTGTTCCGGTGACATGTAGGCCACAGTGCCAAGCACCGAGGCTGGATTGGTCAGGTGTTGCTCGTCTTCCGAACCCATTTGCGTGCTGAGGGCTGCAATTTTATTCGGCGGGAGCGCGACTTTGGCCAACCCGAAGTCCAGTATCTTGGCGTGTCCACGCTTAGTCACAAAAATGTTGGCGGGTTTGATGTCACGATGAATGATGCCTTCTGTGTGCGCGGCATCGAGAGCATCGGCAATTTCGATGGCCAGAGAAAGAATTAAATCGGTCCCCAATGGACGCCCGGCAATCTTATGTTTCAGCGTCAGCCCGTCCAGACACTCCATGACAATGAATGGCTGGCCTTGGTGCTGCCCGATTTCATGGATGGTGCAGATATTGGGATGGTTCAGTGCGGAAGCTGCTTGCGCCTCCCGCCGGAACCGAGCCAACGCTAGAGAGTCTTTTACTACCTCATCGGGCAGAAATTTCAGGGCCACAAATCGTCCCAGTGTGACATCCACCGCCTTATACACCACGCCCATCCCCCCACCGCCGAGTTTTTCGACAATGCGGTAGTGCGAGATGGTCTGGCCGATCATTGGGCTGAAATCTTAGGACTGGGAGTGGGGCTAGTCAATGAGAGGAAGCAGGCAGAGCAGGCAGGCTCCGCTCCAAAGCGCAGTTGCATCTCAAAATCCGCGTCGCGGGGCAAAACGTTCGGGCGCGAGCTCAAGCGCCTTGTGATCCGTTTGTGATTCGTTTAAGACCGCTGCTGCCGTCTTATGTCGCTTTGTCCGCCGCACGCCGTTATGTGTCTACGCTTGGAGGTGCTTTCAAATAGTATGTTTCTCCATGAACACAACTGAGATTCACGGTGCTGGCCACACGTTGTGGGACGTTGACTTGATGCATTCTTCGCGGTTCCTTTGCCGTTCAGGGTTTCATGTTGTCTTCGCACTGACGGTCGCGTTGGTCTTCACTTCGCTCTTCGTCGCGGCGCAGACGGTGGAGGAAGATCGGAATCCGTGGAGGGTTGCGGGAGCGGTTCTCCCGCTACGCCCAGCGCACGTCTATGCGTCGGGCGTTGCACAATCGGCGCCGGAGAAGGTGATCATTGACACCGATATTGGCGACGACATTGATGACGCCTTTGCGCTGGCGCTGGCGATCAAGAGCCGGGAGTTGGAGATCCTGGGAATTGAGACAACCTTCGGCGATACCGAGACGCGCGCCCGCATTGTGGACCGTTTTCTGGGAGAGATTGGACGTGGCGACATCCCGGTGCTTGCGGGCAAGAAGACGGCGGCGAAGACTTCGATGTCGCAGGGCCGCTATGCCGACGGCGGCCATTTTGCGAAGCGCTCGCATTCCGACGCAGTCGATTTTCTGCTCGCGCAGATTCAGAAGTATCCGGGCGAGATCACGCTGATTTGCATTGGGCCTCTATTCAATGTAGGCGGGGCGATCGACCGGGATGCGGCGACATTTCGCAAACTGAAGCGGGTGGTGATGATGGGCGGATCGATCCGCCGCGGCTATGGCGATCTGGGCTACAACGAGCACGTGGCGCCGCAGCCGGAGTGGAACATACTGAACGACATCGCGTCGGCGCAGAAATTGTTCGCGTCGGGCGTGCCGGTGTACGTGATGCCGCTCGATTCGACACAATTAAAACTGGATGAAGTGAAACGAGCGTTTCTTTTTACGCGCGGCACGGCGATTACGGATCAGCTGACGATTCTGTATCACCTGTGGGGGCAGGAGACGCCGACGCTGTTTGATCCGATGGCGGTCGGGTTTGCGATCCGGCCGGAGCTGTGTCCGGTGACGCCGCTGCACATTCGCGTGGACGAAAAAGGATACACGCGCGAGGAAGCGGGCGCGGCTAATGCTGAGGTGTGTCTGGATTCGAAGCCGGATGATTTTTTTGTGTTTTATTTGAAGCGGGTGGGAGGAGTGGAGTAAGAAGTTGGATGAATCGCTCGGCTGCGACTGAGTTGTTGTGCACTCCGCGCGAGATCCCTCGCTCCGCCTGAAGAACCGCTTCGCTCAGGATGACGCAGCAACTCGGAAGTGCGCCGTGGTTAACTGTGTTGGCCGTGTTCCCATGCATTGGAAGTGCACAGGTCCTTCCCCTTCGACAAGCTCAGGGTCAGGATGACAAGCGGTAAAGCAGGTTCCTCACCCGCGCTGGGCGCGCGTTCGGAATGACAAAACGAAAACGCAGGGTCCGGCGACTGCGGTCGAGCTTCGCCAAGCGAAGTCCCCACTCAAGCCAAAAGAAGGCTTGAATGGGGCACCCTCCAGCTCCGACGGCCGGCAAGATGCTGGCGCTACGGCAGCTAGGCGACGCCGGCGAGGGCGGGGTCGCGGAGGGCGCGGCTGATGCCTTCCAGTTCGGCCAACAACTCGCGCAGGCGGTCTTTATTTTGGGCGGGGTCGGCGGCGAGGCCGGGCTGCTTGAGTTGCTGCTGAATTTCCTGCTGGCGCCGGCGAAGACGAATGCGGCGCAGGGCGCGGACTGCGGCTTCCACAATTTCGGCGGTGAGATCTTCCTCGTCCTTGAAGAGAATCGCGGCGAGCAGGCGACGGTCGGATTCGCTGGCGGGGATTTCGAGCACGTCGACATCATGGCTGGCGTTGAGCAGCGAGTCGATCAACGACTCGGTGGCGAGGCCGTGATGCAGGCTTTCGTTTTGCAGGACGTAGTGTGCTTGCCGCGATGGGTCAAATTCTTCGTCGGCTCCATCGCGAGCGGAGACACGTTCTCCAGCGGATTGCATTTGGCGAGTGGAGGCGAGGGCGCGGATGAGAATTTTTTCGGCGTCGGTGACCTGGGCTTCGGCCGGCGCTTTGACGGCGGAAGTGGAGCGGGTTCCGGCGGCGTGGCGAAGTTCCTGGCGCAGCACGGCGGAGTCGATGGAAAGTTTTTGCGCGATCTCGTTCGCGAGTTCGTCGCGCACGATGCGGCTGGGAATGCGCTGAATGTGCGGCAGGAGGTAGTTCACCGCCTTGACTTTTCCTTCGGCGCTGCGAATGGGGAACTGTGAGCGGGCGCGCTCGATGAGGTAGTCGAAATATTTTTGCGAATGACGGAGCGCGTCTTCGTAAGCTTCTTTGCCTTTGCGGCGGATGAAGAGGTCGGGATCGAATCCGGGCTCGAGGGTGAGGACCTTGATCTGAAATTCTTCTTCGACGAGCAGGCCGAGAGTGCGCTCGGTGGCTTTGGCACCGGCAGTGTCAGGATCGAAATTGACGACAACGTTTTTGCTGAAACGGGCGAGCAGCTTGGCTTGCAGCTCGGTGAAGGCCGTGCCGGAGCTGGCGATGACGTTGTGAAGTCCGGCGGCGAAAACGGAGATGCAATCCATCTGGCCTTCGACAAGGATGGCATAGTCGAATTTCTTGATCCACTCTTTGGCGAGATCGAGGTTGAAGAGAACTTTGCTCTTGGAGTAGATCGCGGTCTCGGGCGAGTTGAGATATTTGGGCCCGGCTTTTTCGTCGGTGGAGAGAGTGCGTCCGGTGAAGGCGATGACTTTGCCCGCGTCGCTGCTTATCGGGAACATTACTCGATTGCGGAATTTGGAGTACATGAAAACCGTCGTCGGTCGATGGTCGTTGGTCGTCGGCTGAGCAACCGCGACTTCCCCACTCAAGCCAAAACCGGGCTTGAATGGGGCACCCCCTTGAGAGTCGTCCTGCTTCCAGGAAAAGAGACCGCTTTCGCGGAGGACATCTTCGCTGAATTCGTTTTTCAGGCGATCGCGGAGGAGGAAACCGCTGTCGGGCGCGAAGCCGATGCGGAACTTCGAAGTCATCTCTTCGTTTAAGCCTCTACCGGCAAGATATTCGCGGGTGCGGGCGCCTTCGGGGCGGCGGAGGCATTCCTGAAAGAAGGCGACGGCGCGCTCGTGGATGTCGAGGAGTTGACCGCGCAGGCGGGCTTCTTTGGCTTCGCCTTCGGTCGCGTAGGCAGCCTTGGGAAGCGGGATACCGAGCTTTTGCGCGACCAGGCGGACAGCTTCGGGGAAGGTGATGTTTTCGATTTTCTGGATGAAGCTGAAGACGTCGCCGGAGACGCCGCATCCGAAGCAGTGGTAAAACTGGCGCGTCGAGTGGACGGAGAACGATGGAGTTTTCTCGCCGTGAAAGGGACAGAGGCCGGAGAAATTCTGCGAGCCGGATTTTTTCAGCTTGATGTAGTCGCCGATGATGCGGACGATGTCGGCCTGCTGCTTGACGGTGTATGCGAAGTCGCCGGGGTTAGCCATAGATGACGGCCATGTGCGTGGAAGAATGAGCGTATCAGGTTGGGACGAAGGTGAGAATGGCCCGGTCCCTGTGGAGGGGTGTGAAAAATGTGGATTGTTTGTCGATCGAGGTCGACGCGGTTCAGGCAAGACCGTTCACCACGAGGCACACAGTGGACAGGGCGCACAACGCTGCTAATGCTGCGGCGACTTGCACTCGGCGCAGGGGCAAATCTCGCGCAGAAAGCGCCAGGAATAGAGCCCCAGATCGTGGTTATCGTTCCACGAGAACTTGATCGCGTACTTGCCCACTCCCTCGGCGGAAACCGGCTTGGCAACCGGCTTGAACATGGGCAGCGCGCCTGGCGCCGCTTTCGGAGCATCGCCCGGCCGGCGGCCGGACTTCGAGCGCTCTTCCTCGCACATGGCACACGGGCAGGCGTCGCGCAAATAGATAAAGCTGTAGTGCGAAACGTGGCCGTCAGCCCACTCGATGTCGACTCCAGTACCCGTTGTCAGATTCACTTTGACTGACCTGGGATCCGTGGCTGCGCTCGGAGTCTGAAGGGGAGACTGCATGACTCAGTATCGCACACGACCACGGTTCAGCCCGGGAG
>JASHOT010000153.1 GCA_030040965.1 Candidatus Sulfotelmatobacter sp. | reverse complement strand
CTCATCATCAGGAAATTCACCAGCCGCCATTACACGGTTGATGATCTGATCACTCGCGGCACGCTGACGCGCGCACTTGCGGACTTCTTAGCCGAGCAGATTCGCAGCGGTAAGACGTTGCTTATAAGTGGCGGGACCGGGACCGGCAAGATCACGCTATCGCGAATATTGGCCGACTTTATTCCCGAACAGGATCGCCTCGTTGTCATCGAGAACACCTCCGAAGTTCAGATCCAGAAGCCGAACATTGTGCCCACGGAATGTCAGACCGATACGTTCAAGGCCAAGATCACTTTCGACTACCTTCTAAAGTCCGCTCTGCGCTGGCGACCTGACCGCATCATTCTCGGCGACGTCCGCGGAATCGAGGCACGAACGCGGCTCGATTCCTTCAACACGGGCCATGCCGGTTCAATGGCCACGATGCACGCCAACTCGGCGGAGAAAGCTCTTCGCCGTTTCGCCAATTTTGTGACACGCAGCCACCCGCAGAGCACCTTAGAGCACCTTCTCCGACACCGAGGCAGAGGCTGTCGATTTCGTCGTCCACGTAGAGCGTCAACCAGGCCGCCGCGTTATCCGCGAAGTGCTGGCGCTTCGCGGATATGACCGCGACGCGAAACGCTTTCTTATGGAGTCTGTCTTCGAGGTCCAACACGGCGCAGGTTCGGCACGCAATGCGGCGCCTATTGCCAACGACTTGCTCACCAATTCTGCACAGAAAGATTCGCTGATTCGGCTACCTACAAAGGAGAACCCACATGCCACTGCTTCAGATCAATCAAATACTCCACATTTGCGCATCGGTTCGGCTCGACGAGGCCACTGCTGCCCAAGGGGATCAATACTCTGCTTTCATCCGTGCATCCGCCGACGATGTTGTGCACAAGACGCTGAACTATGTTTTTCTCAAAGGACCGCGACTTTCAGGAGTCCCTAAAGACTCCGCTGGCAAAGCAGGTCGCTTCGACTTTACGTGTCCGGAAAGGCTCAACCAATGGTACGCGAGTGCAGCATGGGAAGAAGGTTGCAACCGGTGTGGAATCCACGTCTTGGGTGCGGGCGGTGAAGGCGTGATCGGACTTCTTATTTTGTGGCCGTGCCAGAACGGTGCTTCGCACCGGAAGAATGATGGACACGTCACCCCCAATTTGGGAACTGCCGAGCGCTCGCCAGCGCCGAACTGTTTACGTGCGTGAACTTGTTTTGGATAAGCATTTTGCTTCGCGACGAAGTTCGCGCGTGTCCTCGGCGTTTACGTTCGTAAACGCAAAAATGCACTCAGGTGCACCTGGCGTAAACACATTGACACGAAAGCGGTTCTCACACTGTCGCAACAAGGCTACTGGCGCACCATTTGCCACGAACCATCAATAGGATTTCCCATGAGTACTCCCGAACTTCCCTTTCCGATTCGAAGCGAGACGCGTCTTAGAGATGAGCCTAGGCCCGGTTTTCGCACCAAAACGATCGCTACGCGCCTGACTCCCGGAGAACTAGCTGAAGTCGAAGCGGCCGCAGAAACCGCCAACCAATCTCTCGCCGAATGGCTCCGCGAGACTACGCTGCACGCAGCACGGCAACGACCTGCTGATCCTCTTGAATTGCTGCTTGCCGAAGTCTGGGCCTTGCGATATACCCTGTTGAATTTGTTTCACTCAAACGCAAAGGCGGCCGTCGAGGGCACGCAATTGCTGCCAGATTCCATCGCTAAAATCCGCGATCAAGCCGATGCAGTGAAGCTCCAGAAGGCTCACAAAATCCTTGCAGACTTCCTCGCGCAGACCCGTGCGCACCGAGCCGACAAATAAGGTATTTGTGTCATGCTCACGATCTCGAAACCTCTTTCGGCCAGCCAAGCGCGAACCTATCACGAGCGTGAGTTTGCTTCTGAGAAACAGAACTACTGGAGCCGCGACCAGCAAGGCCACAGCGAATGGCGAGGTAAGCTCGCTGAGCAGTGGAAGCTTGCCGGGACTGTGGAATCGGAGCATTTCGCGCGTCTGAGTGAAGGTCAACATCCGCATACTGAGGAGCAGCTTGTTCGCCACCAGGTCTCGAGAACTTACGAAGGAAAATTCGGCAAGGAGACCACCAGCGCTGAGCATCGCGCTGGGTGGGACGCGACATTTTCTGCCCCTAAATCAGTGTCGCTCACGGCACTTGTGGGGCGGGATGAACGAGTCCGGGAAGCCCATCGCGAGAGCGTCCGAACGGCTCTTCGCGAGTTAGAGAGCTACACACAAGCCCGTATCGGCAATGTCCACGCGCCCGAGACCACCGGCACGTTCGTTGCCGCGACTTTTGAACACGATACTGCCCGCCCCGTTGATGGCTACGCCGCGCCGCAGCTTCACACCCATGCCGTCATCTTCAACGTGACCGAGCAGGCGAATGGAACGACGCGAAGCCTCCAGCCCCACGAACTTTTTGTTTCTCAGCGATTCGTCACTGCGGTCTATCGATCCGAACTGGCAATGCGGCTGCAAATGCTGGGCTATGAATTGGAGCGTGGGAAGCATGGCCAGCCGGAGATCCGCGGGTACTCCAAAGAGTATTTGGAGGCGTCCAGCCCACGGCGCGAACAGATCAAAGACCATCTGCGCGAACAAGGAATCGATGGCGCAGCGGCAGCGCAGATCGCTGCCCACCACACGCGCGACCGGAAGGAACTCTTGTCCCAAAGCGACGTATTGCAGCGACACCGCGACCTTGCAGCGCAGTACGGAAATCAGGCCGATCGGGTCGTGGCCCACGCTCGCCAACACGGTTACCGGACAATGCGCGACGTTATGACTCAGGCTCAGAGTGCTGTGACGTGGGCACGCGATCACGTATTCGAGCGGTCAGCAGTACAAGATAGTCGTGCAATCCTGGAAACAGCGCTGGCACGCGGCATGGGAGAAACCACCTACACCAGCATCCGACAGGAGTTCCAATGCCGGATCAACACGGGAGAGCTCCAAGAACTCTCGCAGATTGGCGCACGCAGACAGTACACGACGAGAGTTATGGCCGGGATGGAGCGCGAGATCGTCGCTCGAATGTTGGAAGGTAACCGACGCGATTACGGCGATCCAATGCTCGTTTCGCCCCCGATCCGTATCGCCACTGAAGACCGTCATCCAGAATTGAATCCTTCGCAGCTACAAGCGATCGATGAGATCCTCCTTTCGCGGGAAAAGATCGTGGGTCTGGACGGTGTTGCTGGAGCGGGCAAGACCACGACTCTGGCGGTGATTCGGGAGGGTGCTGAGATTGAAGGCTATCGGGTCGAAGGGTTCGCACCGACATCCCGTGCAGCCCAGAAGCTTGGAGAGGCAGGCATCGAGACATCGACTCTACAGAAGCATTTGACACGCGGGCAGCAGCCCGACACCGGTGAAAAACGACTCTATATCCTCGACGAGTCATCACTCGCTTCCACTCGGCAACTGCATGAGTTTATCGAGCGGCTTCATCCGGAGGATCGAGTTTTGTTGGTCGGGGATCGGCGACAGCACGAAGCGGTTGAAGCTGGACGCCCGTTCGCACAATTGCAGGATGCCGGCATGAAGACTGTAAAGCTCGAAGAGATCCTGCGGCAGAAGCACCCCGAGCTGAAGGAAGTGGTTCAACATCTCGCACGGGGCAATGTGCAGGAAGCTATCAACAATCTCGATCAACAGGGCCGGGTCCACGAAATTCGCGGCCATGACGAGCGCATTTCGACCATTGCGAAAGAGTATGCGAAGTCGCCGGAAGACACGTTGGTAGTGTCCCCAGATAATCGCTCCCGTATGGAGATCAATGACCGCATTCATGCGGAATTGCAGAACAAGGGCTTAGTCAGAGCCGAAGAATACGCAATCCGGACTCTAGTACCGCGCCAAGATCTCACTGGCGCGGATCGGACGTGGGCGGCGAAATATGAAGTAGGCGATATTCTGCGCTATTCCCGCGCGTCGAAAGAGACAGGCATAGGAAGGGGTCGGTACGCGCGGGTGCAGAGCATCGATGCCGCCACCAACCGGCTTACAGTGAAACTACAGGGTGGCATCGAGCGCAGGTACGATCCTCGCCGACAGTGTGGCGTGTCCGTTTTCCGTGAAGAGATACGAAGGTTTTCCATCGGCGACCGCATTCAATTCACTAGCCCGGCCAACGACCTCAAAATCGCAAATCGCGAATTGG
>JASHOT010000152.1 GCA_030040965.1 Candidatus Sulfotelmatobacter sp. | reverse complement strand
TCGCATCGCAAGCTGGCCCAGTCGCTCGGCGCGACGTGGGTTGGGAGTGAGACCGAGAAGCCGCTGGTGGAACTCGACCGCGCGCTTACCTTTGCTCCGAGCGGCGACGTCGTAGTGGCTGCTCTCTCCTCGCTGCGCAAAGGCGGCGTGGTCGCGATCAACGCCATTCATCTCGATCGCATGCCGCAGTTCGATTACGACAAATTGCTTTGGGGTGAGCGGCAACTGCGCAGCGTGGCCAACATGACGCGCGCTGATGCACGCGACTTCCTCGCGCTTTCGGCGGAGATTGGGTTGAAGCCGAAGGTGACGGTGTTCCCGCTGGCCCAGGCGAACGAAGCGTTACTGGCCGTCAAGAAGGATGCCATCGATGGCGCAGCGGTGATTGTGCCGTAATTCGGGGCAGGTCATGGCAGAAAAAGGAGATACGGGAGATTTCCACAGTGTTTCTATCCTTTACATTCTGCTGCATAAGCCTCTGCGTACGATCTTATAAATAGACTGCAAACCATTTATTGCCAATGATTTACAGCGGCTGCATGTAGCTCTCGGCGGTTGATTCTAGAATGAGACGTAGAATGCAGCTATGAACAGAATGCAGAAGACAATGGCCTGGGTCAGTTCGCTCCATCCCAGCTTGCGCACCACCAGCGGCGCCGGCTTTTGGGTGAAGTAAAACCATCCGCGAAACAGAAGCGGCGCAAAGGCAAGCAGCGCGATCCACGGCATCAAGCCGCGCCAGCACAAGACGATCAGGAACGAAAGCATGACGAACTGGCCGATGGCGAAGGTCCAGCCTTGCGATAGCTTTGCTCGGAAGCTGGCAGATCGAGACTTGTGAATGCGCGTCTGCACGTAGTGAATCTGATTGCCCGCGAAAATAAGATTCGCCAGCCATAGTATCCACGCGGTGCGGTCGAACCTGCTGGTGACGACGTAATAGGCCGCCGCGGCCGATGACGTGAGCCCGATCGTTCCCACAATCTCAGAGATCATGCGATAGCGGCGATCGAGTTTTTTGAGGAGTGCCTGGGCTGCAAACGCCACGGCAGCGGCAACTCCAATCAGCCATAGGTAGGGATTCCGACCCGCCCATAACAGTGCCCCGAGAGCCATGATTGCGACCGCCGCCAGAGCTGCGATGGCCGCAGAGACCGAACTGCGCTCGTCGTCGGTTTGTGCGCGCATCGCCGAAGTGCCGAGCAGGCTCTCGACCGGCGTTCTCAACCAGAAAAGAGCCAACGCGGCGACGAGCAGCAGCAGAATCGGAATGAAATTGGATGTCTGATGCAGCGCCACACCCGCGCCCGTCACCATGGGCACGAGCAGCAATCCCCACGCACCATGTTCGCGGGGAAGGATAAGGGCGCGGTGGCGCTCGCGGCGCGCCTTGTCGATCGCAGAAACGTTGTCAATCGCAGAAACTTTGTCGATGGCAGAGACCTTCACAGCGCTGCGACTTATGCTTTCGATGTTGATTTCGTTCGTCGCCATCAGCGCCATCCTGCCATGTGAATGTGCTGCATTCCCTTCACTGCCCGCATGTATTGCGCGCGCTCGAACGCAGTCGGGTCGGAACATTTCAACTGGCTCATGCTGCCACGCATCTGTGCTACCGATTCATACTCATGCTCTTCCATCCAGTCGCGCAGCTCACGCTCCACGTGGCGCAGATGATTGATGCCGTGCCGCATCAGCGATGAGCACATCATGGTGACGTTGGCTCCCACCATCAGCAGCTTGATGACATCGGCCGCGCTATGCACACCGCTGGTGGCGGCGAGATCAGCCTTGATCTTGCCGTAAAGAATTCCAATCCAGGTGAGCGGCAGGCGGAGGGCTTGGGGTGTGCTCAGCAGGACGTTGGGACGAATTTCCAGCTCTTCCAGATCAATATCAGGCTGATAGAAGCGGTTGAACAGAACGAGTCCGTCAGCCTTCGCTTGATCGAGCCGCCGAGCCATCGCTGCCATGTTGCTGAAGAATGGGCTCAGCTTCACCGCAACTGGAATCGTGACGGTGTTTCTCACGGCGCGAATGATGTCGACGTAAGTTTTTTCCACATCTTCGCTGGTCAGCTGCGGATCGGTCGGAATGTAATAGATGTTGCACTCGATCGCGTCGGCGCCGGCACGCTCCAGTTCGCCAGCAAATTTCGTCCATCCGCCGAGTGTCGATCCGTTGAGGCTGGCGATGATGGGGATGGTGACGGCGGACTTGGCCTGCCGAACGTGGTTCAGATATCCATCGGGCCCAGTCTGGAATTCGCTGGCTTGGGGAAAATAGGTGAGCGACTCCGCAAAACTTTCGGTGCCGTTGCTGAGGTGATATTCGAGGTCGACTTCTTCCTGCCGCAATTGCTCCTCGAACAACGAATAAAGCACCACGGCCGAGGCTCCGGCCTCTTCGAGGCGGCAGATGCCGTCGATGTCGCGGGAGAGGGGCGAGGCTGAGACGACCAGCGGAGATTTCAGATTAATGCCAAGATAAGTTGTGGTGAGATCGACCATTCGCGTTCTCCTGCTCCACTGGCGGAAATCTCCCACCTGTCGCACAAAATGCGACAAGCGTGGGGGAACCGCTTATTTCTGAGCGCCCACTGGCGCTGATTCTGCAGCCGGCTTTGTTCCGGATTCTTTCGCCGGAGCCGGTTCGTCCTTGCGAGCCGCCATGTAATCGTACATCCGGTAGCGGCGTTCCGCGTCCTGCTGCGCCTGTTTCCAGAGCAGATCAGCGTGTTCCGGATGGCTCTTGGTGAGCATCTTGAAACGCGTCTGCTGCAGCAGATATTCCTGCACCTTGCGCGTGGGCTGGCGGGAATCGAGCTGCAGCGGATTTTCTCCCGCTTCGGCGCGCTCCGGGTTATAGCGATAGAGCAGCCACTGGCCGGACTCGGTCGCGATTTTCTGATCGGACATGGAAGTCGTCATGTCGATGCCGTGCGCAATGCACGACGCGTACGCGATGATGATGCTCGGCCCGTCGTAGGCTTCGGCTTCGAGGAAGGCTTTCAGCGTGTGCTCGTCTTTGGCACCCATGGCGACGCTGGCGACATAGACGTTGCCGTAGGTCATCGCCATCAGCCCGAGATCTTTTTTGGGGCCCAGTTTTCCGCCGGCGGCAAATTTCGCGACCGCGCCGCGCGGCGTCGATTTCGAAGCCTGGCCGCCGGTATTCGAATACACCTCAGTATCGAGCACGAGAATGTTGACGTTGCGGCCGCTGGCGAGAACGTGATCGAGTCCGCCATAGCCGATGTCGTAAGCCCAGCCGTCGCCGCCGACGATCCAGACAGATTTTTTTACCAGCATGTCGGCAAGCGCGAGAAGTTGCTTCGCTTGCGGGGTGTTCGGCTGGCCCAGCTTTTCTTTGAGAATGTCGACACGTTGCCGCTGCTCGTAGATGTCGGCTTCGTCTTTTTGTTCGGCGTGCAGAATTGCAGCGGTCAGGTCATCGCCGACCTGGCCGCCCAGGGTGTGTAGCAGCTCGCGGGCAAATTCGGTTTGCTTGTCGATGGAGACGCGGAAACCGAGGCCGAATTCGGCGTTGTCCTCAAACAGCGAGTTCGACCACGCCGGCCCGCGCCCGTCGGCGTTTTTCGCCCATGGAGTCGTGGGCAGATTGCCGCCATAAATGGACGAGCATCCGGTGGCATTGGCGATCACCGCGCGATCCCCGAAAAGCTGCGAAACCAGCTTCAGATAAGGTGTTTCACCGCATCCCGAGCAGGCGCCGGAAAATTCGAACAGTGGCTCCTGCACCTGCTGCTGGCGAATCGTCCCCGGTTTGATCTTGCGGCGGTCGAGTTCGGGAAGGTTGAGGAAGAATTCCCAATTCTCTTTTTCCGGCGCGCGCAGCGGCGGCTGCGGCACCATGTTGATCGCCTTCAGCCGCACCTCGCTCTTGCTCTTTACCGGGCAGATGTCGACGCAAACGCCGCATCCGGTGCAGTCTTCGGGCGCGACCTGAATCGTGTATTTCATGCCCGCCCACTCTTTGTCGCGTGCGTCGCACGACTTGAACGTGGCCGGGGCGCCGGCGAGTGCTTCGTTCTCATAAACCTTGATGCGGATCACGGCATGCGGACAGACCATGGCGCACTTGCCGCACTGAATGCAGATCTTCGAATCCCACGCAGGAATTTCCAGGGCGAGATTGCGCTTCTCCCATTGCGAGGTTGCGGAGGGGAACGTACCGTCGCAGGAGAACGCACTGACCGGAAGTTCGTCGCCCTTGCCCGCGTAGATCGCTCCCAGAACATCCTGTTCGAACTTCGGCGACCCGGAGAAGACGCCGGGGATTTCGATCTTGCTGGTCACGGCTTCGGGGACTTGTACTTCGAACAGGTGCGCGAGCGTCTCGTCGACGGCCAGCATGTTTTTGCGGACGACTTCCTCGCCTTTTTTCCCATAGGTGTGGCGGATCGATTCACGAATGGCCTCAACAGCCTCGTCACGTGGCAGAACTTTGGAAATCGCAAAGAAGCAGACCTGCATGATGACATTCATGCGCGAGCCCATGCCGGCGTCGCGGGCGACTTTGTAGGCATCGATGACGTAGAACCTGGCTTTTTTCGCGATCAGCTGTTGCTGCACTTCGCGCGGCAGGTTGTCCCAGACTTCGTCTTTGCTGAATGGACTGTTGAGCAGGAAGACGCCGCCTTCCACCAGCGCCGAGAGCATGTCGTAGCGCTCGAGGAAGATCCACTGATGGCAGGCGACGAAATTCGCCTTCGACACCAGGTAGCTCGAATGAATCGGTTGCGGACCGAAGCGCAAGTGCGAGACGGTCATCGCCCCCGATTTTTTCGAGTCGTAGACGAAATATCCTTGCGCGTAGTTGTCGGTATTCTCGCCGATGATCTTGATCGAGTTCTTGTTGGCTCCGACCGTGCCGTCGGCGCCGAGTCCGTAGAACATGGCGCGGATGACGCTATCGGGCTCGGTGGAAAACGTCGCGTCGTAGTTGAGGCTGGTGTGGGTGACGTCGTCGTTGATGCCGATGGTGAAATGGTCTTTGGGCGGAGATTTTTTCAGATTGTGGTAAACCGCTTTGACCATGGCTGGAGTGAATTCCTTCGATGACAGGCCATAGCGCCCGCCAACAACGGCCGGAGCAGCTTTCAAGTTGCTGTACCCGAGTTTCAATCCCTCCTGCAGGGCGTTGACGACGTCGAGATACAGGGGCTCGCCGATCGCTCCTGATTCTTTGGTGCGATCGAGAACGGCGATCTGGCGAACGCTTGAGGGGAGGGCCTCGATAAATGACTTCACGCAGAATGGCCGATAAAGACGAACTTTCAGCAGTCCGGCCTTTTCGCCGTGAGTATTCAAGTAATCGACGGTTTCCTGCGCGACTTCCGCGCCCGAGCCCATTACGACGATGACGCGCTCGGCATCCGGTGCGCCGACATATTCGAACAAGCGATATTGCCGGCCTACGACTTCTGCGAACTTGTTCATTGCGGCCTGCACCTTGGCGGGTGCGGCATCGTAAAAGGGATTGGCCGTCTCGCGAATCTGAAAGAAGACATCGGGATTCTGTGCCGTCCCTCGAATTACCGGATGGTCTGGCGATAGCGCGCGCTGCCGGTGCTCGATCACTCGATCCATGTTGATAAGCGCCCGGACATCGTCATCGGTAAGCACTTCGATCTTGTTTACTTCGTGCGAGGTGCGGAATCCGTCGAAGAAGTGGAGGAACGGAATACGGGTTTCGAGCGTGGCCGCGTGCGCGATCAGGGCGAGGTCCATCGCTTCCTGAACGGAGTTGGAGCACAGCATGGCCCAGCCGGTGGTGCGGCAGAACATCACGTCGGAGTGGTCGCCGAAGATCGAAAGCGCATGGGTCGCGATAGTTCGCGCCGTCACATGGAAGGCCGCCGGGGTCAGTTCGCCGGCGATCTTGTTCATGTTGGGGATCATCAGCAGCAGGCCCTGCGAAGCGGTAAAGGTCGTGGCCAGCGATCCGGTCTGCAGCGCTCCGTGCACCGCCCCGGCTGCGCCGCCTTCGCTTTGCATTTCAACCACATGCGGGACGCTGCCCCAGGCATTGGGCACAGTCTCCGACGCCCACTGATCGGCCCATTCGCCCATCGGCGACGAGGGCGTAATCGGATAAATGGCGATGACTTCGCTGGCGCGGTAGGCGACATGCGCGACCGCCTCATTGGCGTCCATGGTCTTGAATTTGCGTTTCATTGACATCCCCCACTTGGGACTTATCGGCAGCCACGGACGTGACCGCTACGATGTTTTAAGGATGCCGGATAGGGTATGTCGCTGTCGGGACGCAGGTTCACAGGGTGGTGTGATTGCAATCACATCTTGCCCGGAAAAAGAGACTGCAACGGCAGTTACCTTAGAAGATCTCGATCGTGGCAGCATGCCCTGGCACCGAGGCGAGACGGCTGTCGCGCGTGATTAAGGGAACTCTCAGGAATTCGGCGAGTGCGACGTAGGCCGCATCGTAGGCGGAAAGGTTGTGGCGATGTCGCCATATATGCGGCAGAAAGGCGAAATGTGGGTAGCGCGTGAGCCTGAGATCCGATAAATCGCGAACCGCTTCGTCGGCTCGCTGGGCGGAAATCGTACCTTCGCGCGCCAGACGGCGCAGAACCTGAGCCACCTCCACATCGATCAGGTGCGGAGCATGCAGGGATTCGCTGGACGAATAGATTCGATGCTCAATCCGCAATCCGGCCGATGTCTGCAAAAGCCAGTCAACGGCGGCGGAGGCGTCTAAAACGATCATCGCCGGTCATTCATCATCGTGCGAATCATCGAGCATCGCGCTCTTCCCGCCGCAAGCGCGCCGTATCCAGGGCAGCCGAAATCGGTTCACGGGTGTGCAAACGCTCGCGCAGTTCCGCCAGCGTGGGACGCTCGGCGATTTCCCGGATTTCCGCAAGCAGATAGTCCGACAGCGACATGCCTGCCATAGCGGCTCGAGCCTTCAGGCTGCGGTGCAACCCGTCAGGGACGTTGCGGAGCTGGATCATCTTCGACATGTTTCTAGCATACTTTCATGTGATTCACATGTCAACGAAAGGGGATGATATCTTACTTGTGCCCCTTGCTTCCCCAGCACAAGGACTTTCGAACTTCTGACAAAAGGAGATTTCAGTGAGCGAACACTACCACGACGTTGCGGATTTGCGGCTCCTCAAGGAAATGGGCAAGCTTGCGCCCACGGATTTCAATGCATGGGTTGGACTCGACAAGATTGTTGGGCGCGAAGACGGCGCGATTCCGAGAAAATATCGCGAACTGATCGCACTGGCCGTGGCCTGCACGACGCAGTGTCCGTACTGTATTGAGGTTCATTCGAAGGCCGCCAAAAGAGCTGGGGCGTCGCGCGAGGAAATCGTGGAGTCATCGTTACTCGCGGCCGCTTTGCGCGCCGGTGGTGCAGCCACGCACGGAGCCATGGCGCTGAAGTTCTACGATCAGGGCTAAGCAGAGCAAAGGCGATGTTGCACTAAGATTTCCTCGCTGTGGAGTATAATGTGGAATAGATTCAACATATGGAAATCGTGCAAATTGTCCTCGATAAAAAGCTCCTGGCCGCGACGGATCGTGCCGCGAAGCAGCTTCGCCGCAACAGGTCGGCGCTGGTACGGGATGCGCTCAAGGAGCATCTTCGCAGGCTGGAAGTGCGAAGAACTGAAAAGCGCGATCGGCTCGGCTATTCCCGGTCGCCTCAGATCCCGGGCGCGGCGGAGGCCTGGGAAGGGGACGCGGTATGGCCACCAGAATAGCCCGAGGAGACGTTCGCCTCTACCAATTTTCTCCGCCAGATAAGAAACGGCCGGTGGTCGTTCTTACCCGAGACACAGCCGTGCCTTATCTGTCGACCGTGACCGTTGCACCCATCACGTCAACGATTCGCCAAGTCCCATCTGAAGTACGTCTGGATCAGGAAGACGGGATGAAAGCACCTTGTGCCGTCAATTTGCACAACGCCGTCACGGTTTCACAGCATCGACTGGGGCAGCGCGTTGCTCATCTGAGTGCGTTGCGAATGGCTGAAATCTGCGCTGCCTTGCGGTTTTCCTTGGGTTGCGACCTGAGCTGATCTTGTCGCCATAACCTAGTTTCTCCTCAGGACGGCGACGGTCTCTTTGCGGTAAAAATGGGCGTTCCAGAAAACCACCGGCGCCCAGTTGAGCTGCCAGGTGCTTCTCGTGTAGTCGATGATGTCGCGGATGTCGCGATCGATCCAGGCGTGATGGTGGATGCTGTAGCCTTCCGCCATCAGCGCATAGAGTTCAGTTTGGAACTCGGGGCTGCCGGCCGTCCTGCCATTCACCAGTTCCACCCACTCGGCATAATGTGCCCGGGTATCGATGCGATCCGGGTTCTCGTGTTCTTCGATCAGATGCTTCAGAGGAGTTCGTTCCCGTCTGTGGTCGAAGGTGAATCGTTTGTCGGGCACCTTGAGCAGCAGGACGCCGCCACTGCGCAGCGCCTCATACCACGATTTCAGGGCTTTCAGCGGCGACGGCAGGTGCTCGAGCACATGGCTGGCTATGATGAAATCGAGATCGCGAAGAGGGACGGATTCGGCATCGGCGACAACGTCGGGAGCGACGATGCCCGTGTTAATTTCGGAGTAATGTCGGGCGAGGTCTTCTTCAGAAAGGCGGTCGAGATACCAGACTTTCGATGTGGAGGGGACCTTAAATTTCTTCCATAGCCCGCCAATCTCGACGCCCGCGCCCTGCAAGTAGCTGCGAAGATATGTGTTTTCCGCCCAGCGAAGAGGCGCTCCTTTGGCCATAAAGTCTACCTGAACTGATGTTGGGCAGTTTTTCCATACGGTGAACGCCGTACCGCGCGGACGAACGCGGCGCGCAGGCACCAGGATGCAGTCTGGATTCGCAATATTGCAAAAGTTCCGGGTAAAGGCGATAACGTAAACTTCGGCATGGCGCAACGCAAACTCCGGCATCAGAGCCAGTTTCATCGTTCACAGATTGGGCGTGCGCAGCGTTACATACGGCTGAATTTCAACCAACCACTTATCCTCACCGAGATTGCTCGCCAGGCGGGATCCTCGTCTTACCACTTCGCCCGATTATTTCTGGCCTATACCGGCGAAACCCCATTCGATTTCCTGCGCCGCATTCGCATGGCGACGGCCCTGCGCATGCTGGAAGAGGACCCCACATGCGCTGTGACCGAAGTCGCACTCGGCGTGGGATACGAGACGCCATCAGCCTTCAATAAAGTGTTCAAGAAGGTGCTGAAGATGAGTCCGCGCGATTTTCGCAATCTTGGAAAAGACCTGCAGCACGATTTGATTTACCTTCTGACCAGACCGCGGGTGCACAAGGAGATCAAGATGAATTTGACTGAGAACGTCGAGATGGTCACACGTCCGGCTACTCACTATGTCTTCCTCGAAAAGCATGGGCCTTTTGCGGAGGTCGCGCCTCCGACCTGGGAAGAGATGTTTCCCTTGATGGCGACTCAAGTGGACCAGAAGCGGATCAGGGAATTTTTAGGCCTAAGCGGCATTGACCGGACCAAGCTGGGAGAAGACGCCTTGATCTACCAGGCGGGCGTTGCCGTGGGTGAGCCGCCGTCTCCAACATTGAAGGGATTGCAATACAGAAAGATCGAAGGCGGAAAGTATGCCCGCTTTCTGCTGATCGGTCCCTACACGCATATCTGGCCGGCGTTCGATGAAATATTCAAGAGGTTGGCAGAAAGAAATGTCGAATTGCGGGAGGAATACTGCATCGAGAATTATTTGAACGACCCGAAGGTTACGCCGGAGGATCAACTGCAGACGGAGTTGCTGATTCCGGCAGTATGACGTTGGCATAATTCAAGCCCACGGGCCGTGACTGCGCGCGAACCTACGGTCCTACCCCGCCGGTATGGCAGTCGGCGCAGTTGACCTGTGTCAGGTCGCCGATATCGACCGGGTGCTGGAAGCTGGGGAGGGCTGTGGTAGCGACGCTGGTCGTATTCTCAGTTTCCGACATCAGGGTGTGGCACTGGTTGCAGTCTCTGCTCACGACCTTGCCGTCGGCGCTGACGTGCTGGCCGTCGTGGCAGCGGAAGCATCCGCTGTAGTAGAAGTGGCCGAGATTGTTGGGATGGGTCTGCCAGTTCAGCTTCATCTCGGGGAAAGTGGTGCGTTTGAAGATTTCCTTCACTTCGGTGACCGCCTGCCGAATTTCCAACTGCTTTGATTTAGCCAGGTCAGGATATTTCTTCTCGTAAAAATCCTGGATGCCGCTGGCGATGCCTCGCGTGGCGGCGTCGGTGGTTTTGTAATCCGCGGTGAGAACTGTGACGGCCTGCTGCTTCATGAAGGGCAGGGAAGCGTCGAGGCGGCGGGCCAGCATGGACTGATCGACGGCGAGATCGGGCGGAACGTAGATGTGCGTGGGCCGGTTGTGGCAGTCGACGCAGTCCATGTGATGGGTCGCACCTTTTGCGATCTGCGCCTTGATCTGATCCTTGGTCAGCGTCGAATCTTTCGCGTAATACTCCGTTACGCGCCCCTCCTGATCCTCGACGTGAATGTAGGGAATGATCTGGTGTTTCTCGTCGGCAGCCACGTATTCAATCTTGTTGGCGATGTTCATGTGCCAATGAATGCCCTCGGGCGCGCCCGTGGCCGGATCGCCGCCGCCGGTTTTGATCAGCATACGGATCTGGCGCAATGTGTTTTTCTCGTCATTGGCATAGTGCGTGAAGACTTTGAGCTGGCCGCCATAGAATTTCTTCGGCCAGTGGCACTGCTCGCAGGTGTCCTGCGCCGGGCGCAGGTTATGGACCGGAGTGGGAATCGGGCGCGGGAACGTGTTGAAGGTTGCCGCATACACCTGACGCGCGCCGGAAAGCTTCGATTTCACATACCAGGTGGCGCCCGCACCGACGTGGCATTCCACGCAGGCCACGCGCGCATGCGGAGAGAGCTGGTAGGCGGTGAATTCCGGATTCATTACCGTATGGCAGAGCTGGCCGCAGAACTGGACGGAATCGGTGTACTCGTAAGCTTTGTAGCTGCCCGCAGCGCTGACCACCGCGAACACGACCAGAAACGTCATGAACGAGATCACCGCGGATCGCTGTGAGGGGTCGTTGAGATCGATACGGGGATAAAACTCGGTAGAAGCGACTTTCTTCTTGCGCTGGATCAGGATGCCCGCCAGCATCAGCAAAAAGCCAAGCACCAGAAATGCGGGCGATACCATGTAGGCCAGAATGCCGATGTATGGGCTCGGCTTGACGGCGATCTGGTCAATAAGAAAAAAGAGAAAAATGTTGCCGATGGCGACGATGGCCAGCGCGACGCCGGCCAGGCTGATGGGATTGCGCAGCAGCATCCGCAAGCGGTGCCTTGGTTCAACCGCCTGCGGCGAATTCTCATTTTCCATGCATGACCCCAGCGACTTCGGTTTCTTCTTCGATTTCTGGTCCGTCCTGTGCCGCTTCGGGCGAGGCCTGGGCGATGGTCTCGCCGTCCAACCCGTGCTCTTCGTGATAATGATGCAGTGGCATTTTGCCGTCCAGCCAGGCCCAGTTCATCGGGTAGACATCCGGGTCGAGGAAAACCTGATAGAAGTGCCAGACCAGGATGGCGAGAGTGGCCAGAATCGCTTCATAAAAGTGAACTGCCGTTGCCGCATCGAGCCACCAGCGCGGCAGATGATTACCTACGACCACCTTGGCCCACAGCATGATGCCGGTCACGGCCATCACGATCATGCCCCAGACCAGAGCCCAGTACTCCATCTTCTCCGCATAATTGAAGCGGGCGAACTCAGGTTTTCGCGAAGTCAAGCCCAGATAGTAGCTGAGATTCTGCCACGCTCCGATTGCGTCGTCCAGTGTGGGGAACATATCGCGAAGCAGCTTTCGTCCGGGGCGGGTCAGGATGCTGTCGAACAAGTGATAGAGACTAACGCCGATCAGGACGACAGCGGCGATGCGATGCAGGATTCCGCGCCCGCGTTCGCCCAGAAACAACATGGAGGCGAAGGACGAATAGGGGAACTTCAACGCGAAGCCGGTCAGCACCAGCACGAAGAAGCTCGTGAGCAGCGTGGCATGTTGCCAGCGGAAGCGCACGGCCATGCGCGTGACGAAGCGATGCTCGGTCTTGCGCAGCGCCGCGACCTTTGCTCTCCAGATGATGAAGTTGTGCAGGAGCATGCCGCCGATCACGGCAAAGATCATGCCGAGATAGAAGCGACGAATCCAGCGCACGGCCTGGCTGCCGACATCGGCCGAAAGAGGGGCGTCGACATGCACCTTCGCGGCGGTGAACTTCTCGGTGACTCCCGGATGGCACTGGCCGCAGGTGCGGGCCAGGTTGGCGGGATTGATGGTCGATCTAGGATCGCTGGAAGGAAGAATATTGTGAACGCCGTGGCAACTGGCGCAGTTGGCGACCACCTGCGACCCTAACTTGGCCGCGAGCCCATGGTAGCTGGCCAGATAAGTGGTCTCGCGACGGCCCTCGACTCCGAACTCCTGCGACAGGCGCATGCCTTCATGGCAACGGGCGCAGGTGGCCTGCGCGAGATTCTGCGCGTTCACCGGCGATGTCGGGTCGAGGTGCGACTTGATGGAGTGAATGCCGTGGCAGTCGGTGCAGACCGGCGCCTGCCAGTTGCCCTGCGCAATCGCTTGCCCGTGGATACTTTGCACAAACTGCCTGGAGACGCCATCGTGGCAGCGTCCGCAGGTTTGCGGCACGTTGAACTTGAAGATGGGGGATTTGGAATCTTTCGCGTCGAGAATCTCATGCGTGCCGTGGCAATCGGTGCAGACGGCCGCGTTTTCGCTTCCCGCGGCGACGGCGTGTCCGTGGACGCTCTGCTGATAGCTGGCGACCATCTGCTCGCTTACCCCGCCATCTTCCATGACGAACTTCTGGCTATGGCAAGAGCCGCAGGTCGCGGGAATGTTGAGATGGTTCACCCGAGAGTTCGGATCACCGGCCGGCAACAGCTCGTGCGGGCTGCCGTGGCAGTCAACGCAGGTGGCGGCATGCGTGTTTCCGCCCTGAACGGCCTTAGCGTGGAAGCTGCGATCATAGGCGGCCTGCTGGTCGGCATGGCAGGTGGCGCAGCTGATCTTCTTGGGGGTGGTTTCATGCGCGGCACTGGTCACATCAGTGTGGCAGTCGACGCAGGTGAACATGGAGCCGTGGATGGAGTTCTTGAACTTGCCGGGATCAACGTGCAGGCTGACGGTCTTGCCGTTTTCGTCGTGGCTCAGACTCGCATCGCTGTGGCAGGCGAGGCATTCATCCGCGGTGGGTTTCTGGGGATGCTTGCCAGCAGCGAGAGCCGTGGCGGCGGTTAGAAGAAGGGTGAGGGCAACTCCAGGCGCAAAAGTATTTCGTATTGTTCGCGTGGACATGCTCTCACCCGCCAATCTTTAAGAATCAAGTTTTTGTGCGGCCTCACGACCGCCTCTTTTACAACTGCCCTGTACTGCTACCCTTGTCCGACTACGGTTTACGATTTCCCAACTGACTTCTTGACACTTACTTAGCCAGGCCGCGGATGTAGGCAACTAGGTCTTTAATCTCCCCTTCTTTCAGCTTGCCATCGTAAGACGGCATTTTGCCCTTGCCCTTGGTGATGACCTCGGCCAACTGCGCGTCCGATTCAGCCTTGACTTCCGCCGAAGCGAAGTCGCGCGTGCCCATCTTGCCGCCCTTGCCGTCGGCGCCGTGGCACATGGCGCACTTGGACTTATAAGTTGCCGCGGCGTCCTGAGCGACTGCGGAGGTGGTACAGAGTGAGATCATTCCGAGAGCTAGAACTGCTAAGCCCAAACGTAGAGAGAGTTGTTTCACGACGTTTCCTCCTGAGGAAAGTTTTGTCCGGCAAGATACCACAGGGTGGAATGCTTCGCCTCTCGATTTAAGCAAGTCCGGCAGAGCGCGTTGAAGAGCTGGTTCCATTTCTGCATTCCGAACATCCGCGTGCAGCCGTAGGATCACACGCCGCAGCAAAGCGAAGTATGCGAGAGGTCACGGGTCCCTGTGACAGCTATCACGCGCTTTGTTGTGAACGATTTGTGACACCTGTCACGTTTGCCCATGTGATCAGACGCAAGTGGTCCTGTGACCTGGATCACGTTCTGGCAGTGCCAAATCTTTAAGAATCACGGCAAAACGCGCGTCGGGCAGGCGAGTTATGGGCCGCTATTGTGACCTAAATCACCAAACCCGGTGACGCAATATACGGAGTTTTCGGCTTATTTCTGACATGCTGACCCTCAAATCGAGGTGCCCTATGACTCAAGACGCTCGCGACATTTTGGAAGTGCTGAAGTTCGAATTGAGGTTCCTGGAAGACGGAGGGTACGGACGTTCGCCACATGCGCCGTGGCGCGCTCCGGCGATCTTTGAAGACTCGCCCAGCTGCCCGAACTTCTGCGACGCGGCGCGGCCCCATCCTTGTGAGAGCTGCCTGCTCGAAAAGTTCGTGCCGGTAGAGAGCCGAAAAGAGAGCTCGCCTTGCCGCTTCATCCCTCTGACGAAAGACGGGCGGACGATTGAGGACTTTTACCGCACCGGCAGCCAGGTGGAGATGGAAGAAGCGCTGGCTGCATGGTTGCGCGCCCAGATTCAAAAGATCGAACAAGAACGCGCGGTGGCGGTCAAGACGGCGTAGAGATCCTGCCGAGTTCCGAGGGGGGCCAACGATGCGACGCCGATTTCATCTTTTTATTTCTCGGCCCGATGAGCGCCGCGCAATTTTCCCAAGGAGTGAAAGATCATGAGTGAAGAACACGCTTATCGAGTTGCAGCATGGTGGACCTCAGGCCGCACTGGATTAGCAAAGTCGGATTCGGCGCCCAACGCAATCCACTTTACTGCGCCTGCAGAATTTGGCGGGCTCGAGGGCCGGTGGACGCCCGAAGAGTTGCTTCTGGCTGCCGTCGCCGGATGTTATACAACGACGTTGCGCACGATTGCGGGCTCGGCACAGTTCAATTTCAGTGATCTGCAGGTGGAGGCGAGCGGAACCATTCGCAAGTCCGACTCGGGCTACAACTTCACACAGATTATTGTTCGGCCCAACCTGAAGATTCCCTCTGCGGAAGAGCGGGAACGGGCGCTCGAGTTGCTGCGACGCGCTGAAAAACTCTGCCTGGTTTCACGGGCGATCGGCACCACGCTGATCTTTGAGCCGCAGTTGGAAGTGGTGAAGCCGGCGACGGTGTGAGCTACGTTTGCTTTGGGTGGCAAGTTTTGCTGTTGAAAAGTCCAACCTGCGTGTCCCGAAGTCTCACCTGATCTGTAACCGAGTTGAACCGCGAGAGCGAGGGTGTCAGCGCCGCCAGACAAGTACATGAGTCCTTCGCTTCGCTCAGGACGACAGCGGGGTTTATGTTCTTGCCTAGAGTTCCATCACCGCCGAAACGGACGAGGGATCGTCCATGGCGCGAAGCTTGAATCCCACCTTCCGGAAAATGGCCTGAGTGGCAAGATTGTCGCGCAGGATCTCTCCTGAAAGCCGGCGAAATTTTTCTTCGCGTGCAACGCGCGCCACGCTGGCGAGAAGCTCGGTTCCCAGCCCGCGGCCGTGCCAGCGATCGGAAACCAGCACCGCGGCCTCAGCCTCGGTGCGGCTCATGGCGCTGAAACGCCCGACACCCAGAATCTCGTGTTGCCCGGTCTCAGGATTCCTGCGATCCGCGACCAGAGCGAATCCACGATCGTAGCTGGCGAAGCAGATGCGCACCAGGCGCTCGTGCTCCACCCGAGTGCTGAGACTGAGCGAGCAGAAGTAACGAAGATAGACGCTGCGCTCGGAGAGCGTGGTGTGGAACTGCACCATCAGGGGCTCATCTTCCGGGCGAATGGGACGGATCGTCACCTCAGTTCCATCCTTCATGCACCATTCGGAGATGTACTGCGCCGGATAGGGACGGATGGCGGGATGGGGCAGATCTTCAAAACGCATTGCGGAATCGTAAAGAAGGATGCGTGCATCGAGCGCGAGCAGATGTTCCGGCGTGGCCAGAAGAGGGTTGATGTCGATTTCTTTGATCCAGGGCTGCTCGATTACGAGTTGGCTGAAACGAACGAGCAGAGCTTCGAGCGCGGCGATATTGACGGGTTTGCGTCCGCGAACGCCTTTGAGAGCGGTGAAAATCTTCGTCTGCTCCATGACGCGGTGGGCCAGGGTTGTGTTCAGTGGAGGGAGAGCGAGTGCACGATCGCGATAGACCTCGACCATGACTCCGCCGGAGCCAAAGAGTATGACCGGACCGAACTGTGCATCGATGCTGCTGCCGAGGATCAGTTCGTATCCGTCGCGGTAAACCATGGGCTGGACGGTGACGCCGGCAAAAATTCTTGCTCCCGCTTTCTCGGAGACCGAAGTTGCGATCGAGCGATAGGCGATGCGCACCCGGTCCGCATTCTGCAGGCCAAGGCGCACTCCCTCCACGTCGGACTTGTGTGCGACTGCGTTCGAGAGCAGCTTCAGCACGACCGGATATCCGATCGCTTCGGCGTGGGCAACGGCCTGGTCTTCGTCTTCGGCGTGCCGCGTGTCAACCACCGGGATTCCGTATTGCGCCAGCAGTTGCTTGGATTCGAACTCGTTCAACATGATCTCGCCGGACGACGACGATGAGCGACCATCGGGCGGAAGATTCGCGCCACGCGTGCGCGCTTGCTGCACAAAGTCACTTACCTTACTCCGCGCGTCCGGAGAAACTTCACCTCCTTCGACCATGGCCGGAGTTTCGTAGAGTCCGCGCAGGTTGTAGGTGTAGCGCC